>DATKEY010000356.1:0-12316 GCA_035544475.1 Candidatus Dormiibacterota bacterium | reverse complement strand
GTTCGGCATGAACTTCCAGACGGTCTCGACCGCCGAGAAGCTGCCGACCTCGCAGGGCCAGCCCGGCGGCTACCTCGCCGACGGCGTCACCCCCGGTCCGGTCCTCATGCGCGCCCTCGACTTCATCAACACCGAGGTCGGCCGGATGGTGGACGCGATCAAGCAGGACAAGCTCGACAAGTCGACCACGATCATCCTCTCGGCGAAGCATGGCCAGTCGCCGATGGAGCCGTCCGCGCTCACCCGCATCCCCGACGGCCCGATCATCAGCGCCCTCAACGCGGCCTGGGCCGCGACCCCCGGCCACGCCGGCACCACCCTGGTGAACTTCAGCGTCGACGATGACGCGATGCTCATCTGGCTCAGCGACCACTCCCCCGCGGCGACCAGCTTCGCCAAGAACTTCCTCCTCGGCCACAGCGGCACCGGCAACGACATCAACGGCAACCCCAAGGCGTACACCGCGTCGGGTCTCGCCCAGGTCTTCGCCGGCGCCGACGCCGCCAACTACTTCCACGTCCCCGTCGGTGATGCCCGCGTTCCGGACATCTTCGGCATCGTCCAGCACGGTGTCGTCTACACCGGCAAGAAGGGCAAGATCGCGGAGCACGGTGGTGCCGATCCCCAGGATCGCCACGTGCCCCTCGTCGTCTCCGGTGCGGGCGTCCCCCGCAGCGGCAGCGTGAACTCCAGCTCCTTCGAGACCACGTCGATCGCGCCGACGATCCTCGAGCTGCTCGGCCTCCCGGCCAACGCGCTCCAGGCGGTCCAGATCGAGGGCACTCCCGCCCTGCCGATCGGCTAGGCCCGAACTCTACCCCGACCCCGACCCCGTCCGGCGCCGTGCCGGGCGGGGTCGGCCCGTTTTCACCCCGCCGCTGCGAGGTGGCGGTCGAAGAAGTCGAGGATGCGGCGGCGCGCATCCTCGGCGGACGGCTCGTCATATCCGCCGCCCATGACCGCCCCGGCGACCCGGAAGAGGACGCTGTCGTGGTCGTTGAGGAAGGAGTGTCCGCAGTCCGGGTACTCCTTCACGTCGTGGTCGACGCCGAGCCGGCTCAGCGCCCCCTCGAGCTTCGCCGCCGCGCCGCGCAGGGTCCGGTCCTTCCGTCCGAAGCTGCCGACGATCGGGCAGGCGCCGCCGAGGATGCTCTCGACCTTCCGCGGGACCATGCCGTAGTTGACGCTCGAGGCGGCGAACCCGTGGCCCGGGGCGAGCAGGAGGGCGAACCCCCCGCCCATGCAGAACCCGATCACCCCGACCCGGCCGGTGCAGTCGTCACGCCCCGCGAGCCAGCTGCGGATCGCGTCGATGCGCTCGAAGGAGGGGCCGTGGCGGCGGAAGAGATCGCGGAAGGTCGACTGCAGGCAGACCACCCGGCGCCCTGCCGAGAAGAGGTCCGGCGCGACGGTCACGTAGCCGGCCCCGGCGAGCCAGCCGATCTGGCGGCGCAGGTCGGGGGTGTCGCCGAGCGCATCGTGAATGACGACGACGCCGGGCCGGCGCCCCTCGATTCCGGGAAGCGCGAGGCGGCAGCGCAGCTCCACGCCCGCGACCGGACGGGTGATCTCCAACTCCTGAACGGCCATCGGGCGCATTCTGCCCCGATCCGCCCGGCACCCGCTATGGTGGCGGGCGTGAAGGACGAGGTCGTGGTGGTCGAGGCCTCCGGACGGGAGGTCCCGATCAGCAGCCCCACCAAGGTGTTCTTCGCGGAGCGCGGCGACACCAAGCTCGACCTCGTCCGCTACTACCAGTCGGTCGAGGGACCCCTTCTCGCCGCGATGGGCGGGCGGCCGGTCCTGCTCCAGCGCTTCCCGAGCGGAGCAGGCGGGCCGTCGTTCTTCCAGAAGCGGGTGCCCGACTCCCATCCCGACTGGCTCCAGACGACGATCGTCAGCACCCCGAACGGCACGACCTCACGGGCGCTCGTCGCCGCCGACCTCGCCCACGTGCTCTGGGCGGTGAACCTCGCCTGCCTCGGCTTCCACGTCTGGCCGTCGCAGGCCTCGGACCAGGAGCACGCCGACGAGCTGCGCATCGACCTCGACCCCACACCCGGCGTCACCTTCCCGATGGTGCAGGAGGCGGCGCGCGAGGTGCGCGCCCTGCTCGACGAGGCCGGTGTCGTCGGGATGCCGAAGACGACCGGCAACCGCGGCATCCACGTGTATGTGCGTCTGCGCGCGCAATGGACGTCGTACGAGGTGCGTTCCGCGGCGGTCGCGGTGGCGCGCGAGCTGGAGCGCCGGCGCCCGGAGCTGATCACCGCCGCGTGGTGGAAGGAGGAGCGCGGCCGGCGGGTATTCGTCGACTTCAACCAGAACGCGCCGCACAAGACGATCTTCGGCGCCTGGTCGGTGCGCGCCCGCCCCGGAGCCCAGGTCTCGACCCCCTTCTCCTGGGACGAGCTCGACAGCATCCACCCGGACGCGCTCACCATCGCCACGGTGCCGGCCCGGGTCGCGGCCGCCGGCGATCCATGGGCCCCGATGACGGCCGCGCCCCAGGCGCTCGACCCACTGCTCGCGCTCCACGAGCGCGACATGGCGAACGGCCTCGTCGACGCGCCCTGGCCGCCGGTCTACCCGAAGATGCCCGGCGAGCCTCCGCGGGTGGCGCCGAGCAGGGCGCGCAAGGTCGTCGAGCCGGACTGAGGCGCCCCTTACCTGGGCTTGCAGCCCTGCGGGGTGCAGACCTCGTTGGGGGTGCAGCAGTCGCCACCGCACTTGGTCTCGCCCGCCCCGTTGCAGGTGCCGTTGATCGGTGTGCACCTGCTGCTGGTGCACCGCTCCTCGGCGGTGCAGCAGTCGTTGCCGCAGACGGTGCCGTTGCACGGAGCCCCGGCCGCCCAGGCGGTGTGACCGCGCCCGCCGGCGGTCAGCGCGATGAGCGCGAGACCCGCGCCGGTGCCGATGCGTCGCAGCAGCTGGCGGCGCGACAGGGCACCGGCGGCGACGTCACGTGTCAGTGCGTCGAAGGCGTTGTGCATCGCGTCATCGCTCCTCGGTGACCGCGCGGACAGGCGTCGGGGCGCAACCTTAGTCGGCGCCCGGGGACCTGTCAACGGCACCCGCCGCTCATCTGGTCACTCGCTGCAGAAACGCACGCAAAGGACGTGAGCGGGCACATCCGGTGCGCCGCAGACTCAGCCTCCGGGGATGCGGCGCCCGGAGATCTCGTCGATCGACACCCGCACCCACTGCTGCGGCCCCGGCGCGGCCCAGGACTTGAGTGGACCGCGGCGCAGGCTCTCCAGCTCGGTGGGATCGGTGATGGCGGTGGCGACGCCCTGGACGAGGACGCTCCACCCGGCGCGATAGAGCGACCGCACACCGTCGACCTCGAAGGCGACGGGTGCACCGGCCGCGCGACTCAGCGCGGTGCCCACGCCGGTGCAGGCGAGCCGCCCAGTGCCACAGGTCCCGCCGGACGTGACCTATGGCCCTGCACCGCCCGCTACTGCGCGAGGTTGCTGGTGTCGATCGCGGGGAGGCCGAGGTCCTGCCGGATCTTGGCGTCGGCCGCGATCATCGCGGCCTGGTCGGCGGCGAGCGCCACGCCGTTGTCGCTGCAGGTTGCCCCGAGCGACGCGCTGCTCGTGCAGTTGTTCGCGGTGTAGTCCTGCTCGAACTGCCGGAGCGCGGCGACCAGGCTGTCGACGTCGGGACGCATGTCCTGCGGGAAGGTGATCGCGTTCACCCCGTTGGCGAAGTCGGTCTCGTTGACGCCGGCGACGTCCAGCCTCGCGTACGCGGTGGCCGCCGCGTTGCGGACGCCGGCACCGGTGCCGTACTGCGCAGCGTTGATCCCGCTGCTGTGGCCGCCGCCGTGCCGGGTCACCTCCGCGGCGATGACGCCGCCACCGATGACGAGGGCGATGAGGGCGACGCCGATGCCGGCGCGGCGGTGGAGCGGGCGGCCGGGCGGATAGGGCGGGAAGGCCCCGGGGCCGTTCGGCCAGGACGGGTCCGCCAGCCGGCCGAGGTTGCGGAGGTCGGCGAGGTTGCGGGCGAGCACGACGAAGTTGAAGAAGAACGAGATGGTGCCCCACCAGCCCTGGGTCAGGGTGCTGTCGGTCATCCGCCGGCCGATCGACAGCCCGCAGTGGCGGCAGAAGTCGCCCTCCACGCGCTGCATCGAACGGTAGATGAGCCGTCCCTTCTGGGAGGCGAAGCTGACGTGCGCCGTGGGAGCGCCGTTGCAGTGCTGGCAGAGCGGCCCGCCGGACGCCGGTGCGGCGGTCGGAGGGGGCGGTGGCACCGTCGGGAACGGAGAGAAGGGCGGCGGCTCGGTGGGGGCCGGCGTGATGGGCGGCGCCTCGGTCACCACGCCGATGCTCTCGTCGTACGTCGCCCGCGCCGCGCCGTCCTGGAGGACCTCCCACGCCCCGTTGAGCACCTCCCTGTTCTGGGGGTTGTAGGTCACCGAGGCCTTGCGGAGATAGGCGTCACGGATCTCATCCGTGGTCGCGGACGGCTGTACGCCGAGGAGCTCGTAATGGTTCACCCTGTCATTCCACCCAGTCGCGGCCATGCCGGAGCGGCACTTGGCGGACAAGTCTCGGGGGCCGCCCCCGACGTGCCGGGTGCGGTCCTGTCCCGGAGGCGGCACCGCTCCGTAACGGTTTCATGTACCCGTGCTCGGCCGAGCCGCCCAGGTTTCGGCGCCCGCACGCGTTGTGCTGGAGGACCGGCGCCGCCGGCCGCCAGGGAAGGAACACAGGTGTCAGGGAACCGCCGCCGGCTCGCCGGCGTGGTCGCATCGCTGGGCGCGCTCGTCGCCTGCAGCCTCGCCATGCTGCTCGGCAGCGGGCAGGGGGTGGCCGCGAGCGGTCCGACGACCTCGCTCACCCTCCAGACGATGGACTCCTGCAAGCGCGCCCTCGACGGGGCGGGCTATCAGCTCACCGGGGGGAACCTCGGCGCGCCGCTCGAGGTGTCGAGCTCGGGTTCGGGGCTGCAGACGGTGTCCTCGGGCACCTGCCCTGTGCCGCGCGGGAACTGCAGCAGCACCTCGGTCGGGTGCCTCACCTTCACCGGCATCCCCGTTCCGGGCAACTACCGGATCACCTCGATCAAGACCCCACCGGCGAACTCGTCGAACCCCCAGGGATATGCCCCCTGCGAGGGCGGCAGCGCCTGCCGGTCGGAGGAGGCGGACGTCTCGGTGCTCGCCGACGGGAGCGTCCAGGCGACGGTCACCGACGTGTACCCCGACGGCACGGTTCGGGTCTTCCCCGGCTCGGGCTCCACCTACGCCGGCACCGCGAGCGACCCGGTCGTCTTCCACGACTTCGGTCTCGGCTCAGGGAGCTGCGACGGCGACGGCGACGCCGACGACCACCTCACCGGCTCACCGAGCAGCCACTGCGCGTACAAGCCGGAGAGCGGGGAGGCCTCCGCGTGCCCCGGCGGGACCGACCAGACCTACCCCTGGAGCTGTGCCTTCTCCACCACGACGTCGAGCACGACGTCGACCGGCTCGAGCAGCACCGGTACCACGACGACGTCGTCGACCACGACCAGCACCAGCAGCACGACCACCACCACGACGACGACCACCACCACGACGACCACGACCAGCACCAGCACCACCACCACGAGCACGACGACCAGCAGCTCGACGTCGACCACCGCGGCGTGCCCGACGCAGGCGACCCGGAACTTCACCGGGTCGGCATCCGCCACCAGCTCGACGAGCAACTTCGTCGACACCACCGCCGCCGGCCCGCTCAGCGCGTCGGTGACGTGGACCCCGCCGACGACCGTCGACCTGATCGTCTACGACAGCTCGCTCACCGTCCTCGGCGAGCAGACCGGCTCGAGCGGGTCGCTGACCCTGTCCCTGCCGAACGTCCCTGCGGGCTCGTACAAGGTGAAGGTCAAGAACACGGGCTCGACGTCGATCACCTTCAGCCTCGCCGTCACCCACTGCTGAACGCGTAGGCCACCCGCTGGAGATGGGCGCGGTGCTCCTCGAAGCCGCCGGCCAGCCACTCGTGCTCGTCCAACGGTCACATCCTCGGGTCGTGGGGTGTCAACGAGGTGACCCGCGAGTCGCGGTCGATGTGACGAGGAGGCATGATGGAAGCTCGGATGGACGATGCCACACCTCGGGTCCTGGTCACCGGCGGCACCGGCACGCTCGGGCGCCTCGTCGTCCCGCGGCTGCAGACCGCCGGGTGCCGGGTGCGTGTGCTCAGCAGGCGCAGCCGCGAGGCCGCGGACGGGGTCGAGCACGCCATCGGTGATCTCGCGACGGGCGAGGGGATCACGGCCGCGGTCGAGCGCGCCGAGATCATCGTGCACTGCGCAGGCACCCAGAAGGGCGATGGTGAGAAGGCGCAGAACCTGGTGCGCGCCGCGTCGACGGCCGCAGTGCGGCACCTCGTGTACATCTCCGTCGTCGGCGCCGACCGGATCCCGGTCCGGGGGCGCGTCGACCGGGCGATGTTCGTCTACTTCGAGTCCAAGCTCGCCGGCGAGCGGGTGGTGGCCGGCTCCGGCATCCCCTGGACGACCCTCCGCGCCACCCAGTTCTACGACCTGATCCTGCTGACGGCCCGGTTCATGACCAAGCTGCCGGTGGTCCCGGCCCCCACCGGCTTCCGGTTCCAGCCCATCGACACGGGGGAGGTCGCCGACCGGCTCGTCGAGCTCGCGCTCGGCGCCCCCGCCGGCCTGGCGCCCGACATCGCCGGGCCACGGGTGTACACACTGAGGGAGTTGCTCCAGAGCTACCTGCGGGCCGGCCACAGGCACCGGCCGATCGTGCCGCTCCGGCTCCCCGGAGAGGCCGCCCGCGCCGTCCGCGGCGGTGCCAACCTCGCTCCCGACCACGCGGTGGGCCGGCGAACCTGGGAGGAGTTCCTCGCCGAGCGGATGAGCGCGCCTCGCGCGGATCGCGATGAGAGGTCGTTCGCCTGAGGGTCGTGCGCTGTCCGGCCTCTCGTCCCTAGTGCATTTGCGTCGTTGTCGTTTTCCCCACCCGTTGCGGTGCCCCTAGCATCCACGGGCAGTCAGCTGGGCCTGACGAGGAAGACGATGATGCTCGAGAACCCACTCCATCGACCTGAGGATCCAGGTGGCCAGGGTGACTGCCCCGGCACCGGCGCCCATGGGACGAGTTGTCGCCGATCTAGACGGCAACGTCCACGCCGCGCCGCGCCTCGGGGGCGGGGCGGCTCAGCCGCCGAGAGAGCTCGCGCACGGTCTGGAGCAGCGCAGCCTTACGCTCGGGGGTGAGCTCGTCGAAGAGCGCCGCCGCCGCCTCCCGGTGCGCCTCGTACAGGCGGTCGACCGTCGCGACGCCGGTCTCGGTCAGGGTGATCCAGGTGACCCGCCGGTCGCGCGGGTCGGGGCCCCGCGCCACCAGACCCTCCTCCTCCAGCGCGTCCGCGAGAGCTGTGACCCGGCGCGCGGTGATGCCCAGCGCGGTGGCGAGACCGCTCATCTTCTGCGGCCCCTCGCAGTGGACCATGCCCAGGAGCCGGACGCGAACGGCAGTCGGCCCTCCCGGGGGGAGGAGGTGCTCGATCCAGCGCTTGAACCTCGGCAGGAAGTCGGCGAAGGCGTCGGCGAGCTCGAAGTCGATCGGCTCACCCATGCTCATGTTGCCCCTAACCATGTACTCCGCTATAATAGCGGGGTACATCATCAACCCGTTCCTCTAGCATACCGCCTCCGCGTCACCCGCGGGCGCGAGCAGGGGAAGGAGGTCGAGCGGCATGAGCACAGCAGCGGACGTTCTCGCGGGGGTCCTCGGTCTCCTCTTCCTGATGGCCGGCGGGACCAAGCTCGCCGGCATGAGGATGCAGCGTGACAACTTCCGGAACTGGCGCTACTCCGACTCGGTCCGGGTCTTCACCGGCGCCTGGGAGGTGGTGGGAGCCGCCCTGCTCCTCATCGGTATCGCCGTCCACGGCGTGGGCATCGCAGGTGCCGCTCTGATCCTCGCGGCGATGGTGGGAGCGGTGTACACGCACCTCGTCCGCGTGCCCGAACCCCGGGCCCTGGCGGCGCCCGCCGTCCTCCTCGGGGCCTCGGCCGTCGCCGCCGCGCTGCTCGCCGCCACCCTCTAGGCGCTCCGCCCCCCGGTCTCGACGCGGGCGACGTCGGGGCTCGTTCTCCGCGGCGCTGCCTCTGCCGATCTGGCGCGTCGTCGCACGCCCGTCGCCGTCACGACCTTCAGGGAGAGACCCCCCGGTGATCGATCCGGTCCGGACCGCGGACGACGCCCCCGACGTCGAACCTGAGGGTCGCGTGGTCGCGCTTCCCACGACCATCCGTCCACCGCGTCCACGGCGACCCGCGCAACCGGCCAGGAGGCGGAGCGTCAACCGCCGTGGGCCTCGGCGTCCGCAGGTCGCGACCGCCGCACCGGTCCCCGAGGCGAGCGCACCGGCCGAGGATGCTCCGGTCTCCGAGCGCGGGTGGGTGCTGCCGCTGGCGGTGCTCGTGGTCGGCATGTTCATGGCCGTGCTCGACACCGACATCGTCAACGTCGCCATCCCCAAGATGCAGTCGCAGTTCGGCGCCACCACCGACCAGGTGCAGTGGGTCGCCACCGCCTACACCCTGGCGCTGGGCATCGTGGTTCCCCTCAGCGGTTGGCTCGGCGACCGGTACGGCCTGGATCGCATCTACCGATTGGCCCTCATCGGTTTCGCGGCGGGCTCGGCGTTGTGCGGTCTGGCCTGGAGCCTCAACATCCTCATCGCGTTCAGGATCGTCCAGGCGATCGGCGGCGGTCTGCTCCCGGCGGTCGCGCAGGCCCTGCTGTACCGCATGGTGCCGCGCGAGAAGATGGGGACCGCCATGGGCTTCTTCGGGCTCGGCGTGCTCTTCGCCCCGGCGGTCGGCCCCACCATCGGCGGCTACCTCGTCGAGTACGTGAACTGGCGGCTGATCTTCTACATCAACATCCCCGTCGCCGTGCTCGGCGTGGTGGCGGCGGCCGCGGTGCTGCCGCGGTTTCCGAGGAAGGGCGGCCAGCGGTTCGACGGCGCCGGCTTCGCGACCGTCGCCACGGGGCTCTTCGCCCTGCTGCTGGCGCTGTCCGAGGGCTCGTCCTGGGGATGGGGGTCGTACCGCGTGCTCGTCCTCATCGCGGTGGGCCTGCTCAGCCTGGCCCTCTTCGTCGTCGTCGAGCTCTCCGTCGAGCAGCCGATGCTCGACGTGCGCATCTTTCGGAACTGGTACTACACCAACTCCTCGCTGCTGATGGCGATCCTCTTCGCGGCGCTCTTCGCCGGCTTCTTCTACGTTCCGCTCTTCCTCCAGGAGGGGCAGGGCCTCGGCGCGCTCCAGGCCGGCCTGACGCTGCTGCTGCCCGCGCTGATCACCGGGATGGTGATGCCCATCTCCGGTCAGCTCTACGACCGGATCGGCGCGCGATGGCCGGCGACGGTCGGCCTGCTGCTCGTCGCCTACGGCACCTACCTGATCCACGGGGTCACGCTGGCGACGTCGAAGGGGCAGATCGTGCTCTGGATGTCGATTCGCAGCGTGGGCCTGGGGCTGTCGATCATGCCGATCATCACCGCGGGGATGGCGTCGATCTCGAGCGAGGCGGTGGGCCGGGCGAGCGCGATGAACAACATCACTCAGCGGGTGGCGTCGGCGCTCGGGCTGGGGGTGCTGACCGCCGTCCTCACCAGCCAGCAGGCCCAGCAGGTGAGCGACCGTGCCGTGCTGCTCCCCGGCGTGGCTCCGGGCTTCCCGCAGCTGCAGGGTGTGGCCGCGCAGGGACAGGCCGGCGTTCTCTCGCTCTACAACAGCACCACGCTGGAGGTCTTCGGCACGGCGGTCGGCGACATCTTCCTGCTCACCGCAGGGCTCACGGCGATCGGCGTGCTGCTCGCGCTCATGCTGCCTGCGCGTCCGGTGGCCTCGGCGGACGGCCGCAGGCCGGCGCTCGAGATGTGAGCCGGCGTTATCGGAGCGCTCAAGGCCACCCGACCGCGTTGAAGACCGCGACAGGGTCCAGGTAGTCCCGCCAGTGCGTCACCCTGCGGTCCGTGATCGTGATCACGGAGACGAAGTGGTTGTCGTAGGCCCGTCCCGTCCGGACTGCTCGCCCGTGCACCGCGTACTCGAGAACGACCACCGACGCCTCGCGGTCCCGGTGGACGGCGAGTTCGTCCGCGCTCCGCAGGACCATCGTGGTGCCGTAGCCGCGGTACAGCTCCGCCACAGCCCGGCGTCCCTCGACACGTCGTGGATATCCGGGGACGGAGACGATGTAGTCGAAGATCACGTCGTCGGCCAGCAGGTCGAAGAAGTGCCCGCCATCGACGAGTCCCGCAAGCCCTTCTTCGATGATCCGGAAGAACGGGTCCAGCGGCGCGAAGTCACCGAGATCGCCGATGGGCGTGGTCATCCGACCGCCTGCGAGGTCCAGGACTGCGCGGTCCGCCGAGCGAAGGTCTCGAAATCGACCGGTGGCATGCCGGTCACCTTCTCGACGTCGTCGTTGGGCCGAGAGCCACTGCCGGAGGCGATCATCCCGGTCAGCCAGCGGAGCATCACGGCGTACTCGGCGGGCACGAAGCCCGCTGCGACGGCGCCGTCGATCCAGGCATCGCGGTCGATGTCGTTGTGGGTCACCGGCCGGCCGATCACGCCGGCGATGATGTCGGCGACCTCGGCGAACGTGAGCGCTGCGGGACCGGTCGGCGCGTACTGTGCACCGGCATGGGTGTCGGGGTCGACCAGCGTCTCGACTGCGACTGCGGCGATGTCGGTGGCATCGACGAACGCCTCCGCGCCGCCGCCGGACGGCACCGTGATCACGCCTTCGATGATCGGCAGGTGGTCGTCACTGAAGTTCTGCATCACCCACGCGGGACGGAGGATGGAGTGCGTGAGGGCACCCCGGCCCATGAGATCGAGCTCGACGGCCCGTATGTCGATCTCCGATGGCGCCTGGTCGCTCGCGTAGGTGCTGAGGTGGGTCACGTGACGTACTCCGGCGACCTCGGCGAGATCCAGGAATGTGGAGACCTGGCGAGCGTACTGGAGTCGTAGGACCGGCGTGACGAGGTAGATGCGGTCGACCCCGTCCAGAGCTCGCGCGTGCGTCGTCGTATCGTCCCAGTCGAACCGCACGTCGGCACCGTGACGCGCTGCTGTCCGAGCACTCAGGCCCCGTTGGATGAGTTTTCTCGCGACCAGCGATCCGGTCCTCCCGGTGCCGCCGAGCACGAGCGTCGTCTGCGGTGATGTGATCGTCATGGCCCCAATGATGCGAACCGATGCCGATCGGATCAATATGTGAAACGCTCGTAATCTTGTGCCAGACGCTCATCGCTTTGACGATCGAGCGGGTTTCGCACAAAATGGGGCAGATGGACCTGCTGGACGATCACCTCACGAGGGCGCGGGCCTCCGGCGCCGTCTTCGCCCGGACGGTGGCCAGGCCCCCGTGGGGATTGCGACTGTCAGGCACCATCCAGCTCGCGGTGCATGCGGTCGTCCGAGGGCGAGCGTGGCTGTGGCTCGATGATCCGGGCAGCCCGTTCGAGCTCACACCCGGCAACGTGACGCTCGTCCGCGGCGGTCCCGACCACCACATCGGCCACGAACCCGGCGCCGACTGCCTCGAACCGGAGGAGTTCCGGGCGCGTCACGGACACGACGAGGGCTCGGACGACCAGAGGGCGGCGGTGTTCCTGTGCGGCGCCTACCGGTTTTCGGGTGACATCGGCCGGGGCCTGCTCGGTGCGTTGCCCCAGGTTCTTCCGCTGTCGCCCGCGGTCGGCGATCCCCTGCACGACGTCGTCGCCCTGCTGTCACGCGAACTGGCCAGTTCTGCGCCCGGCCAACCCACCGTCCTCGACCGGCTCCTGGACATTCTTCTGGTGCTCGCCATCCGCACGAGCTTCCGGCAGAGCGCGACTGCACCTCGCTGGTACCGGGCGGCGGTCGATCCCCGGCTGAACGCGGCGTTGCGAGCCATGCACCAGGATGCCGGACACCCGTGGACGGTGCCCGAACTGGCCGCGGTCAGCGGGCTGTCTCGGGCGGCTTTTGCCCGAACCTTCCAACAGGCGCTCGGCCAGGCGCCCATGCAGTACTTGACCGACTGGCGGATGACCCTCGCTCGAGACCACCTGCGCACCGGCGACCTGACGCTCGCACACATCGCCGACCTCACCGGCTACGGATCTCCCTACGCGTTCGCCGCAGCCTTCCGTCGCCACCACGGACAACCCCCCGGGGCGTGGCGGCATCGAGAGCTGGCGCGCTCCGTCGACGAGCCGGCAGTCGCCGATCGCATCCATGTCATCTGACGGCCGCATCCGCAGCGGAC
>DATKEY010000355.1:0-2075 GCA_035544475.1 Candidatus Dormiibacterota bacterium | reverse complement strand
CTTGCCGGCAGGACGCCCCTCGACGATGACGACCCGGTCGGTGGTGGTGGTGGTGGTCATCGCCGCCGCCCCTCGGGCAGCTCGGCGAGGTAGGAGGGCAGCACCTCAAGTTGTGGCATCTCCTCCCGGCTGGCGAGGTGCACGTGCTGCTGCTCGACCCGGCGCGCCGCGGCGAGGCGGACGGCATGGCGCCGCTCCTGGGCCTGGGCCACCTGGCCGGCGAGCCAGCCACGGCCGCCGGGGTGGACGAGTGCCACCACCAGGGCGACGACGCCGAGGGGCACGGCGGCGAGGACGGCGAGCAGTGAGACCGCCGCCATGGCGACGATCCACCCCGCCCAACCTGAGCGGATGAGCCCGACGAGAAGAGCGCCGCCGAGGATGCCGCCGAAGACGACGCCGGCGGCGAGCATGGGAACCGCCGCGCTGGCCGACGGGGCCGCATCCTGATATCTGGCGGTGGGGCTGCCGCCGCACCTGGTCGCCATCAGTCCCATGTCCCGTTGCTGGCGAGGGTCAGCCGGTCGCTGCGGGCGGTGTCGGGCGCCTGGACGTCAGTCGGCATCGGGGTCGCGGCCTCTCTGGTATGACGTGATACGTGTTCGCGTAAGTGTGACACGTACAACGTGCTGCGACTAGGGCTTAGGATGGGGTCGCAATGAGCGTCGTGGAACCCGAGCCCAAGTGGCGGCAGATCGCGCACCTGCTCCGGTCAGTGATCGTCGCCGGCGAGTACGGGCCAGGCGCCGCGCTTCCCGGCGAGGCGGTCCTCGCCGAGCGCTACGGGGTCAAGCGGCCTGCGATTCGGCAGGCGCTCGCGCTGCTCCAAGCGGAGGGGCTCATCTACGCCGAGCACGGCCGCGGCACGTTCGTCCGCGAGCGCCGGCAGCTCCTCCATCACGGGACGGCGCGCTATGACCGGACCGGACGAGCGCCAGGGCAGTCAGCATTCGAGGCCGAGGTGGGCAGGGTGGAGCCCACCGCGCCGACCCGTCGCGAGCTCACGGCCGTCGAGGAGGTGCCAGCGCCGCTCGAGGCGGCGACCCGCCTCGGACTCGCCGAGGACGAGCCGGTCGTGGTCCGACGTCACGTCTTCTGGCTGGGTGAGGACCCCGTCCAGTTGCTCCTGGCCTACTACCCCGTCAATCTCGCGCGCGGGACCACTCTCGCTGAGGTCAAGTCGACCCCCTCTGGCGTCCACGCCTACCTGGAGGACGAGCTCGGGTACCGGCTCACCCGCGCCGCCGAGGACGTGGAGGCCCGGATGCCCACACCCGACGAGACTCAGCTGCTCCGGCTGCTGCCCGGTGTCCCGGTCCTCGGGGTGTGGCGCACCAGGTACGCAGGGGAGCGACCTCTGGAGGCAGCACTCCAGCTCTTTCCGGGCGATCGGTGGCGCCTCGGATATGAGACGCCAATCGGCCGCCGCGGCTGACCACCACCGCACGCTACCGGGCCGGCAGGATCATTACTCCCGCGAACCCCATTCTCGCTAGCTGCCGGAGCGCCTTCAGTCGACCCCCGCGCGTGTCAGTCTAGTCGCGCTTCACGGTTGCAGCCCGACGGCCTTGTGTGTCTGCCGCGACCAAACTCGGGTCAGCCGAGGCGGTTGAGCTGAGCCACGATGGTTCCGGATGAGTAGTTCGGCGTGTCCTATGTGCGATTTGTTAATAGGTCACCTATAGTCGCCGGGTGACCGACCTCCCACCGCCTCCGCGGACGCTGCAACAGCTCGCGGCGATCGCCGACCCTGTCGAGCGCGCCAAGGCCATCTCTGCCGCGATCGCCGATCTGCGGTCGATCACCTCTGACCTCGCCAGCCTCCGCCGTGACGCGATCCTCGAGCTGCGGCGCGGCGGGATGCTCCAGGCCGACGTCGCCAAGCTGCTCGGTGTCTCCTACGGTCGGGTCTCCCAACTCGAGGCGGCCGGTCGTTCCCCATCGTCGGCGAGTACGGCCGACCGCGAGTTCCACGCCGCCAGGTGGCACCCCTGTTCGCCAAGGTAGTCAACATGGAAGGACCGGGTCCGCGCAGAGTCGCGGGTTGCGCGGGTGGGCGAAGCACGCCCCGCACA
>DATKEY010000354.1:0-4017 GCA_035544475.1 Candidatus Dormiibacterota bacterium | reverse complement strand
CCAGTTCGCCTCGGCCTGGCTCGCGGCGGTCGTGATCGCGGCCTGGAGGTCGGAGGCGAACTCCTGGGCGCCGCTCCGGAAGCTGTCCATGAACCCGTCGGGGCTGGGGAGGTCGGGAGTGGAGGGGACGGCGGGCAGGCTGACCTGGAGGCTGCCGCCGTTGTTGCCGAGGCTGCCGTTTGCGCTGCCGCCGAAGGCCGAGCCACCCGCCGAGAGGGTGGTCGAGGTGCCGGAGCCGTTCGCCGAGAAGCCGGCGCCGGCGGCGTGGACGAGGGTCGCGGAGAGGGCGCCCGCGAGGGTGGCGGCGCCGGCGGCGATGACGAGCTTGCGAGTGTCCATGTCGGTTCGGTTCCTTTGTCGGTGGTATCTGACCCCACCCGGGCCCCCGGGGAGAGAGGCCCGGTTCGCAGGGGGAAGACCGGCGCGCCCGGGCGAAAAAAACACCCCGTGCACGCCTGTTACACGTGTCGCGGCGCCGCGACATCCGTCACCGTCCCGCGACCGTGTCTGCGGGTCAGTCCTGCTCCGACGCCCCCCGCCGGGCGCGGGCGCTGACCCGGTCCAGCGCCTCCCCGCGCCGCGGCGCGCGGCAGATCGCGAGCGCGTCGGTGTAGGCGTCGAGCAACGGCAGCGGCACCGCGTCGACGATCCCGAGCAGGGCGTCGAGGAAGGCCGCCTCCCGCGACGCGGCCAGGGTCATCGAGATCGCGCGGAAGAGGTCCTCGTCCGCGATGCCGCCGAGCAGCGCTGCGACCGCCGCCGCCAGCTCGGCACGGGGCGCCCCCACCACCGCCTCGATCGCGGCGAGGGTCTCCATCGCCCGCCGGTCGCCGAGCCGCGTTCCCGCGCGCCGCTCCCACTCCGCCGCGGGCATCGCGAGGGCGAGCGCCGCCTCGGCCTCGGCGGCGGCCTGCGGCGGCTGCGCTCCCATCCCCCGACCGTCGAGCCATTCACGGAGCAGGACGTCGTCGCCGTGGTGGGCGAGGATCCGCACCGCGGTGGCGTGTGGCTCCTGGTTCGGCGGATCCGGGTCGTGGAGCCGTTCGGCGGCGAGCCACCGCGCCGTCTCCGGATCGACGCGCGCGAGCGCGAGCAGCGCGAGGCCGCGCAGCTCGGCGGAGGTGTCGACCCCGGTGTCGTGGCAGAAGGTGCGGGCGGCCTCGAGGAAGATGTCGCGGTCGCGGGTCTCGGGCTCGCGTCCGAGGAGGCGGACCGCGTCGGTGCGCAGCCAGCCGGTGCGATCGAGCTCGGAATCGCGCAGGCGCGTGTATGCGGCGCGCAGCGTGTCGCGGTCGGCGGCCTCGGGCACCCCGACGCGCGCGAGCATCGACTCGAGCTCGCGGCGGATCCGCTGCTCCTCCGTCGACCTGGCCATCCTCGACCGGGCTCAGGAGATGAGGTTGACGGGGTCGCGCGGCGAGTCGGTGAGGAACTGCCGCATCGCAACCCACAGCGCGGCGACGGTGATCGTCCTGCTGTCGGGACCCGTGTACCCGGCGATCGCCGACGGCGTCTCCATGTAGGTGACGGTGTCGAGCGTGGGGTCGCCGCGACCGAGGTCGGCGGCGAAGATCGTGATCATGTGGGTCGCGTTCCAGCCGTTCCATCCCGGCATCGTCCGCGTCATCGTCTGCAGCATCACCGGCACGCCGTGGCCGAAGAGGGCGATCGCCTCGGGGTCGGAGAGGTCGGCGCGGATCGCCGCGAGCACGGTGTCGAGGCTCGTCGCGTGCGCGCCCCGGTACCGATCCCGGCCGAGCACCGGGCGCACGACCGGCGAGAGCAGAGCGTTCACCGCGACCACCGCACGGGCACCGGTCTCTCCCGAGCGCGGGTCGAGCCCCGCGGCGCGGGCCACGGTCTCGAGGTCGGGCGCCGGCGCCTCCCACGCGGAGAGCAGCACCTCGGTGGCCCCGGCGCCGCAGTAGTTGCGGTGGGCGTGGTCGTTCGGCTCGTGGAAGGGGCGGACCGCCACCTCGGCGATCGCGGGCGGGGGGAGCGCCGGGGCGGTCGCGAGGTCGGGGACCAGCCCGGCGGTGCCCGGCAGGCCGATCGTGCGGGCGGTCCCGGCGCTCGCCGGTGGCGGCGCGCCGCATCCGCAGAGCGCGAGCAGCGGCGGCAGCAGCAGCAGAGCGGCGGCCGTGCGGCCGGGACGGTGGCGGATCGAACCTGACAGCTTGGGTATCATCGCGAGATGCCACGCGCCGTGTGGAGGGGAACCATCAGCTTCGGGCTGGTGGCCATCCCCGTTCGCCTCCACGTGGCGACCGACGAGGGATCGTCGGTGCCCCTCCATCTCCTGTGCAAGAACGACGGCAGCCGGTTGCGCAACCTGCGCTGGTGTCCCACCGAGAACCGGGAGATACCCTGGGACGAGGTCGTCCGAGGATACGAGATCGCGAAGGACGAGCACGTCGTGCTCACCCGTGACGACCTCGAGAGCCTTCCGCTGCGCACGACGCGCACCATCGAGATCCTCCAGTTCTGCGCGCGCGAGGAGGTGCCGGACCTCTATCTCGACCGGGCCTACTACGTCGAGCCCGAGGAGGTGGGACGCCGGCCGTACACGCTGCTGCGCACCGCTCTCGAGCGCAGCAACCGCGTCGGCATCGGCAAGATCGCGCTGCGCGACCGCGAGCATCTCGCCCGGATCGGCTGGATCGGCGAGACCCTCGTCCTCGAGACCCTCCTCTGGCCGGAGCAGATCCGCGACGCGGGCGAGCTCGACCTGCCGTCCGGGGTGACGCCGCACGCCGCGGAGGTCGACATGGCGACGATGCTCGTCGACGCCCTGGTCCGGCCCTTCGACCCGAGCGAGTACCACGACGAGTACCGGGCGGCGCTGCTCCGGCTCGTCGAGGAGAAGCAGGCGGGCAGAGAGGTCGAGCGTGCCGAGGCTCCGGCCGCGCCGGAGAAGGTGATCGACCTCATGGAGGCGCTCCGGGCGTCGGTGGAGGCGGCGCGCGCGCGCGGCACCGGCACCGGCTGAGTGGCCTTCACCTACGACCTGGTCATCGTCGGCCTGGGGTCGGGGGGCATCGTCGCCGCGGAGTTCGCCTCGACCCTCGGCCTCCGGGTCGCCGCGGTCGAGCGTGGACGGCCGGGCGGCGACTGCCTGTGGACGGGGTGCGTCCCGAGCAAGGCGCTGATCGCCTCGGCACGGGTCGCGCACCGGATGCGCACCGCCGATCGCCTCGGGATCGCCGCGGTGGAGCCCGCTGTCGACACGGCGGAGGTGTGGCGGCGCATCCGACGCGTCCAGGAGGAGGTCGCCACCAGCGACGACAGCCCCGAGCGCATCGGCGCGCTCGGCATCGACGTGGTGAGCGCCGAGGCTCGGGTGACGGGTCCGCACACCGTCGAGGCCGGTGGCCGGGTGCTCGACACACGCTTCATCCTGCTCGCCACCGGGAGCCGGCCGGCGATCCCCGCCGTCGACGGACTCCGTGAGGCCGGCTTCCTCACGAGCGAGACCGTCTTCACCCTCGACCGCGCTCCCGAGAGCGTGGTCACGATCGGGGGTGGCCCGGTCGCGATCGAGCTGGCCCAGGCGTTCCGGCGGCTCGGCGTGCCCGTCACCGTGCTCGAGCGCGGGCCGCGCATCCTGCCCCGCGACGAGCCCGCACTCGTCGAGATCCTCACCCGCGTGCTCCGCGAGGAGGGCGTCGAGATCGTCGTCGACGCCGAGGTGCGGCGGGTCACGATCGAGGACGGTCGGAAGGTCGTGCACGCGGGGTCGCGGAGCTGGGCGGGCCACGAGATCCTGGTGGCCGCGGGACGGCGTCCCGACGTCGCCGGCCTCGGGCTCGAGGAGCTCGGCGTCGCGACCGGACCGCGCGGCGTCGCCGTCGACGCGCGGACGCGCACCTCCGTGCCCTCGATCCACGTCGCCGGCGACCTCGCCGGGCGGGAGCTCTTCACCCACGCCGCCGCGTCCCAGGCGGTTCGTGCCATCCGCGACATGTTCTTCCCGGGGCGCGCGAGGGCGGGCGCGCCGGTCCCGTGGTGCACGTTCAC
>DATKEY010000353.1:0-15736 GCA_035544475.1 Candidatus Dormiibacterota bacterium | reverse complement strand
CCGGCGACCATCCACCAGCTGAAGGCGATGCCGCCGAGGCCCAGGAGCCCCAGGAACACCACGCTCAGCCGGTTGCCCAGGTGCCAGGGCGCCGGCGTCCGTGCGAGCGAGGACATGCCGGCTACCCCGCCCACCCGACGGGCTGCGCCGGCTGAGCGATCCCGTTGGCCGGAACGGCCATGGGCTGACCCGGGAGCTCGCGCGCCGGCGCCGCGCGGTCGGCGGTGCGGCTCTCCAGCCGCCCCAGCCGGTCGTCGAGGTCGGCGAGCTTGCGCCACTCGTCACGCATGTCGGCGGAGAGCCAGAGAACGGCCGCGACGCCGAGGAGGAAGATCCCCACCAGGCCGCCACCGACGACGTAGGGCATCTGCTCGGCCGAGTAGGCGGTGCCGCTCACCCCGACCCAGCCGTTGATCATCGCCGCGATACCGACGGCGAGCGCGGCGAGCGCCGCGGCGCGATCCCATTCGGATCGCAGGATTGTGAGGATCACCTTGCCCATCTCACTCCCACCAGGCTGATCAACTGACCGACGACGAGCGCACCGACGGCGCCGACGACGAGAAGCAGGTAGAACGACGTCCCCGGCGCGCTCCCCACCGCCACCGGGCGGGCCGAGAGCGGGGTGCCGGTCGCCGGCGCCGGCGCGGACGAGGTGCCCGACGACGTCGACGGCGAGGTGCCACCGGCGCTCGCGCCGGACGGATAGCCGGCGCCACCGCCCGCGGACACGGTCGATCCGGCGGCCGGCGATCCCGACGCGGAGCCCGTCCCCGACGGCGATCCGGAGGTCGTGCCACCGAAGGAGCCGCCGTTGAAGCCGCCGCCGAGAAGACCGCCACCGAGCAGGCCCGGTGCGGCGGCCGCCGCGTCGCCCGAGGCGACCGCGAGGGCCTGACCGACGACGATCACGGTGTGCAGGTCGGTCTGCTCGTGGTCGATCTGGATGCGAAGACCCGGCGAGAGGACCCCGTCCGGGACCTCCTTGGCGGCGAGGTACGTGACCGTGATGCCCGCCTTCGCGAGCTGCTCGGCCGCCGGGTTGGCGGGCAGCGGGGAGTTGCTCGCGCCGCTGCTGAAGCCCTTGTCGGTGAATCCATAGGTGACACCGTTCACGGTGACGCCGAAGAGCTCCAGGCTCGAGCTCCGCTTGAGCCCGCCGGAGCTGCTGTGGGTCGCCTGCGCGGCGGAGAGGATGCGGCCGATGCGCAGCGGCCCGGCACTGAGCACCTGAGTGTCGGCGCTCGCCTCGGAGAGCACGGTGCCCGCCGACTTGTCGGCGCTCACGTTCGTCCTGGCGACCGCCGAGCCGACGCTCGCCTGCTCGGAATTTCCGCCGGCGGCGGCCTGCGAGCTCGAGGCGTCGGGCGAGCTCTGCGACGTCAGGGTCAGCCCCGGCTGCTTGAGCTCGTCCTTCGGCTTGATCGACGCATCACTTGCGACATAGAGAGGATATGCCGGGGTCTCGGGCGCGCCCTGAGACGCTGCGAGCCCCTGCAGTGACAGGAAGAATGCCCCCGGGTAGGGGAAGGAGGCGAAGCCGGTCGACTGTCCCGTCGAGCTCAGCGCCGCCTGCGAGATGGGGCCGTCCCCCTCGATCACCGCGCCCACCGGGAAGTGCTGCGGATCCTGGGTGGTGGACAGGAATCCGGCGGCGTTGGCGGTGGCGCCGTAGGCGCCCGCGGCCTGCGCCGGTCCATGGGTCGCGATCTGCGCCGTCGCCGCGATCAGACAGCCGCCGAGCGCGGTCATTCCGAGGCGGATGCGCCGTGCCCGCCGTCTCCTGTGATCCATCGAAACCCTCCTTGATTCAGAACGGGCGCGGGAGGCCGCGCGGCCGTCCATTCCCGTGGGTCTGCTCGATGCCCCGTCCAGGCTCCGCTTGCGCCGCCACCCGGGGCGGCGGCTCCAGGAGACTGAGGAGCTCGGTCCACCCGCTGAAGGGCACCGGCTCCGGCTCCCCCTCGCGGTGCAGCGTGCCCTCGACCCGGTCGTCGGGCGTCTGCTCCAGTTCGATGATGTACCGCCTGGACAACCTTGTCACCTCTCGTCCTGAACGTTGTGCCTGTTCGTGGAGAGGATGGTCGTGTCCATCGGGGAGCCACAGCGACACGGCCCCCGGTGGTTTTCCACCGGCGGGGCCCCGGCGTTGTCTCACGGAGACCCGTGGGAGGGAGGCCTCGCCTAGCCGATGCCCCGGGCGACGGGGTACGCGAAGACCGCGGAGGCGTCGACGGGCGGGGCGTCGCCGAAGGGCCGGAGGCGGCCGGTGGCGGTGATCGTGTAGCCACCCCCGTCGCCGGTGGCGATGATGCCGCGGGCGCTCTCGGTGCCCGGGAGCGAGCTCGGCGACGGGAGAGCCACGGCGATGCCGATGCCGTGGACACCACCCCAGGCGTCGACGATCCAGCCACCCGCGCCGTCGGGGCGCAGGGCGATCCCGCGGGCGACGTCCAGACCCGGCCAGATCCCCTCGCCGACGAGCGGGGGAGCTCCGCCGAAGGGATGGAGTCCACCCCAGGCGTCGAGGACATAGCCGCTCACCCCGTCGGGTCGGAGCGCGATCCCTCGAGCCATGTCCTGCCCCGGCCAGGAGCTCGTCGCCAGCGCCGGCGGCGCACCGCCGAACGGATGGATGCCGCCCCAGCGGTCGAGGACGTAGCCGCTCCGTCCGTCGGGTCGAAGCGCGATCCCCCGGGCGATGTCCTGCCCAGGCCAGGCGGCTCCGGGGGCGACCGGGGGCGCGACCCCGAAGGCGTGGATGCCGCCGGACCCGTCGAGCACGTATCCGCCCGCCCGGCCTCGCTGCACGACGAGGCCACGGGCGATGTCCCTGTCCTGCCACGAGACGACCTGCGCGAGGGCCGGCGCGCCGCCCCACGGGTGGAGGCCGCCGAACCCGTCCAGGGTGAAGCCACCCGGCCCCAGGCCACCGGCGCCCGCGCCCACCGCCCAGGCCCGCAGCCAGCCGATGACCCGCATCCCCCAGCGATCGGGGATCCTCGTGCCCTCGAGAGGAACACGCGCCCACCCGGTCGGATTGGAGAGGCCGACGTTCTGCTCGACGACGTCGACGTGGCCGAGCCCGGTCGCGGCGACCACGGCGGCGTGCCCCGCCGGGCTCGCCGCGGTGGGCGCGTACACGAGGATGTCGCCGAACTGCGGCGCCACCGCGCCGCCGTTGGGGAGCTGCTGAAAGGGGACCCGGAGCCGAGGCGCGGCGTCCCACATCTGGTACGCGTAGGCGACCGGCCAGATCGGCTGCTCGCCGAAGCGCACCGCCGCCCAGCGCTGTGCCAGCTCGACGCACTCGTAGTCCAGCCCGTAGGTGTCGACGCGGTCCTGATTGCCGCTGCCGTTGCTGTAGACGTCGAGGTCGCCGAGCGCCGCCGCCGCTCCGGCCCAGTCGACGCCGCGCACGAGAACCGTGCCCCAGCGCACCGGCCGCGCGCCGGCGGACGCCGGTGGCAGCAGCGCGGGAATCAGACCGACACAGATGGCAGCGACGGTGAGGAGGCTGCGTCGGTGGACGCGCATCGCGCCCGGACCCTAGCAGAGTCAGCAGGGGGTCTGGTTGTGGTCAGAGATGGTGACTACGTCCTGACCAGCCGGGCGGCGAGCTGGCTGCGCGAGGTGATGCCGAGCTTCGAGTACACGTTCTTGAGGTGGTACTCGATCGTGTTCAGGCTCACCACCAGCTGGCTCGCCACCTCGCGGTTGGTGAGGCCCTCGGCCACCAGGCGCGCGACCGCGCCCTCCTGTGGCGTCAGGCCGATCCCGTGCGACCCGCTCTCCGGCGACCGCGCGCAGCGGATGCCACTCGCCGACAGCTCCCCCGCGCAGCGCTCCGCGTAGGGGGTGGCGCCGAGGGACGCGAAGCGCTCCCGGGCCGCGTCGAGCATCGCGACCGCCGCGTTGCGCCGGCCGGCCCGGCGCAGGAAGCGGCCGTAGGCGAGCTCGAGCAGGGCGCGGTCGAAGGGGACGGGAACCGCTTGCGCGTGCTCGATGCCGCGATCGAAGGCGGCCTGCGCCTCGTCGTTCTCCTTGCGCGCGGCGTGGAGGAGGCCGCGCAGCTTCGCGGCATTGGCCATCGCCGACCGCAACCCGCGGGTCGTGGCTCGCGTCTCGTAGTCGGCGACGACCGTCGCGGCGTCGCCGAGGCGGTCCGCCGCGATGAGCGCGTGCGCGTACAGGACCTGCCACTGCCAGCGCGCGCCGGGCTCGTCGACGCCCTGGCGCTCCGCCATCTGCGCCACCGGCGCAAGCGCCGTCAGCACCGCGGTGTGGTCGCCGCGGGCCGCGGCGATCAGCGCCTGGGCGGTGCTGCCGTCGGCGATGCTCGCCTCGTCGTGGACCCCGCGGGCGATCGTGCTCGCGGCGTCGGCGCGCAGCCGCGCCTCGTCCCACTCGCCTCGACCGGCGAGGATGGCGGCGGCGATGAAGTGCATGTAGCTGAGCATCCATCGCTCGTCGGCGGCCTCGGCGACGCTCAGTGCGAGCTCGACGTGGGTGAGCGCGTCGTCCCAGGCGCCGACGCGGTACTCGACGGTGGCGAGGTGGGAGAGGCTGCCGATCCGGAAGACCATCGGACCGAAGCGCGCCCCCGCGGGCTCGACGGCGATGAAGTCGGCGCGCGCCCCGGCGAGGTCGTCGGTGAAGGTCCGCAGGAGCCCGCGGCCCAACAGCGGCAGCACGTGCTCCTGCCGGAGCTCTCCGGGGCGCTCGGGGAGGAACGACACCTCGGCCAGCCCCTCGCGGGCGCGCCCGGAGTACGCGAGGCCGTAGGCGAGCTGCGCCCAGGGTGTGACCCCGCCATCCTCCCGCACCGCCTCCATCGCCCGCCGGGACCACGTCAGCAGCTCGTCGGAGCGCGCCCGGCGGATGAGGGTCAGGGCGACCTCCGAGGCGATCCGCCCGGCGAGCTGGGGGTGGCGGCGGAGGTCCTCCGCGGTCCAGGCGTCGAGGAGCTGGCGCGCACCCTCCTCGGGCCGGCCCGCATGGAAGGCCAGCCGTCCGAGGAGGTACCGCGGATAGGCGCCGTCCGCGCACGCGGCGATCTGGTCGGCGAACGCCTCCGCGCGGCCGAGGTCGCCGCCGGTGATGAGCCAGTCGACCCCCTCGAGGAGGCGGGCCTCGCGGCGCTCGCGCGTCGAGCTCAGCTCGCTCGCGCGGAGCATGGCCGCCGCCGCCCGCGACCAGGCGGCGCGGCCGGCCTCCTCGCGGCCGAAGTCGGCGAGCTCGTCGGCGAGCTGGTCGTCCACGTCGGGGGCGGCGGCGCTGCGGTGCTGGAGGGAGAGGGCGCGGTCCTCGACGAGCTCGGCGGCGAGCAGGTGGAGGTCGCGGCGCCGGGCCGGCCCGGTGTCGTGGTAGACGGCCGCGCGGGTCAGCGCATGGGGGAAGGCGATCCCGAGCCTGGTGCCGAGCTGGCGCGTCTCGAGGAGACCGGCGTCCATCGCGTCCTCGGCCGCCCTCAGCGGGTCGTCGACGCCGGCCATCCGCTGCACCAGGCTGAGGGGGCTCTGGAGGCCGATCACCGAGGCGGCGATCACCAGGCGCTGCGCGTCGGGCGAGCACCCGGCGAGGCGGCCGACGATCTGCATGCTGTACGAGCGCGGGGAGGGGAGGGGGACGTGGGCCGCCTGCTCGAGACGGGCGAGCGGCAGCTCCTTGAGCAACGCCTCGAGGTGGAGCGGGTTTCCCCCGGTGTGCTCGCGCAGCCGCTCGGCGAGCGGGAGCGACAGCCGGTCGCTGATGACCGCGGCCGCGAGCTCCTGCACGTCGGCGACGTCGAGCCCGGGCAGCGGCAGCACGGCGCCGCGCTCGTCGGTGGCGAGCCGGAGCAGGCCCTCGGGCAGCCGGTGGAGCTCGCCCTCGCGCACCGCGAAGAGGAAGAGGACACGGTCCGACTGCAGCCGCCGCAGCGCGAAGAGCAGCGCGAGGATCGATGGCCGGTCCGCCCACTGGGCGTCGTCGACGACGACGACCACCGGCCCGGCGTCCTGGACGCCGCTCAGCAGCTCGACGAACGCCGCGCCGATGGCGAGGGGGTCGGGGCTTCGCGCCGGGGTCTTCCCGAGCGCGGCGAGCTGCTTCGGCAGCGGTGTCCGGATGGAGTAGGCGAGCTGCTCGACGACCCCGAAGGGGACGAGCTGCTCCTCGTGCGCGGCGCTCGACCAGAGGACGAGGACGTCCCCCGCCTCGGCGAGCAGGCGGCGCAGGATCGCGGTCTTGCCGATCCCCGCCGCCCCCTCCACGAGGACGAGCCGGGGCTCGCCGGCGCGAATCTCGTCGAGCTTCGTCCGCAGCCGGGTCAGCTCATCCTGCCGGCCGACGAACGGCCCGGGCGGTGCGCCACGCCCTCCCACGTCCAGTGCCCTCGCTCCCACAGGGAAATCCGTCCCCGGGCGAGGCTACCACCGTCGCCGGTGCGGGAGCGACGGCCGATCGAGCGGCACAGGCCGGGGATCTCAGCGGCGCTGCTGGTCCCCGCCCGGCACCGGCACCGGCCTGGCCACCCTGCGCGGCGGCTCCAGGAGGCTGATGAGCTCCATCCATCCGCTGAAGGACGAGCCGGCCCCCCCTCCCTCGGGGACGACGACCCCCTCAATCCGATCGTCCGGCGTCCACCGGACGTCGATCAGGAACCGCATCTCGCTCCACCGTGCTGGATGGCATCGACGCCACCGATGGTATGGGGGGGCCGGCGGGTTCGCGCCCTGGGAATCCTTAGTCTTTTCCGCAGGCGGAGTCGGCCTCACAACCAGGCACCCCAGGGAACCTGAGGAATTCCAGGGGGCGAACCGCTGCCGCCCTGGAGAAGACTAAGGGCACCCATGGCGCGGTGGCCGGAACCGCTCCCTAGCATCGAGCCCGTCCGAGCCGGACGCGATGGAGTGAGACGGCTCGAGAAGGGAGGCGCGAGCTCATGGATGCAACACGAGCGGGCCGGTGGGGTATCGCCGGCACGCTGGTCGTGGTGGCGTTGACCGGGTGCGGCGGCAGCCGCCTCAGCCACGACGCGATCATGTCCGCGGTCAACGGAACGGTCCCCGCTGCGCAGGCGCTGCAGCAGCTGGGACAGCCGCAGCAGGGAGCGACCGCGACCGTCCCGCAGAACGGTGGGCTCGCGCCGGTCCCTGGCTCGTCGGTGGCGAGCGGCGGCACCGGCGGGAGCAGCGCAGGCGCGGTCACCCCGGTGAGCGGTGGGACCGCCGGCGCGACCGGCGCCGTCTCCGGCGCGTCGAGCGCCGGCACCGTGTCCAGCTCCGGGCCCGCTCCCTCTGCGGCGAAGCCCGCGGGTCCGCTCGCACCGATCGTGCTCGGCAACGTCGGGACCTACAGCGGCGCGGTCGGGGGCACTCTCTACGTGATCCCCTCGATGCTCCAGGTCTGGGCCGCCTGGACCAACGCCCATGGTGGGATCGCCGGGCATCCGGTGCAGATCATCACCCAGGACGACGGCGGCGACCCGGCGCGCAGCCGCTCCGCGGTTCAGGACCTGGTCGAGAACCGGCACGTCATCGCCTTCCTCGCCAGCTTCTGGCCGCTCGACCTCCAGGGCCCGCTCCCCTACCTCGAGCAGAAGCACATCCCGGTGATCGGCGGGGACGAGGTCAACTCCCAGTGGACCTCCTCGCCGGTGCTCTTCCCGGTCGGGACCACCTTCAACGAGACCCTCGACGGCACGCTGAAGGAGTCCCACGCGGCGGGCGCGACCAAGGTGGGCATCATCGCCTGCGTCGAGGCCGCGACCTGTGACGTGCAGCAGAACCACATCAAGGAGGCGGCCCCGCGCTTCGGCGAGCAGGTCGTCTACAACGCGCGCATCTCCCTCGTCCAGCCCGACTTCACCGCCGAGTGCCTCGGAGCTCAGCAGGCCGGCGCGCAGGTGGTGTGGATCGGAGCGGAGGCCAACTCCGCCGGACGGCTCGCGAAGTCGTGCGCACGCCAGAACTATCACCCGCTGTGGATCACCGGCGCGATCGCGACGACCAACCGCGAGGCGGACGATCCCAGTCTCGACGGGCTCCTCGCGCCCGCCTCCACCTTCCCGACGATGCTCACCGGGGGCAACCCCGGGATCGTCGCCTACCAGGACGCGGTCCACCAGTACGCGCCCAATCTCGAGGAGTCGGGCGGCACGTCGATGGTCTGGACGTCGGGCGAGCTGCTCAAGAAGGCGCTCGCGGGGATCGGCCCACAGCCGACCACCGACGCCGTCTTCAAGGGGCTCTATTCGCTGAAGAACGAGACCGTCGGCGGACTGACGCCGCCGGTCACGTACGCCGCCGGCCAGGGGGCGCCGCCGGTGCACTGCTACTTCGTGGTGCAGGTGCGCTCCGGCAGGTGGACCGCGCCGCACGGCACCGCGTACGACTGTCCGTGAGGGGGAGAGACATGCAGCAGAACACTGACGTCATCGTCGTCGGGGCCGGCCACAACGGACTGACCGCCGCCTGCTACCTGGCGAAGGCGGGGCTCGACGTCCTGGTGGTCGAGGGGTCGCCGACGGTCGGTGGCATGACCTCCACCAATCCCACCATCCCCGGCGCGCCGGACCACCTCGTGAACGAGGGCGCGATCGAGGCCTCGCTCATCCTCATCTCCTCGATCGCCCGCGACCTCGAGCTCGAACGCCACGGGCTCAAGCGGCTGCACATCGAGGTCCCCCACGTCCAGGTCGGTCCCGACGGCAGCTCGATCGCCATCTGGAAGGATGCGCGGCGGACCGCGGACGAGATCCGCCGCTACTCGCCGCACGACGCCGACGCCTGGCTCGAGCTCGCACGCACGCTCGACACGGCCATGGACGTGGTGCTGCCGTACATGCTCACCCACCCCACCCGACCGGCGCTCAGGAACCTTCTCTCCGCCGCGTCCGGCATGGCGCGCCACCCGCGGCAGCTGGCGCCGCTCGGCGGGATGCTGGTCGAGTCGCTCGCCGAGGTGATCGACGAGCGCTTCGAGCACCCGCTCACCCGCGGCGTGCTCGCCTCGGTGGCGCCCTTCTCCTGGGTCACCCAGGACAGCACCGGGTGGGCGCTCATCTACCTCGGGCTCATCCAGCGCATCAGCCCGGCACGGTTCGAGGGTGGCACGGGGGCGCTTCCCGCCGCCCTCCACCGGTGCCTGCTGTCCCACCGCGGCCGGGTGCGCACCGGCGCGCTCGTCGAGGAGCTGATCGTGCGCTCCGGTCAGGTCTGCGGTGTCCGCCTCGCCGGCGGTGAGGAGCTCGAGGCCCGGGCGGTGATCACCAGCTGCAGCCCGAAGACGACGCTCACGCGCCTGCTGCCGGATGGGGTGCTCCCCGAGCACCTCGCGAAGCGGGCGCGGCACATCCCCACGTCGACGGTCGAGGGTGGGCACCTGAAGATCAACGTCGCGCTGCGCGGCCGGCTCAGCGTTCCCCGGCACGAGAAGGTGCGCGGCGACGGGCTGGACCTGCGGCGCCCGCTCCTGCAGTGGTCGACGCTCGAGGACTGCATCGCCGCCTGGGAGGCGGTGGTCGCCCGGAAGTGGCCGGAGCGGATCCCGGTCATGTGCACGGTGCCCACGGCGATCGATCCCACCCAGGGACCCGCGGGCCAGGACACCTTCTGGCTGTGGTCGGGAATCGTGCCGGTCCGCCCCCACGAGGCCTGGGACACGGCGCGCGACCGGATCGCAGACCAGGTCCTCGCCGACTGTGCGACCTACTACGAGGGGCTCGACAGCCTCGAGATCGGGCGCACGGTGCTCTCGACACCGGACCTCGAGGAGCGCTTCCACGCGATCGACGGCAACGTGTACCACGTCGACTCCGTGCTCCAGCGTTTCGGTCCGCTCCGGCCCGCGGCCGGTTTCGGCAGCTACGCGACACCCGTCCCCGGTCTCTTCCTCAGCGGGGCGGGAACCCACCCGACCGGCGGGATCTGCGGGGTTCCGGGACAGCTCGCGGCGCGTGTCGTGATGAAGACCCTCAAGAACGGACGGCTCGCGCGCCGGAGCGCCGAGCTGCACGGCCGCCGCCAGGACACCGTCACGGTTCCCGCGGTCAACGGCACCGCGCCCGCGGTGGCGGACGGCGCCGGCGTGCGACACGAGGCACCGGTGCCGGTCGGCAGCGGACCTCGCCACGACAACAACGGAGGATGACCGTGCCCATCGCCATCCACCCGCCGCAGGCGGACCTGATCCTTCCACTCCCCGCCGCCGGCGAACAGTGGGACCCGTACACCGTGCACACCCACTACTTCGGGTTGACGGTGCCCGAGGCCGGCATCGGGGCGTTCCTCTACGTCCGCTACCAGCCGGCCTTCCCCCTGTCGCAGGGCGGCGTCTGCATCTTCAAGGGCATGGACAACCTGAGCCCGACCGACATCGAGTTCCTCGACTACCAGATGACGATGCCCTGGCCGGAGGTCGACGGGAACACGATCACCACCGCCAACGGGTTGCGCATCGAGTTCCTCGAGCCGGGAAGGACTGCGCGGCTCACCTTCACCAGCAACGACGGCAGCACCTCGTTCGACCTGATGCAGACGGCGGTCACGCCGCTGCTCGCCCGCGGACACGTCATCCCCGGTGAGGAGCTGCACAGCGATCCGTCGCAGAGCCCCGGCGGCAGCGAGCAGTACATGCACGTCACCGGCGAGCTCGTCGTCAACGGCGAACGGCACGCGGTCGACTGCCACCATCCCCGGGACCGCTCCTGGCGCCAGGTGCGGACCGAGCGCCAGGGCGGCGCGGTGCCGATCCCGCCGATCGGCTGGACGCCGATGTACTTCGGCGAGGACCTGGTCTTCAACCAGGTCGGCTTCGAGGCGCCCGACACCGACCCCGCGTGGACGGGCCTCTACCAGCTGCCCGCCGACCGCCCGACGCACCACTACGCATGGGTGGTCTCGAACGGCGAGGCCATCGGCATCACCCGGGTGCGGCGCAACGCGCTGCGCTACCACCCCGAGCTCCACAACGTGATCGAGCAGGAGGTCGAGGCCGAGGACGAGCGCGGCAAGGCCTACCGCTTCCGCGGCCGGGCGATCGCCACCGCGGCGCTCCCCGCGTGGCCCAACCTCACCTTCCGCGACAGCGTCTACCGCTGGGAGGACGAGCAGGGTCGGGTGACCCACAGCACCTATCAGGAGATCTGGTCCGACCGCTACCAGCGTGCCATGAAGGCCCGTTCCCGCGTCGCGGTGGGTGTCTGAGGAGGGATGGACGGATGGCACTGAAGAACACGATCGATCCGCAGGAGGCCGAGCGCACCCTGACCCGGTGGCTGGGCACGAAGCTCCCCGGCGCCGACGACATCCGCGTCTCGGGAGTTCGGACCCCCAGCTCGAGCGGCCTGTCCGCCGAGACCGTCATGTTCGATGCGTCCTGGCGGGAGAACGGCGCCGAGCGGCACGAGGGCCTGGTCGCCCGCGTCCAGCCCTCGGGCCCCGCGGTCTTCCCCAGCTATCACCTCGACGTCGAGTTCCGGGTGATGAGGGCGCTGGGGGAGAGCACCGCGGTTCCGGTCCCCCGGGCCTTCTGGCAGGACGACGATCCCTCCGTCCTCGGCGCTCCGTTCC
This sequence comes from Candidatus Dormiibacterota bacterium, assembly GCA_035544475.1. Classification (GTDB taxonomy): domain Bacteria; phylum Chloroflexota; class Dormibacteria; order Aeolococcales; family Aeolococcaceae; genus CF-96. The sequence continues at coordinate 4,181 of DATKEY010000353.1, read as the reverse complement.
TGGTGATGGGGCGTGTCGACGGACGGATCCCGGCGGACGACCCGCCTTTCACAGCCACGGGGTGGGTCCTCGACCTCACCCCCGGCGAGCAGGCGACGCTCAACGAGAACGCGCTCCAGGTCCTCGCCAGGCTCCACGCCGTCGACCACCGCAGTCTCGGGCTCGACCTCCTCGACCGTCGCCATCTCGGCGTCACACCCCTCGACCAGCAGCTCGCGTACTGGGAGAACACCTTCGCGTGGGCGGCCGAGGGTGAGGCGAATCCGACGATCGAGGCCGCCTTCGAGTGGATCCGCGCCAACCGGCCGCAGGACGAGCCGACGGTCCTCAGCTGGGGCGATGCCCGCATCGGCAACATGATCTTCGCCGACGACCTCTCCGTCGCCGGCGTCCTCGACTGGGAGATGGTCGGGCTCGGCAGCCCCGAGCTCGACCTCGCCTGGTGGCTGTTCCTCGTGCGCCACCACACCGAGGGCATCGGTGCGCCGCTGCCTCCCGGTTTCCCGACCGCCGAGCAGACCGTGGCGCGCTACCAGGAGCTCACCGGACACGAGGCGAGGAACCTGCACTTCTACGAGGCGTTCGCCGGTCTTCGCCTGTCCATCCTCATGGTGCGCGCGGCGCACATGATGATCGCCGCGGGTCTCATGCCCCCGGGGGCGCCGATGGCCTTCAGCAACCCGGCGTCCCAGCTGCTGGCGAAGACCCTGGACCTGCCCGCACCGACCGCTCCGTCGGTGAGCTTCATCGGCAACCGGTAGAGAGGAACGCGTCATGCTTGCCGCTGTGCCGCAACCGCCGACCCACATGGTGATGCCGGCCACCCAACAGGCCGTCTTCACCGCCTTCATCTTCGCCCCGCTCGGCGTCGCGATCGGCCTCGCCATCCGGAACCTCATCCGGGGCGAGGGCCCGGTTCTCCTCCTCTGCCTGATCGGCGGAACCGTGGCCGCGGTCTTCGAGCCGATCGTCGACGTCCTCGGTCTGGTCTTCTTCCCCAGGCAGGGCTCGTGGATCGCGTTCGAGACGATGGGGCGGCCGGTGCCGCTCCTCATCGCCTTCGTCTACCCCTGGTACGTCGGCGGGCAGGGCTACCTCGCATACCGCCTCTTCCAGCGCGGCATCGACCGTCGCGGCGTCTTCCGGCTGTGGGCGATCTTCTTCGCGGTGAACGTCGCGCTCGAGACCCCCGGCCTCATCGCCAACGTGTACACGTACTACGGGCGGCAGCCGTTCGACTTCTGGGGCTTCCCGCTCTGGTGGGGCTTCGTGAACCCGGTCATGCCGCTGATCGCCGGGGCGCTGATCCTGCGGGTGCGCCCGTACCTGGCGGGGTGGAGCCTGCTCGGAATCATCCCCCTGATCCCGGTCGCGGACGGGCTGGCGAACGGCGGTGTCGCCTGGCCGATGTGGGCGACCCTCAACACCGACCTCCCGTCGGCGGCGACCTACGCCGCCGCGATCGTCACCCTCGGCCTCGCCCTGTACGCCGTGTGGATCATCTCCCTCGTCGTGGCGCGTCCCGCCGAGCAGGTCGAGCAGGCTGCGATCCCGGTTCGCGGGATCCGGGCCGAGCGGCCCGCCGCGGTGCTCTCCAAGACGTGACACACGGAGGGTGACGCGAGTGGGCTCGAGGCGGTCGTGGGTCCTGGCGGTCCTGCCGGTGCTGGCGCTCAGCGCCTGCGGCGGCAGCCGCCTCGGCCACGACGCCATCGTCGCGGCGGCCGGCGGAGGAACACCGCCGGCCGCCGTCGCACCCCAGCAGGGGACAGCGCAGACGCTTCCACAGAACGGTCCGGTCGCGGCTGCGCCGGGCACCTCGGAAATCGTCGGTGGTGGCGGCGCCGCGACTGCCCCGGCGCTCTCGGGTGAACGGGCCGCCCCGGCGGGGGCGGCATCGTCCGGGGGGGGCTCCTCCGCCGGCGGTGGCGCGACGATCTCCCAGCCCACCGCCGCCCGTCCGGCGGGGCCGCTCGCGCCGATCGTTCTGGGCAACGTCGGCACATACTCGGGACCGGCGGGGTCGTCCACCGCGGGGACCGACACCGCGGTCCAGGTGTGGGCGCAGTGGACCAACGCCCACGGGGGCATCGCCGGGCACCCGGTGCAGGTGTTCACCGCGGACGACGGAGGCGACCCTCAGCGAAGCCTCGCCCTGGTCAAGGACATGGTGGAGAACCGGCACGTCATCGCCTTCGTCGCGAACCAGGTCCCGTTCACGATGCGCGCGCAGCTCCCCTACCTGCACCAGCACAACATCCCGCTCGTCGGCGGTGACAACACCCAGCCGTTGTGGACCGAGGACCCCCTCGCCTTCCCGTTGGGCACCACCATCGCCGAGGCGGTGCTCGGCGACTACAAGGAGGCGCACCGGCGCAACCTCCCCAAGCTCGGGCTCCTCTACTGCATCGAGGCGCCCGCGTGCACGTACATCCACGACTACACCGCCAACGGCGGCGCCGCCAAGGCCGGCGAGGAGCTCGTCTACCAGTCGCAGATCTCGCTCACCCAGCCGGACTTCACCGCACAGTGCCTCGGAGCCCAGTCCGCCGGCGCCCAGGTGATCTTCCTCGGCATGGAGGCGAACAGCATCCTGCGGGTGGCGGCCTCGTGCAGCCGGCAGAACTACCACCCCTTCTATATCGCGACGTCCGCCCAGACCACCCGCGATCTCGAGGGCGACAAGGACCTCGAGGGCTTCTTCGCCACCGCCCAGGACTTTCCCTACATGGTCGGCAACACCCCCGCGACCGCGCAGTTCCAGCAGGCCGTCCAGCAGTACGCGCCCGACCTTCGTCTGTCCGGCGCGACGACGATCGCCTGGGCCTCCGGGCAGATGCTGGCGAAGTCGCTCGCGCGGGTCGGCGCGCAGGCCGGCTCGCAGGACGTCCTCAACGGCCTGTGGTCGATCCACGACGAGACCCTTGGCGGTCTCACCCCGCCGCTCACCTACGTGAGGAACCAGCCGGCGCCGCCGGTCGGCTGCTACTACCTCATCGAGCTCCGGGGCGGGCGGTGGACGTCGCCCTCGGGCGACACCTACGCGTGCTGACGCCCGGCCGTCGTCAGGTCTGAGTCGGCGGGGCGAGCATCGCCGCGACGAGCGCGCTGCGGGACTTGATCCCGAGCTTGCCGAAGACGTTGACGAGGTGGAACTCGACGGTGTGGACGCTCACCACCAGCTCGTTGGCGATCTCGCGGTTGCTCTTTCCGGAGGCGACGAGGCGGGCGACCGCGAGCTCCCTCGGGGTGAGACGGTTGGGCTCGAGGTGCCGCCTGCGAGCAGGCTCCAGACCGCACGCGGCGAGCTCGCGATCGCAGCGCTCGAGGAACGGACGCGCCGAGAGGCGGGAGAGCGCATCGTGGGCCGCCCGCAGCTGTGCCGACGCCGCCCCACGCCGGCCCTCGCGCCGGAGCAGCTCCCCGTACACGAGCTCGGTGAGCGCGCGTTCGAACGGCATGTCGAGGCCGTCGAGATGGGCGAGAGCCGCGGCGAATCCGGACAGCGCCTCGTCGCGACGCCCTCGCGCGGCATCGAGACGGGCGTGCGCGCGTGCCGCGCCCGCCATCGCACCGCGGCGACCGCGCTCCGCGGCGAGGTTCGCGTACGGCACGAGCACCTCCTCCGCGTCACCCCACCGGCCGAGGTCGACGAGCGCGTCGGCGTAGAGCTCCTGCCAGCCGACGATCCCGGGCTCCCGCAACACCTCGACCTCCGCGAGGGGGCGCAGCACCTCCAGCGCGCGCGCCACACCCTCGTGGTCGCCGCGGGCCCGGGCGATGTGCGCCGCCGCCATGGCGGCGAACGCGCTGCTGACGAACTCGGAGCCGACGATGGCGGCGACCCGGCCCGCGGCGTCGGCGTGGGCCGTCGCGGCCTCGAACTCGCCGCGTGCGGCCAGCGGCGCGCAGGCGGCGAGGTGCGCGCCCGTGAGCAGCCAGAACTGATCGGTGTCCTCGCCGATCGAGGAGGCGAGCTCTCCGTGAACGAGGGCGTCGTCCCACGCCCCGTACCGGTACTCGGCCTGGGAGAGCAGCAGGAGCGCGGCCACCGCCAGGTACGAGGGTCCCCGGCGCCGGAAGATCACCGAGATCGGCCCCAGGTCGGCGCAGGCCCCCTCGAGGTCGTCGTCGATGTACCGCGCGTATCCGCGACCGATGTACCCGTCCAGGGAGGCCCC
>DATKEY010000352.1:0-3849 GCA_035544475.1 Candidatus Dormiibacterota bacterium | reverse complement strand
CGCCGCCGCCACGCTGCTCTGCGCATACCGCCGGAACACGAGGAAGGCGCACCAGCCGGAGAGCGCGAGCGCCCCGGTCGCGAGCACGTTGTACGCGACCACCGGTCCGAGCGTCGCGGTGACCGGCCAGAGCAGCAGGGCGGGGACGACGATCGAGGTGTTCCACATCAGGTTGGCGCCCTGCGGATACTGGAGGTGGGTGGTGAGCAGCGGCGAGTGCCCGTGTGCGAGCGCGTAGGGGGTCCAGCGCAGGTACCAGATGAAGAGCGGCGGGTCGGTGTCGACCCCCACCCAGCGGCTCTCGCCGGCGAACCAGGTCGAGGAGAGAAGCGCCACCGCCAGGGCCGCATAGCCGGCGAGGACCGCCCCCGGGACGAGCCGGCGCAGGCTGCCGCCGGCGGCATCCTCACGCTCCGCGACCTGTGTGCGAGGCCAGCCGACCGCCCTCATCGGCCGGAGTGTAGACCGCTATGCTGTGGGCCCATGTCGCCGCTCCCCGCCCTCGCCTCGCGCCTTCTCCAGTCCTCGATCGACCTCGCGGGACCGGCCCTCGAGAGCGCGTCGCAGCGTCGAAGCCACCGGCGCGCGGCGGCCACGGTGGTCCGCGCGATCGGCGGCGGCCCCGGCTCACCGATCTTCCCCGAGGAGGCGCCGCACCCCCTGCTCCCGAGCGCCGTCCGGGTCGAGCGGTCCCGCCATCACGGCCACAACGGCAGCGCCGACCAGTTCGCGGTGACCCTCTGGTTCCGCGGCGACGGTCCCGACCTCCCGACAACGATCTTCGCCGGCGGCGGTGGAGGCGGGGCGCGCGGCGAGCTCGGCCGCATCGCCCTGCGGGTGGGCGCGGGCCTCGCCCGGGCCGGCGTCGGCCTCGCCGGCGCCGCCGCGCTCGGGGCCGCGACCGTCGCCGCCAACCGTCTCGAGGCGGCCAGGCGGCCATCGCATCTGCGACGGATCCGGTGACCTACTTCAGCCGGTACGGGGGCACCTGGACCGACCGGGGGGACCTGCTCGACCTCCTCGACCGCAAGCTCGAGGCGCAGGAGCTGACCTGGCGCGAGGCCGAGCAGGTGCGCTTCCGGGTCCAGCACGACCACGGCGTCCTCGATCAGGCGGTCGACCCGGCCCTCTGCGACCGCGTCGCCGGGAGCTCAAGCAGGCGCGCGAGGAGGCGGACCCGCGCTTCATCGCTCAGCACCCCGAGGGTGAGCTCTTCCGGGTCGATCCCGCCGTCCCCATCGACCACGGGCGGGTCCTCAACGTCTACGTCTTCCTGGAGGCGGCGTACGACGCGCTGCTCTCACGGGCGATCCAGCGCTTCCTGCGCATCCTGTTCGAGGAGGAGCCGCTCCTCCTCCAGAGTCTGAGCTTCCACAAGGGCAGCATGTACTACGACGGCAGCCACCGTCTCCCCGAGTAGCACTTCAGCGGCCGGTACAAGGACTGGAAGCCCGACCGCGACGGCGACGGGCAGCACGCTGAATGGTCGGCGCTGCTCCACGAGAACGCGCGGGCGCTGGAGATGCCCCTGAAGCGCTTCCTGGCCCGCAAGGGGGACGTCTTCATCTGGTCGGCCGACCTCGCCCACGGCGGGTCCCCGATCGAGGATCGGAGCCTGACCCGGCGCAGCCTCGTCGGCCACTTCACGCCCGTGTCCCAGGAGCCGCAGTACATGGCGATGCACACGGGGCGGCGGACCCGCCTTCCGTGGAACGGCAGCCAGTACGCGAGCGCCGTCTACGACCTCGGCGCACTCGAGGCGGAGCGGGTCGCCCGGCCCGCGGTCGTCGCAGGCTCCGGCACACCGCGGCTCCGACAGCTCCTGACGCGGCTGCGCGGCGGCCGCCCGGCCTGAAGCCGGGCAGACCCTGCGGCACCTCGCTCAGCTCCGCAGCCAGTCCATCAGGCCAGGACGCGCGCCCGCCCGCGCCGGCCGGCTCTCCGTCAGGCGCTCTCCGTCGGCGACGAGGACGGCGCGCGACACCGGGTTGAGGCCCTCTCGCCAGCTGCGCAGGACGCGTCGGCGGAAGCCCTCCTCGGCGGAGGTGCCCGACGGGATGGCGAGCACGAGGGAACGGTCGGGGTTGGCGATGAGCACGCCGGTGCCCGCTCGCTCGACGAGCGCGCGCAGCACCTCGGGCACCATCAGGACGCTTCCCTGGAAGAGCGGGTCCGCGCCCATCCGCCAGCCGTCGCGGGCGACCCGCCCGGCCGCGCGGATGCGCTCCGGGAGAGCGGCGAAGCGCGCCTCGGTGTTCGCGTCGGCGGCGCGGCGGACCTCGTCGTCGGTGCTCGCTCCCGCCCACTCCTGGCGCGGCACGCCGCGCATGTACGAGCCGGGCAACGCCTCGGCGACGAAGGCGACGAGATCCGCGGGGAGCGGCGCGGTGAGCAGCTCGGCGGCGCGGCTGAAGTCGGCGAGGTGGTCCCGGCTGCGCACGCACCAGACCACCCGGCCGAGCGACGGGCCCCGCCCCTGGGCGCCGGGGGTCCCGGGCGCCGCCGGGGTGAGCCGGGGCTCGGAGGCGCGGACGAAGTCGGCGATCAGCGCCGCGGTGCGCTCGGGATTGCGCAGACAGTCGAGGTGCAGCGGGCTGAGCGGCAGGACGACATCGACCCCCGGACCGCGAAGGTGGAGCGAGAGCCGGGCCGGATCGGCCGCGACCTCGAGGCTGCGATGGCGTGCGGCGAACTGCAGGCGTAGCCGTTCGGCGAAGGCTGCGCGCTCCTCCATCTCGTCGTCGGCCGGGCTCACGTCGCTGAAGTCTGCCGCACTCGGGTGGCGCGGCGCGTCTCGCTCAGCGCCCGTAGAGGCCGGTCAGCTTCGCCCTGGCGAGGGTGTGGGTCGCGACGGCGAAGCTCACCTGTGCGGGGGCTGCGCCGGCGGGCAGGTTGAGGCTGGAGACGTCGAGGGCGCTCAGCACGAAGTCGTAGTGGTGGGGGGGCCCGGCGGGCGGGCAGGGCCCGTCGTAGGCGATGCCGCCGAAGTCGTTCCTCCCCTGGCGCGCCCCGGAAGGCATCCCGCCCCCGCCGGCCCGTCCCGCACCGCGGGGCAGCGACGTGGTCGCCGCGGGGATGTCGTACGCGACCCAGTGCCAGAAGCCCCCCGGATGGGGCGCATCGGGATCGTGGACGGTGAGCGCGAAGCTACGGGTCGCCGCCGGTGCGCCCGACCACGCCAGCGCCGGCGACAGGTCCTGACCGGTGCAGCCGGAGGCGTTGTAGACGTGGACGAGCGCGATGGTGCCGCCGTCGCGGACGTCGGAGCTGGTGAGCGACAGCGTCGACGCCTGCTGCGCCGCGGGCGCGGCCCCGGCGGGTGACCCCGTCGCGCTCGTCGCGGGCTCGGAACCGCACGCGGCGACCAGCACGAGGCACCCGCCTGCGATGACGCTACGCAGCCCGGCCGCGCTGCGAGACATAGTCGATGAGGATGTAGTCACCCAGCCGGTCGGGGCTGATGAAGAACGCGCGTCCGCGGTTGAGCCGGGTCATCTGCTTGACGAACTGGACGAGGTGGTAGTTCGACTCGAGCATGAAGGTGTTGATCGTGATGTGGTCGCGGGTGCCGCGCTGCACCTCCACCAGGGTCTTGTGGAACGTCTCGGGGAGCGGCGGGTAGAAGAAGACCGCGTGCGACCCCTCCATGTGCGCGGTGGGCTCGCCGTCGCTGACGATGATGATCTGCTTGTTTGCGCCGGGATGGCGGCCGAGCAGGTGGCGGGCGAGCATCAGCCCGTGCTGCATGTTGGTGCCGTACACGTACTCGGTGTAGGTGAGCTGGGGGAGCGACGCCGGCGGGATCACCCGCGCGTAGTCGGAGAAGCCGACGATGTGGAGGGTGTCGCG
>DATKEY010000351.1:0-12707 GCA_035544475.1 Candidatus Dormiibacterota bacterium | reverse complement strand
TGTCGCGCGCCCGCCCGTCCGTGCGCGTCCCGGACACCCCCACAGGGTCGCGGACCCGCGCAAGCGCCGCGCAAGCGGGGGGCGAGAAGGTCATCCGAGTCGGGAGTTGGCCTGACGGTCGTTTACAATCGACGCGCACACCACGAGGGACCAGGGGTGGACAGCCGCGGACCGTCCCCGGCGGCGTTCGCCGGGCTGCGGGTGACCCTGACCGGGACGGTCGCCGTCCATGCCGGCGGAGCGGTGCTCGACGCCCGGCGTCTCGGCGGCCGCCAGGCCCGGCTCCTGCTCGCCCTGCTCGTCGTCGAGCGCGTCCGCCCGCTCCACCGCGAGGAGATCGCCGAGCGGCTCTGGGGCGAGCATCCACCCGACGCCTGGGAGTCGGCGCTGCGCTCGCTGATCAGCCGCCTCCGCGCGCTCCTCGCCGAGGCCGGCCTGCCGCCCGCAGAGGCGCTGCGCACCGCCTTCGGGTGCTACCAGCTCCACCTCCCCCCCGGCGGGGTCGTCGACCTCGACCTCCTCCCCCGCGCCGCCGCCGCCGCCGAGGAGGCGCTCGCCACCGGCCGCCCGGACGTCGCCGCCGGGGAGGCGGCCTGCGCCTGCGAGCTCGCCGCCCGCCCGCTGCTCCCCGGCGAGGACGCACCGTGGCTGGAACGGCTCCGTGAGGAGCGGCGCGGCTGGCATCTCCGCGCCCTCGACGCCCTCGGTGCCGCCGGGCTGCGCCTCGGCGACGGCCGGCTCGCGGTCGAGGCGGCGGAGGAGGCGGTGGCGCTCGAGCCGCTGCGCGAGGCGGGCTATGCACGGCTCATGAAGGCCCACTCCGCCGCCGGCAACCGCGGGGAGGCGCTGCGCGTCTACGAGCGGCTGCGGCGGCTGCTCTCCGACGAGCTCGGCGTCGACCCGGCCCCCGAGCTGAGCGCGGTGCACCTCGAGGTGCTCCACGCCTGGCGCGAGCCGCCGTCCCCGCCCTCCGCGCCGCCGCCGCGGCTCCCGGGCCCCGACCCCGCCGGGGTCGCCGAGCTCGCCGCCGAGGTGGCGCTCTCCTACCGGCGGGCGCCCCGGAGAGGGTCGGCCGCGAGCACCGCGCGCATCCGCTCGTAGGCGCGCAACGCGGCCTCCCGGTCGCCCGCGGCGGCGAAGATGCGCATCAGCCGCCGGTGGCTCTCCTCCCGGAGCGGGTCGAGGGCGATCCGCGCCTCCGCCGCCGAGGCGGCGAGGACGAGGTGGCCGCGGCGCAGCCGGGCCTCGCCGAGGACGTCGAGACAGCGCCCGACGGTCGCCCGGCGGCGGGCCCGGACGCGGTCGATCCACCCCCCGTCCTCCCCGGGGAGAAAGGGGCGCAGCGCGAGGTCGCGGGCGATCCCCGCGTGGTCGACGGCGGCGGTGACGTCCCCGGCGGCGAGCGCCGCCTCCGCCTCCGCCGCCTCGGATTCGCAGACCTCGAGGTCGACGGCCGTGTCCGCGGGGAGGTGGAGGTGATGTCCGGTGGCGTCGCTGTGGACCTCCGCCGCCGGGGCGCCGTGGAGGAAGCCGCGCACCCTGCCGATCACCTCGACGACTCCCGGCTCCCATTCCTCGGGCACCCGGTCCGGCCAGACCTCCCTGGCGAGCTCGTCGCCGGGGATGGGACGGTGGCGGTCGACGACGAGCAGGGCGAACGCGCGGCGCGACCCGCGCCCACCGAGGTGGGAGCCATCGACCCTCTCGCCGTCGCGCTCCAGCGCCAGGGCGCCGGTGAGCGTGACACGCAGTGCCATCTCCCGCTCCTGCCCCTCTCCGCTCCGCGCCGTTTCGGCGAGGCTACCCGCAACGTGAAAGAGTGTCAATGTGATCGGCGGCGACCCCTCGGCGCAGGTCTATCGTTGCCGGCGCTCCATGCCGCGCATCCCCGTCACCCCGCTCCGGGCGCCGGTGGCCGCAGCCGTGGCCGCGCTGGCCGCGTGCGGGTCGGCGGCGGTCCCCGCGGCCCGCTGCGCGGCGCCGCCCCCGCCCGATCCGCCGACGCCGAGCGCATCGGCCGGGGTGGTCGGGTTCGCCGCCGACCGCGGCTGGCTCGTCGGCGCCGGGGCGATCAGCTTCACCGCCACCGTCCACGGGCCGGCGAAGTACCGCGCCGACTGCTCCGGGCCCCTCCAGGTCGTCGTCGGCGACTCCGCGGACATCCACGTCTTCCAGGCCGCGCCGCCCGCGGTGCGGGGCGTGCCCTGCGGCGCCGTGAACCTGCCCAGGGGCCGCTCGGCCGAGTACGAGATCAGCTGGCAGGTCGACCCCACCCTGCCCGCGGGCGTCTACGAGGCCACCCTCGTCCTCGGCGACCAGCCCCCGACGACGCTTCAGGTGCGCCTCGGCCCGCCCCCCAGCCCCTGTCGCTGACGCTCGGCGACGACGAGCAGGGTCTCGGAGAGGCCGGTGGCGCGGTACCGGGTCCAGCCGTCGTACACCGCGCGCACGGCGAGCCCGGCGCGGGCGAAGAGCCCCGGCACCTCGGCGAGGGTCACCAGCCGTCCGGTCGTCTGCTGGATCTCGACGGTGCCGTCGTCGAGGACGGCGATCTCGCGGAGCATGTAGGTGTGCCGGCGCTCGTCGTACACGGTGTCGGTGAGCAGCAGGTGGGGCTCGTCGGAGAGCAGCGAGTGGGGCACCACGTCCCAGCCCGTGATCCGGCCCGGCGGCTGCTCGGGGCGCACCCGCAGCTCGGCGACGAGCCGGCCCCCGGGGCGCAGCGCCGCGGCGAGGCGGCGGAGCACGTCGACCTGCCGGCTGCGGGGGAAGGCCTCGAGAATGAAGTACACGAGGATCACGGCGTCGAACTCCGGGGGGAGGTCGAGCCGCCGCAGGTCGATGTGGCGGAAGCCGACGACGACCCCGGCGTCACGGGCGAGACGGCGGGCGTGGCGGAGCACCGCCGACCCGGTGTCGACGCCGACGACGTGCCAGCCGCGGCGGGCGAGCCGGACCGCGTAGAGCCCGGGGCCGCAGGCGGCGTCGAGGAGCCGTCCCGGAGGGGCGGGCAGGAGCCGGGAGAGGCGGGCGACGTGACGTTCGATCGTCGCGATGCGGCGGCTGGCCCCGTCGTGACCCTGGTCGAGGTGCTCGCGGAGCAGCCGGCGGCTCATCACCGGGTCGCCCCAGTCGAGCTCGGCGGCGGCGTCGAAGGGAGTGGGGCAGGGCGGGATCGCGGATGGACGCAGCCGTCTCATGGCCGCGGAGGGTAGTACTCTCGGGGCGTGACTCCCCCTCACTGGCTGGTGCTCACCGCCGGAGCGCTCGCTGGCGGGTATGTCGTCGGGAGCCTCCCCGTCGCCTGGCTGGTGGTCCGGCACCGCCAGGGTGTGGACCTCCGCCACGCCGGCCGTGGCCAGGCGGGCACCGTCGACGCCCTCGTCGTCGGAGGCGTCCGCGCCGCGCTCCTCACCATCGTCCTCGAGCTCGTCAAGGGCGCCGTCGTCGGCCTCGGCGCTCGGGTCTACGACGGCGACGCCTGGTTCGCCGCCACGGCCATCGCCGGCTGCGTCGTCGGCGACGCCTTCCCCCTCGGCATCCGCGAGGGGCGTCGCGGGGCGGTCCCGCTCGTCTCCGGGGTCATCGCCGCGCTCCCGTCGGCGTGGTGGGCGGGGGTGATCATCGCCCTCCCCGCGGTCGTGCTCCTCGGGCTGCGCGGCCGCGCCTTCGAGCAGCTCGTGGCGCTCTGCGTCCCCCTCGGGCTCCTCGTCGGCACCCGCGACCTGCGCACCCTCGCCCCCGCCGCGGTGATCGTCGTCGCGCTGATCGCCCGCCACCGGATCCGCGCCCACCAGCGCCGCGAGGCGGAGCGGCTGCGCGAGCTCGGTGGGCCTCCCGGCGTCCCCCTGGTCGTCGAGGCGCCGCCCCGGCCTGGTAGCGTCCCGCGATCGTGAGCGGCGGCATCGGCGGCTTCGCCCGCGACTTCGTGCGCGACCACGGTCTCGGCGCCGTGTTCTTTCTCATGGCGGTCGAGAGCTGCGGCATCCCCTTCCCGAGCGAGGTGATCATGCCGGTCGCCGGCGCGGTCGCCGCCGGGGCCATCGTCGGCGCCCACCTCGGGCTCGTGCCGGCCATCGTCGCCGGGGCCGCCGGCAACCTCCTGGGATCGCTCGTCGCCTGGGCGCTCGCCGCGCGGTTCGGCGAGCCGCTGCTGCTCGGCCCGGGACGCTACATCGGCATCTCCAAGTCGCACATCGAGCTCGCCGACCGCTTCTTCGCGCGCCGCGGGCTGCTCGCGGTGTTCGTCGGCCGGGTGCTGCCGGTGATCCGGACGTACATCTCCTTCCCCGCCGGCCTCGCGCGGGTGCCGATCGTCCCCTTCGCGGTGCTCACCTTCCTCGGTGCCCTGCCGTGGAGCGCCGGGCTGGCGATCGCGGGCTACGAGGTTGGCGCCAACTACGACAGGATCTCGGGGCCCATCGAGAAGGCTGCGGTCGTCATCGCGGTTCTCGTCGTGATCGCCGTCGTGATGTGGTTCGTCCGCGGGCGCGGTCGCCGCCAGCCCGTCTAGACCCCTCCGCTCGGGGGTGGGGTGACCGTCACCGAGCCGCCCCAGTTCGCGAAGTCGAAGACGGCGTTGCTCGTCGCCGGCGCGCCCGGGGAGGTCGCGTGGCCGCAGTCCGCGTGGCCGCCCGGGGTGGTCGCTCCGTGGTCGACGACGCGCACCAACCGCGCCGGCGTCGAGACGGTGACGTACACCGTCGACGGCGACGCCCCGGGCGCCTTGCCGTCGTCGTCCACCGCGATGACGCGCTGACCGTTCACCGTCGACACCCCGCCTTTGGTCAGCGTGCCGTGCTCGATCCGGGCGCAGCGCACGGTGGTGACGAGGGTGAGCGAGCGCGCGTTGGTGGCGAGGTCGGCGGGGGGCGTGAGCCAGGGCCCGCTCCGCATCTGCGCGGCGTACACGGCCTGTGGGGTCACCACGAGATAGAGCGTCTGCCCCGAGGCGCTCAGCGTGATGTTCGCCGAGTCCTGGGTGACGATGACGTCGAGGTCGCTCGCGACGCCGGTGGCGTCGACCTGGTGACCGGTGACGTGGACCGAGCGCTCCTTGGCCATGTCGGTGAGGAAGTCGTCGTAGATCTGGGTCGCGGTGCGCGACTCCTCGGTCTGGGGGGCCGATCCGCCCGACGATCCCGACGACCCGCATGCGGCGAGGACGGCGACGGCGAGGACGAGCGGAGCGCGGCGCAGCATGTCTCGCGGGATGGTACCGCCCCGTCCCCATGGGTCCGTCCGGCGGCCGCGTTGGGCTCTTTGCCCCATTGACCGTCGCGTGCCCGCCGCGGAGGATTCGCGCGGAGATGCTTGCGCATGGGGACGTGCCGAGCGCGGACGCCAAGGCCGTGATCGCCGAGGTGTGTCTCCTCTACCCCGCCGTCTTCCGGCGCTTCCAGTCGTCGCGGCAGCGCATCCCCGGCACCGACGTCACCCCGCGGATGCTCGGGCTGCTCCGCCTGCTCGCCGTCGCCGGTCCGCTCAGCGTCGGTGAGCAGGCGCGTCGCCTCGGCCTCAGCCGCGCCACCGCCACCGAGCTCGTCGACCGGCTCGAGAGCAAGGGGCTCGTCGCCCGCATCCGCGACGGCCAGGACCGCCGCCGCGTCTTCGTCTCGCTCACCGACGCCGGACGCGCCCGCGCCGCCGCGCATCCCGAGGTGCTCGCCTGCGACGACCTGGTACGCGCCGTCGAGGCGATGAGCCCGGCCGAGCGCCGCGCCCTGATCACGGGGCTGCGCGCCCTGCTGGAGGCCGGCACGCGCATGGAGGCGAGCGAGATCGCCGGGTAGGGGAGCCGCGCCCCGCGGGTCACACCAGGGCGATCGTCTCGACCACGCTCCCGGCCGGGACCAGGCTGCCCTCCGCCGGGAGGACGATCAGGCAGTCGGCGAGCACCATGCTGCGCAGGATCCCCGACCCCTGGGCCCCGGTGAGGCGGACCCCGGGGAGGCCGCCGTGGGGGTCGCGCTCGAGGATGCCGCGGTGGAAGGTCTCGAGCCCCTCCGGCTTCTCCATCGGCTCCAGGGTGCGCGCCGCGGAGCGGGGGCGGTGGGGGCGGGTCGCGCCCTGCAGGGTGAGGATGGCGGGGCGGGCGAAGAGCTCGAAGGTGACCTGGCTGCTCACCGGGTTGCCGGGGAGGCCGATGAAGGGCACGCCGCGCACGGCGCCGAACGCGAGCGGGCGCCCCGGGCGCATCGCGACCCGCCAGAGGTCGAGCGACCCCATCTCCTCGACGACGTCGCGGACGTGGTCGTGGTCGCCGACGCTCACCCCGGCCGAGCTGATCACCAGGTCGCAGCGGGCGCCCTCCTCGAGGTGGCGGCGCAGGTCGACGACGGTGTCGCGGGCGATGCCGAGCCGCACCGGGTCGCCGCCCGCGTCACGCACCGCGGCGGCGACGGAGACCGCGTTGCTGTCGACGATCTGCCCCGGCCCGGGCTCGCGGTCGAGCTCGACGAGCTCGTCGCCGGTGCTCAGCACGGCGACCCGCGGACGGCGCCCCACCTCGAGCCACGCCTCGCCGAGCGCGGCGCAGGCCGCGAGGTCGCCCGCGCGCAGCCGGCGACCGGGGGCGAGCACGCGGTCGCCGGCGTGCATGTCCTCGCCGGCGAGGCGCACGGCCGTGCCGTGCTGCGCGGCGACGCGGACGGCGACGGTCTCGCGGCCGTTGTCGGTGTCCTCGTGGCGGACGACGGTATCCGCCCCCTCCGGGAGCGGGGCCCCGGTCATGATCCGTATCGCCGTCCGCGCGTCGAGCCGCCGCGAGGGGACGGTGCCCGCGCGGGACTCGCCGCGCACCGGCAGCACCACCGGGCTGTCCTCGCTCGCGCCGGCGATGTCGGCGGCGCGCACCGCATAGCCGTCCATCGCCGAGTTCGCGAACGGGGGGAGCGTGCGCCGGCTCACCACCGGGGCGGCGAGCACCCGCCCGAGCGCCTCGGGGAGCGGCACCCGCTCGCTGCGCAGCGGGGTCAGCGCGGCGAGGATGCGCGCCTGGGCGGCGGCGACGGTGAGCGGCGCGGTCATCGGCCGCCCAGCATAGGCGGGAACGACGCTAGACCGCCCGGCCGACGATCTCGATCTCCGGCAACTCCGGCTCCGGAACCGGCTCCGGCATCGCGTCCTCGACGCTGCGCAGGCGCCGCACCGCGGAGAAGGTGACGGGGAGCGCGGCGAGCGTGGTGCCGGCGGTGGCGATCCACAGCGTGGCGCGCAGCCCGGCGAAGGTGGCGATCAGGCCGCCGGCGAAGGCGCCGACGGGGATCGTCCCCCACACCAGGAAGCGCATCGTGGCATTCATCCGTCCCTGCAGTCGCTGCGGTGTGATCGCCTGTCGGAGGCTGACCTGGGTGACGTTGTAGGCGACGCCGGCGAGCGACCCGAGCACCCCGGAGGCGATGAGGAAGGGCAGCGCATGGCCGCGGGGGGCGAGGGCGACGAGCAGCCACGCCGGGCCCCCCATCCATGCGGCGAGCGCGATCGCCGGCCCCGTCCCGAGGCGCCGCGACAGCCGCGACGCGAGCAGCGCCCCGACCGGGCCGCCGAGGCTGCCGAGACTGAGCCAGAGACCGATCGTCCCCGCGCCGAGGCCGAGCTCGCGGACCGCGAAGACGAAGATCACCGCGGTCGCGGCGTTGCCGAAGAGGTTGTGGAGCCCGGTGCAGGCGGCGATGGCACGGAGCACGCGGTGGCGGAGGACGTAGCCGAGGCCCTCGCCGAGCTCGGCCCGCAGGCTGCGCGCCGGCCCCGCGACACGGCGCGGCTCGGGGGTGCGGATCAGCAGCAGGCTCACCACCGAGACGACGTAGCTCGCCGCGTCGGCGGCGACCGCGTACGGCGCGGTGACCGCGCTCACGAGCAGGCCGCCGAGGCCGGGCCCGGCGACCTCGGCGCTCGACTGGGTGAGCGCGAGCCGCGAGTTGCCCTCGATGAGCTGGTCGCGGTCGACGAGCGCGGGGAGGTAGGACTGGTAGGCGACGTCGAAGAAGACCGTGAGCACCCCGACGACGAACCCGACCGCGTAGAGCTGGGGCAGATGCAGCCCGTGGAGCGCCCACGCGACGGGTACCGTGCCCATCGCCAGCGCGCGGCCGGCGTCGGCGGCGATCAGCACCGGTCGCCGCGCGAGCCGGTCGACCCACACCCCCGCCGGCAGACCGAGGAGGAGGAAGGGCAGGTACTGGAGGGTGGCGAGCAGGCCCGTCTGGAAGGCGCCGGCTCCGAGCACGGTGACGGCGACGAGGGGCAGCGCGATGAGCGAGACCTGGCTGCCCAGCTCGCTCACCGTCTGGCCCGCCCACAGGGCGAGGAAGTCGCGCCGCCGCCAGAGGCTCACGGGCGCGATCATCGCACCGGTCCTCGCGGGCTCCCGGCGGCGTTGTCGGATCGTGGCCGGTGCCCGCACCATTGACCGTCATGAACCAGCCCGGTTCCGGTGCGGTGCTGATCACCGGCTGCTCGACGGGGATCGGGCACGCCACCGCCGCACGGCTCGCCCGCCGCGGTCACACGGTGTACGCGACGGCGCGCCGGCCGGAGACGCTCTCCGACCTCGCCGCGCAGGGGTGCCGGACGCTCGCCCTCGACGTCACCGACGAGGCGTCGATGGGCGCCGCGGTCGCCGCCGTCGAGGAGCAGGCCGGCGGCATCGAGGTGCTCGTCAACAACGCGGGCTACAGCCAGGGAGGGCCGCTCGAGGAGGTGCCGCTCGACGAGGTGCGGCGCCAGTTCGAGACCAACGTCTTCGGGCTGCTGCGCATGTGCCAGCTCGTCCTGCCCGGGATGCGGCGGCGTCGCAGCGGGCGGATCGTCAACGTCGGCTCGATGGGCGGCCGGCTCACCTTCCCCGGCGGCGGCGCCTACCACGCGACCAAGTACGCGGTCGAGGCGCTGAGCGACGCGCTGCGGTTCGAGGTCGCCGGCTTCGGGATCCATGTCGTGCTCCTCGAGCCCGGACTGATCCGCACGAACTTCGGACCCACCGCGGTGGGGAGCATCGACGCGGTCCGCGGCGACGGGCCGTACGCGGACTTCTCGGTGGCGGCGGCGTCGGCGACGGCCCACGCCTACTCGGGGGTGATGGGGCGGGTGCTCGGCGCCGGGCCGAAGACCGTCGCACGGGTGATCGAGCGCGCGATCCGCGCGTCGCACCCGCGCACGCGCTACGTGATCACGCCGAGCGCACGGGTGATGATCGGCCTCCACGCCGTGCTCCCCGACCGCGCCTTCGACGCGATCCTCGCCCGGCAGTTCCCCCGGCCCGGCCGCTAGCCCATGTCGGGCCAGGGCGACTGGCCCTCGCCCTCGCCGCTGTCGTCGCCCTCGCCGCGCTGCCGGTAGCGCTCGGCGACCATCTTCAGCGCGACGTTCTTCGGCAGACCGAGCTTGATCAGCTGCTTGACCTCGTCGGCCATCACCTTGTCGCGGGCGGTCTCGACCGCGGTCAGGACGTCGTCGATGGAGACGGTGTTGCGCTTCGCCATGTGCTCCCAGGATACCAGGGCGCCGCCCGGGCTCCCGGCGCGCGGCGCGGCATACTTGCGGTGATGGGCTACCTCCCCCTCGACGACTCCGACCGCCGGGCGATGCTGGAGGTGGTCGGCGCCGCCTCGGCGGACGACCTCTTCGCCTCGGTCCCCCCCGCGCTCCTCGACCCGCCGCTCGAGCTCCCCCGGCCGCTCGGCGAGCAGGAGCTCGTCGAGGAGCTGAGCCGCCTGGCGGCCCGCAACCGCCCGCTCGGTGAGGTGGACGCCTTCCTCGGCGCCGGCGTCTACCGCCGCTTCATCCCCGCGATCGTCCGCGCCACGATCGCGCGCCCGGAGTTCTACACCGCATACACGCCGTACCAGGCGGAGGCGTCGCAGGGCACGCTCCAGACGATCTTCGAGTTCCAGTCGATGATCTGCGCGCTGACTGCGCTCGATGTTGCCAACGCCTCGATGTACGACGGCGCCACCGCCGCCGCCGAGGCGCTGCTGATGGCGGTCGCGCACACCGGGCGCACCCGGGTCGCGGTGTCCGACGGGGTGCACCCCGAGGTTCGGCGGGTCGTCGACACCTACGCCCGGGCCCGCGGTGTCGCCGTCGACCGCATCGAGCTCACCGCCGGCCTCACCGACCCGGCCGCCGCGGCGTCGTGCCTGACCACCGACCACGCCGCCCTCCTCGTCGCCCAGCCGGGCTTCCTCGGCACCCTCGAGGAGCTCCCCGCGCTCGCCGCCGCCGCCCACGCCGCCGGCGCCCTCGCGATCGCCCATGCCGACCCGATCGCCTGCGCCGCGCTCGCGCCCCCGGGCGAGGCGGGCTTCGACATCGCCGTCGGCGACGGCCAGCCGCTCGGCATCCCGCCCTCCTTCGGCGGCCCCCACGTCGGCTTCATGGCGGCCCGCCAGGCGCTGGTGCGCCGCCTCCCCGGGCGGCTGGTCGGGATGACCCGCGACCACTCCGGCCGGCGCGCCTTCACCCTCACCCTGCAGACGCGCGAGCAGCACATCCGCCGCGAGCAGGCGACCTCCAACATCTGCACGAACCACGCGCTGATGGCCCTCGCCGCCACCGTGTACATGGCCCACATGGGCGGCGCCGGGATGCGCAGGGTGGCCGAGGTGAGCGCCCGGCGAGCCCACCATCTCGCCTCCGGCCTCGCCCTCCTCGACGGGGTCGAGCTCGTGCTCCCCGACACCCCGTTCCTCTGGGAGTTCGCCGTCCGTCTCCCCGGTGACGCCGCGGTGCTCGCGGCGCGGATGCGTGACGTCGGCATCGTCGCCGGCCTCCCGCTCGGGACCGTCGACGAGCGGTGGCGCGACCAGCTCCTGGTCTGCTGCACCGAGACGACCTCGCCGGCCGCGGTCGAGCGCTACCTCAAGGTCGCCCACGAGCTCGTGCCCGCCCTGCGGGAGGCCCGGGTCGCGTGAGCATGAACGGCCACGGCCGGCCGCACGGAGCCGAGCCGCCCGAGCCGGCATGGGCGGGTCCGGACCCGGTCGTCTTCGAGCTCGGCGGCGACCTCGACGCGGCTCCGCTCCTCCCCGATGCCGGGGTCGCGGCGCCCCCGCTCGAGCAGCTGCTCCCGGCGCGGCTCCTGCGCGCCACACCGGCCCCGCTTCCCTCGGTCGCCGAGCCGGTGCTCGCCCGCCATCTCGGACGGCTGGCCCGCCGCAACCACAACCTGCATCAGGGGATGTACCCGCTCGGCTCCTGCACGATGAAGTACAACCCGATCGTCGACGAGCAGCTGGCCGGGCTCCCCGGGTTCGCCGACATTCATCCCTACCAGGACCCCGCCGACGTGCAGGGGACCCTCGAGCTGATGTGGGAGCTCGAGCGCCTGCTCGCGGCGATCACCGGGATGGCGCGGATGTCGCTCCAGCCCGCCGCCGGGGCCCACGGCGAGTGGACCGGCCTGCGGATGATCCAGGCGTACCACGCGGCCCGCGGCGACACCGGGCGCACCCGGGTGCTCGTGCCCGACAGCGCCCACGGCACCAACCCCGCCTCGGCGGGGATGAGCGGGCTCGAGGTGGTGTCGCTGCGCAGCACCGCCGGCGGCACCGTCGACGTCGACGACCTGCGCCGCAACCTCGACGAGCGGGTCGCGGCGGTGATGATGACCAACCCCAACACCCTCGGCGTCTTCGAGACCGACATCCTCGAGATCGCCGCGGCGGCGCACGCCGCGGGCGCGCTTCTCTACTACGACGGCGCCAACCTCAACGCGCTCGTCGGCATCGCCCGGCCGGGGGACATGGGGTTCGACGTCGTCCACCTCAACCTCCACAAGACCTTCTCGACGCCGCACGGCGGCGGCGGCCCGGGGGCGGGGCCGGTGGGCGTCCAGCCGGCCCTCGTCGACTTCCTCCCGCTCCCGACCGTCGAGCGCGACGGAGACCGGTTCTTCCTCGACGACGACCGTCCGCGGAGCATCGGCAAGGTGCGCGCCTACCACGGCAACGTCGGCATGCTCGTGCGCGCCTACGCGTACATCCGCGCCTACGGCGACACCCTTCCCCAGGTGGCGCGCGACGCCGTCCTCAACGCCCGGTACCTCCAGGCGCGGTTGCGCGGGCTGTTCGGGATGGCGGTCGACTCGCCGTGCATGCACGAGTTCGTCGCCACCACCCGGGGCGGCCGCGTCGACGGGCTGCGTGCGGTCGACGTCGCCAAGCGGATGATCGACTTCGGCGTCTACCCGCCGACCGTCTACTTCCCCACGACGGTGCCGGAGGCGATGATGTTCGAGCCCACCGAGACCGAGTCCCGGCGCAGCCTCGACGGCCTCGCCGACATCCTCGCGGCGATCGTCGCCGAGGCCGAGGCCGACCTCGGCTCCGTCCAGGCGGCCCCCCACGACGCACCGGTCGAGCGCGTCGACGAGGTCCAGGCGGCGCGGCGGCCGGTGCTGCGCTGGAGTCCGGAGGCGGGCACATGAGCGAGGGCGATCCGCGGGTGGAGCTTCAGGCGCTCCTCCAGCGGCGCTCCTTCCGGTTCGGCGACTTCCTGCTCAGCAGCGGGCGGCGCAGCGACTTCTACTTCGACGGCAAGCAGGTCACCCTCGAGGGCCGCGGTCTCTACCTCGCCTCGCGGCTCATCCTTGACCGCTGCCGCGAGCTCGAGGTGAGCGCGGTGGGCGGCCTCACCGTCGGCGCCGACCCCATCACCGCCGGTGTCATCGCCCTGAGCGGCACCGACCCGATGCCGCTGCGCGG
>DATKEY010000350.1:0-7963 GCA_035544475.1 Candidatus Dormiibacterota bacterium | reverse complement strand
TCGGCTCGACCCTGGTCACCACCTGGCGGGTCAGCCCGGCGGACGGCGGCAGCCGCGTCCAGGTCCACACCGAATGGCAGGGCGCCTCCGGCGTCGGCGGCTTCTTCGAGCGCACCTTCGCCCCCAAGGCGCTGAGCCGGGTCCACGCCGACACCCTCGGCCGCCTCGCCACCGCGGTGAGCGCCCGCCCCGCCGGGACCGCCTGACTCAGACCGGGCGGCGTCGCCGGAGGCGGCGGGTGACGTCGACCCCGGCGAGGACGAGGGCGGCGGCGAGCACCACCAGTCCCCAGGGGAAGCCCATCCCGTGCGCCGAGGTCGCGGTCGCCGGCGGCCGGACCGGACCGGCGGGCGGCGCGGTCGGCGGCGCGGTCTGCGGCACGTCGGCGGGCGGGGCCGGGGTGGCGACGACCGGGGCCGGGGTCGCCGGGGGGGCCGCCGCCGTCGCAGGCGGGGGCTGCGGAGCCACCGCCACCGGGGGCGCGGGGCGCCGCACCGCCGGCGCGGGGGCGCGCACCGGCGGGGGCGCGGAGCCTCCGCCCAGCACCGTCTGGAGTGCCTCGAGGGCGATCCCCGCGGACTCCGTCGTGATCCAGCGCTCCGCCTTGAAGAACCCGAACTGGGGGGCCTCGCGGTAGGGGTATCCGGGCAGCGGCGTCGCCGTCTCCATCTGGAGCGCGACCCGCAGCATCTCCGCCTCCACACCGGCGTAGCGGCCGCCGGTCAGAGCGTTGGCGCGGTGGAAGTCGCTGAGCAGGGTGAGCTGGCGGGTCTCCTTGTAGCTGCTGTCGACCACGCCCGAGCCCATGTCGAGGCTGAAGAAGTAGCCGCCGCCGGCGAGGTCGTGGAGGCCGGAGGCCGGCCCCGCGAGGGCGTCGAGCATCTCGGTCGCACGGGCGAGGTAGGCCGCGTTGTGGGTGACCGTCCCGGCGTCGAGGAGGGCGGTGACGTCGTCGGCCTGCTCGCCGAGCTTGGCGTGCGCGTCCCAGACCGCCCCCTGGCAGACGATGCGCGCGAAGAGGTGGTACGTCGTGTTGAAGGTCTGGCCGACGACGACATCGACCTCGTGCCCGCCGGCGGCGCTCCAGGCCGGGTTGCCGAAGCGCGCGCCCGCGTCGACGAGCGCGAGCCCGCTCTCGAGGTCGTGGTCGACGCGGTAGCCGTCGGGGCAGCTGGCCGCCGCCTCCGCCGTCGAGGCGGTGAGTGGGCCGTGGGAGACCCCCGTGCCCGGATCGATGATCGCGGCGAGGTGGGTGGCGAGGGCCTGCGCGTCGGCGGTCCACGCCGGGTTGCCGGTGAGGGCTCCGAGGCGGAGCAGCTGCCAGTAGACCCATCCCTTGTCGGAGGCGTAGTGCGAGAACTCGCTGAGCACCACCGGCTCGAGCCGCGCGGTCGCCGCCGCCTGGGACGAGTCGCCGGGGTGGCGTGCGCCGTACCAGCGCATGTTCACGAGGTCGCGAAGGTCGGTGAGCCCGTCGTGTCGGGTCGGATCCCCTCCGGGCTGGTTGACGACCGCCGGGTTGTCGACCGACCAGTTGATGTACAGGCCTCCCACGGTGGGGTTCCAGCCGTGGGCGTCGATCTCGTCGAGCACGGCCCGGACGACGGCGTCCGGCGAGGCGGCGCGCGCCGGAGCGGCGGCGAACGGCGTGGCGATGCCGAGCAGCGCGGCGCCGAGCCCGAGAGCGAGCCGGCGACGGTGACACGCGCGGATCATGCGCGCTCCCTTCCCTCTTCCTTCCTGATCCCGTCCGGGGGACGACCCGCCGCGGTCCCCGGGACATCATGCCCCAAAAGCCGCCGGCGCGGCGGTCTGAGATCAGGCCCGGGCCATCACCAGGAGGTGGCGCACCTCACGCTCGCCCCACGCCGGGTGGCGGACGGGGGCGTTGCGATGGACCTCGTAGACGTTGCGCCGGCCCTCGCGGCGACGGCTGATGTAGCCGCCGGTGATCAGCTCGCCGACGATCCGCTGCGCCGCGCGCTCGGTGATCCCCACCGTGCCGGCGATGTCGCGGACCCGGATGGTCGGCTCGTTGGCGATGCAGAGCAGCACGAGGCCGTGGTTGCTGAGCAGCGTCCAGCCCGGACGTTCGGTCGGTTGCGGGGGCGCGCCCGGCTGGCGTTCCATGAGCAGACCGAGTATATCGCCGGGGATCGGGCGCGCCGGTGGACGGCGCAACGTCTTTTCACACGACCGAAAGCGTGGAAGACTGTGAATCATGAGCGCACCCCCCGATCGCGACCTCCGTCCCTTCGACCGTGCCCGGGCCATGGCCCGGCAGCGGCGTGCCCCGGTGTTCGTCGCCGGCGGCGAGGTCCTGCTGCTCAAGCCCAGGGGTCCCGCGGCGACGGTGTGGCCCAACGGCACGGTGACCTGGGGGACCGCGACGATGTCCGCGAGGGACGTCGAGCGCCGGCTGACGCCGCCCGCGGCCTGACCGTCGCAGCCCCGTTCGCGGGTCGCCATCGCTTCGGCTGCGGAGCCGAGCAATGATCGGCCGTCGAGTTCGTTAAGTCTGCAGGGCGCGCGGGACACCCGGCCCCAGCAGATTCCGTCCCGCGGCTTCCGGTCCACTCTTGAACTCACACCTTTCGTCACAGTATCGATATCAATGAGAGGCGCAGGATGCTGATCGCGAGCACAACCGTGGCGGGGTGCCCGCGACGCCGTGGCCTCGCCGCCTCGATCCTGTGCTCGACCCCGGCGCGCGCCCTGGGGACCGCGCTCGGCCTCCTCCTCCTCGTCCGCGCGGTGAACGTGCCCGCCGCGGCACGCGAGCTCGCCGACGTGCGCCCCGGCTGGATCGCCGCCGGGACCGCGCTCACCGGCGTCTCCATCTGCCTCGGGATGGTCTCCTGGGCGGTCCTCCTCCGCGGCTCCGGCGCCTGCCTCGATCCGAGGTCGCTGGTGTCGCTGTACCTGCGGGCGCTCTTCGTCGGCCAGCTCCTCCCCGGCGGCGTCGGCGGCGATGCGGTGCGGGTGGTCGAGACCGGGCGGCGCACCGGCACCGGCCGTGCCCTCGCCGCGGTCGTCGGCGGCCGGCTCGCCGGCGCCCTCGGCATCGCCCTCTGGGGGGCGGTCGCGGCGCTCTCGATGCGCGACCGTCTCGGCGACAGCCTCGGCTACCTCCCTGCCGTGGTCGCAGCGGCGCTCGCGCTCGCGATCCTGCTCGCGCTCACCACCCTCCTCTGCTCCGACACCCTGCTCCGCCGTCTCGGCGGCGGGGGCGGGCTGCTCCGCCGGATGGCGTCGGCGATCCGTCCCTTCACCGGCAGCTTCGACGGCTACGCGCACCACCCGCGGCTGCTGGTCGCCTCGCTCGGGAGCGGGGTCGTCAGCTGGGGGGTGAACCTCCTCGCGCTGACCGCCCTCGGCCATGCGGTCGGGATCGGCACCAACCCGGGGGTGTTCGCCCTGGTGATCCCCATCTCGCTGCTGGGCACCCTGGCGCCCTTCTCCGTGAACGGGCTCGGGCTACGCGAGGGGATCCTCGTCACGCTGCTCGCGCACGACGGGATCGGCACGACGCAGGCGGCGTCGCTCTCGCTGCTCGTCGACCTCCAGGTGCTGCCCTTCGCCGTCGCCGGCGCCGTGATCTGGGGGCTGCGCCGGCGCTGCATGGCGGGTGAGCAGACCCCTGCGGTCGAGCCCGTCGCCACGGTCCTCCCCACCCTGGAGCCCGCCGCGGCCTAGGCGTCAGCGACGCAGCCGCAGCCGTCGCTCGGTCGAGCACTCCCAGTCGGGGTCGTCGCCGTGCCGGTAGGGGCGCGACGACGCGACGTTGCGCCGCACCTGCCCCATCCACTGGGCGAGGCCGAAGAGCAGCAGGACGACCAGACCGGCCAGCGTCACGTAGGCCATTCGCGGATCCCTCCCAGCTGCGTCGACGTCGGTGCAACGGGCCATGCCGCCCGGGGGTTCCAGGGCACCCGACACCTGTGCCAAGCTGCGCGGGCGCCCGCAGCCTTCACCCGGGAGGGGACCACGCCGATGACCGCAGCCAGCCGCTTCGGGGTGGTGGGGATGGCCGTCATGGGCCAGAACCTGGCTCGCAACCTCGCCCATCACGACGTGCCGGTCGCGGTGTTCAACCGCACCGCCGCGCGCACCCGGGAGTTCGCCGCCGAGCACGGCGGCGAGGGGCCGATCACCCCCACCTACTCGCCGGAGGAGCTCGTCGCCGCGATCGAGCGACCCCGGCCGATCCTGCTCATGGTCAAGGCGGGCGACCCGGTCGACGCCGCGATCGCCGAGCTGCTCCCCCACCTCGACGAGGGCGACATCCTCATCGACGGCGGCAACTCGCTCTTCACCGACACCCGGCGGCGCTCCGCCGAGATCGAGGCACGGGGGATCCGGTTCATCGGCACCGGGGTGTCGGGCGGCGAGACCGGTGCGCTCGAGGGTCCGAGCATCATGCCCGGCGGCACCGCCGGCGCCTACGCCGAGGTCGAGCCGGTACTCACGCGGATCGCCGCCCAGGTGGATGGCACCCCGTGCTGCACCCACATCGGCACCGACGGCGCCGGGCACTACGTGAAGATGGTGCACAACGGCATCGAGTACTCGGACATGCAGCTCATCGCCGAGGCGTACGACCTGCTCCACCACGCGCTGCGGCTGAGCGAGGAGGAGCTGGCGAGGATCTTCGTGACCTGGAACGGGGGCGAGCTCGAGTCCTACCTCATCGAGATCACCGCCCGAGTTCTGGCCAAGACCGACGACACCGGCGGCGCGCTCGTCAACTCGATCCTCGACCAGGCCGAGCAGAAGGGCACCGGCCGCTGGACGAGCCAGAACGCGCTCGAGCTCGGGGTGCCGCTCACGTCGATCACCGAGGCGGTGTTCGCGCGGACGCTCTCGGCGCGGCGCGACGAGCGCCAGGAGGCCGCGGACCTGCTCGCCGGTCCGCACGACCGGTTCCTCGGCGACGGCGCCGACCACCCGCTCATCGACTGCGTGCGCGACGCGCTCTACGCCTCGAAGATCGTCAGCTACGCGCAGGGCTTCGACCAGATGGTCACCGCCGCGCAGACCTACGGATGGGACCTCCACCTCGACCGCATCGCGACCATCTGGCGCGGGGGCTGCATCATCCGCGCGCGCTTCCTCGACCGCATCCGCGAGGCGTACGAGGAGCATCCCCAGCTGCCGAACCTGATGTTCGCGCCCTTCTTCCGCGAGGCCCTCGCCGACCGGCAGGAGTCGTGGCGGCGGGTGGTGCGCGACGCGGTCGACGTCGGCGTGCCGGTCCCCGCGTTCTCGTCCTGCCTCGCCTACTACGACGGGCTGCGCCGGGCGCGCGGGCCCGCCAACCTCATTCAGGGACTGCGCGATCTCTTCGGTGCGCACACCTACCGGCGCACCGATCGCGAGGGCGTCTTCCACACCCGCTGGGACCAGGACGGCGCCGAGGTGCGCGTCGACGGCTGAGCCGGACGCGACCACGACGGTGCGGGACCGGCGGGCGGGCCCCGAGCACGCGGTCGACCGCGCCCGCCTCGTGGACCAGACGCGGTCCGCACAGGTCCGGCTGGTGCGCTTCCTCTACTGCGACATCGACGGGATCACGCGCGGAAAGGCGGCGGGCACCGCGCACCTGAGCGAGCGGCTCGAGGGCGGGATCGGCCTCACCGTGGCGATGCAGGCCTTCACCATGCTCGACCGGCTCGCGACGGTCCCGGGAATGGGGCCGGTCGGGGAGATCCGGCTCGTCGCGGACCCGTCGACGTTCGTCGTCGCCCCCTACGCGCCGCACACCGCGGTCGTGCTCGTCGACATGGTCACGACCGCGGGTGAGGCCTACGACGCCGACGCCCGCTACTTCCTGCGGCGGATGATCGATCGCGCCGCCGCCCTCGACCTCAGCGTGGTCGCGGCCTTCGAGCCGGAGTGGTCGCTGGCGCGATGGGAGGAGGGCCACCTCGTCCCCTTCGACCGCAGCCTCTGCTTCGACAGCAGGGGGATGGACTCCGCCGCCGAGGTGATCGACGAGGTGATCGGCGCCCTCGAGGCACAGGGGATGCCGGTCGAGCAGTACTACCCGGAGCTCGGCCACGGGCAGCAGGAGCTCTCCATCCGCCACGCGCCGGCGCTCGCGGCCGCCGACCAGCACGTGCTCTACCGGGAGACGGTGCGCGCCGTCGCCCACCGCCACGGCCTCCACGCGACCCTCGCCCCCAAGCCGTGGCCGGACCAGCCCGGCAACGGCTGCCACCTCCACCTCTCCGCCCTCGACGTCGCCGGCGAGCGCCAGTGCTTCCACGACCCCGCGGCCGCCGACGGGTTGAGCGACGTGGGACGCGCCTTCGCCGCCGGCATCCTCGCCCACCTCCCCGCGCTGGTGGCGATCACGTGCGCCTCGGTGAACTCCTACCGCCGGCTCGTGCCCCGATCATGGGCGTCGGCGTACCGGGTGTGGGGCCACGACAACCGCGAGGCGGCGCTGCGCGTGGCGTCGCCGTACTGGGGGCGCGAGGCGGCGACCGTCAACCTCGAGCTCAAGCCCTCCGACGCGAGCGCCAACCCCCACCTGAGCCTCGGCGCGGTCATCGCCGCCGGTCTCGACGGCATCGAGCGCGGGCTGCGTCTCCCCGACCCCGTCGAGGTCGACCCGGCGACGCTCGAGGTGAGCCCCGAGCGCCTTCCCACCGGCCTCGGCGAGGCGCTCGACCACCTCGAGCGCGACCCGACCCTCCTCGACGCCCTCGGCCGCAGGCTCGCCGAGTGCTACCTCGCGGTGAAGCGCGACGACGTCGAGGCCTTCGCCGGCGAGGACGCCGAGTTCGAGTTCCGCCAGCACCGGCTGCGGCTCTGATGCGCGAGCGGCTGCTCGCCGCCTGGGCTCAGACGGCGGCGGTCGACCACCACTGCCACCCACTGCGCCGTCCGCAGCGTCGGATCACCGCCGGTGAGCTGCGCTCGGTGTTCACCGAGAGCGTCGAGCCGCGGCAGATCGCCGAGCACGTCGCCCACACCGCGGTCTACCGCGACGCGCTGCGCCGGCTCGCCGCGGAGCTCGGCTGCGAGCCCACCGAGGAGGCGGTGCTCGAGGCGCGCGCCGCCCGTGACCCCGCCGTCCACCTCCTCGCGCTGCTCCGCGCCGGCGGCACCGGGACGATGCTCCTCGACCACGGCTACGCGCTCGCCGGCGCCATGGACGCCGCCGAGCACCGCCGCGCCGTGCCCCTGCCCCAGCGCGAGGTGGTCCGCCTCGAGACCCTTGCCGAGACCCTGGTGGCGCGGTGCCGCAGCGTCGGCGAGTGGCTGGAGGCGGTGCGCACGGAGCTGCGCCGCGCCGTCGAGGACGGTGGCGCGGTGGCGGTGAAGACGATCGCGGCGTACCGCGCCAGCCTGTGGCTGCGGCCCCCCGACCGCGCCGACGTCGCCGCCGCCTACGCCGAGCTGCGCGACCTCGCCACCCGCACGGACGTCCGCCTCCACGGGGAGCCGCTCTGCCACGCCCTCCTCTTCGACGCCGCCGAGGAGGTCCGCCGCCTCGGGGTGCCGCTCCAGGTGCACTGCGGCCTCGGCGACGCCGACAGCGACCTCGCCGAGGCGAGCCCGCTCGGGCTGCGCCCGCTGCTCGGCGGCGGACGCTTCTCCGGGCTGCGGCTGGTCCTCCTCCACTGCTACCCGTACCACCGCGAGGCCGCCTACCTCTGCGCGCTCCACGCCGACGTGTACATGGACCTGTCGCTCGCGCTCCCCCAGGCGGGGTGCGACGGCACGCGGGCGATGCGCGAGACGCTCGGGCTGTGTCCGTGGACAAAGCTGCTCTACGCGACCGACGCGACCGCCCTGCCGGAGGCATATCTCGTCGCCGCGGCGCGCCACCGCGAGGCCCTCGCCTCCGCGTTCGCCGAGCTCGTCGAAACCGGGGTGCTGGACGAGGGCGAGGCGGGCGAGGCGGGCGTGAGGGTGCTCGCCGGGAACGCCGCGTCGCTGTACGGGCTGGAAC
>DATKEY010000349.1:0-11343 GCA_035544475.1 Candidatus Dormiibacterota bacterium | reverse complement strand
AGCACCTCGCGCCAGGAGTACCGGGTGTCCTTCCAGAGCAGCCAGGCGGCGTCGGGATGCTCGGCGACGCGGTGACGGATGACCTCCTCGACCGGCCCCTGCGCTCTCGCCATCCTCCGCCTCCTCCGCCAACACCCGATCGTGGGGACGCCACCGTGGCCGACCCTAGGAATCCCGCAGGCCCCCGTCAAGGCCTGCTCGCGCAACACGTAGACGAAGCCGTAGTTTTTACGCAGGACCGATCCGCCGGTGGCGGCGTACTCTCGGCTTCCCGGCCGACCCGGCCGCCCTTTCAGCCTGCGAAGAGCGAGGAGGAGCCAATGGCCGTCACCCACCCCGCGCCCGCGCCGACCGCGGAGGAGCTGCGCCAACTCAAGGCGTACTTCGAGAACACCCGGACGCTCCCCAGCCTGCTCTCCACCCTGCGCAGCCGCCGCGTCGCCCGCGGCTACCACATCGAGAGTGGCGTGCAGGAGACTCGGCCCGCCACCGGGCACACCCTGCTGCAGCCGAAGGGACCGCTCGCCTTCGCCTCCGAGCACCCGGTCAAGCCGCTCACCGAGGTCGAGGAGGCGATCATCGCCTGGTCCGGCCTGGGGCCCAACGGCATGGTCCACTGGGACATCGCCACCCAGGGCGGCTTCCACGAGCTCTCCACCATCTCCGGGCGCACCGCCGCGGCGGGCGGCAATTCCTTCGCCCACGACCTGCTGATCATCAAGGACGCGGGCGTCTTCCTCTACCGGCCCGGGCACGAGCGCGAGCGAATGGTGGAGATCCAGGGCGAGGCCGACTACGGCAAGGTGCTGCGCTGGTACCGCGAGGGGACCACGCAGATCCTCGACCACCGGCCCGACATCGACTGGCTGACCCGGGTCCCGGGGGCGCCCAACGCCTCGCTCTTCGGCCCCTACCAGTACAACGTCAACCGCCCTGGGACCACCTGGTTCCTGCCCATCTGCGACGTCGGCTGGCTCTACTTCAGCGCCACCCTCAACCTCTTCGACGCCTGGCACCTCTACTACACCGACGACCGCACCCAGCAGCCCGCTGGCGTGGGCAAGTGGGTCGGCGAGGGCAAGCTCGAGTTCCCCGTCACCATCAGCCAGATCGAGCAGTTCTTCTTCCAGGTGGAGACCTACCCGCCGGGCTCGATCGTGCAGAACATCCGCCTCGCCGCCGAGGCCACCGGGCACGGCGCCTGGATCTTCTGCGGCTTCTTCGACGACGTGCTCATGGGCGCCTATCCGCAGGTGGCCAAGGGCATGGGCTTCGTGACCGAGCCGATCAACACCAAGGCCCCCGCGGCCAGCGGTGCGGTCACCGTGCGCGGCGTCGAGGGCGTGCTCGAGTCGACCTACGTGCCCTCACCGCGGTATCCCGACGGGGCCGCCGTGGTCAAGGCCATGGTCGACGACAAGTACGCGCCGGGGCGGCTGCTCTCCAAGGGCGACGACAACTGGATGCTGCGGCACAACGGGCCGTTCAAGCCCGACACCGTGCGCGAGATCGTCAACCACCCGGCGGTGCAGATCTCGGACTGGGCCAAGGAGGCGGTGGTCGCCTACGTCGACTACTGCGTGGAGAAGTACGGTCGCTGCCCGGTCACCTTCAACCCCATGCAGTGCAACTTCGGCGCGGTCGTCCACCACGTCGACGAGGCCTTCTACGAGAAGTACTACGACGGCTCGTCGATCACTCCCGACATCCGCAACCACATGCGCGACTGGCACTGACCGAGGAGATCAGGCCGGTCTTCGTCGTGGATCCCGACGCGCTCTCGCGCGTCGGGATCCAGAGCTTCTTCGAGCGCACATCGGACCTCCGCGTCGTGGCCGAGGCGGCCACCCTCGGCGAGGCGCGGATCCGGATGGAGGGCCTGCCCGAGACCGCGGGCATCCTCATCGCGGACGTGCCCCTGCGCGACGGCTCGGGGATCGACATCATCGCCGAGGCCCGCCGCCGCGAACCGCCGCTCGACGTCATCGTCCACTGCACCACGGTGACCTCCCACACCCTGCGCCGGGCGCTCGCGCTCGGGGCGCGCGGCGTCGTCCTCAAGTGCTCGGGGGGTGAGGCGCTCCTCGCCGCCATCGCCTGGGTCCAGCAGGGCCAGGTCTACCTCGACCCCAACCTCGGGGACGTGATCGCCGAGGCACTGGCGCATCCCGAGAACGTCGACCGCCTCGCCTCCGACGAGCGGCTGCTCGCACTGCTCTCCCGCGGCCTCACCGACAAGGACATCGCCCGGGTCACCGGCAAGACCGACGCGGCGGTCAGCCGCGACGTGGCGATGCTCCTCCGCCGGATGGGGGTCACCAGCCGCGCCGCGGCCGTCGGCGAGGCGGTGCGCCGCGGGCTGCTCCCGTGACTCAACGGGGCTCTGTGGCCCCCGGCGCGGCGTGGAATCCGCCGTAGCCGCCGCGGTAGAAGGCGAGCGGACGATCGGCGTCCGCGGCCGCGTGGAGGGCGAGGACGCGGCCGAGGGCGAGGGTGTGATCGCCGGCGGGATGCTCGCTCTCGAGGCTGCAGTCGATCCACGCGAGGCTGCCCTCGATCAGCGGTGAGCCGTTCGGCGAGGGCGACCAGCGCAGGCCGGCGAACTTGTCGGCGCCACTCATCGCGAAACGGCGGCAGACGTCCTCCTGGTCGTGGCCCAGGATGTTCACGCAGAACCGGCCGGCCGCGCGGATCCGCGGCCACGAGGTCGATCGGATCGCCGGGAAGAACGCCACCAGCGGCGGGTCGAGGGACACCGCGGTGAAGGAGTTGACCGCCAGGCCCGCCGGCCCCTCCTCCCCCATGCCGGTGACGATGGCGACCCCGCTCAGGAAGTGACCGAGGATCCGCCGGTACGACTGCGGGTCGACGGCCATCCCGCGAAGCTCGATGGAGCCGGGGGAGGACACCGCCTTCCGACCTCCGTCCATTCAGTTGGTACCGTCCATTCTATACTGTCGTCGCGCCCGGGGCAAGGAGGCCGCGCCGGCCCTGATACGGTGGGTCGGTGGACCGCGATCCGTACAACGCCGTGATCACCTGGGTCGATCCGCCCGCCCGGGCGGCGACGACCGGTCCTCTCGCGGGCCGCACCCTGCTGGTGAAGGATCTCATCGACACCGCCGGCGTGCGCACCACCTACGGCTCGCGGATCCACGCCGACCACGTGCCCACCCGCACCGCCACCGCCGCGCAGCGATTGCTCGACGCCGGCGCGGTGCTCGTCGGGAAGGCGAACCTCACCGAGTACGCGTGGGGGGTTCTCGGCTCGAACCCCTGGTACGGGACGGTCCACAACCCCGTCCATCCGGGACGCACCACGGGTGGGTCGTCGAGCGGCAACGCCGCCGCGCTCGCCGCCGGCATGTGCGACCTCGGGCTGGGGAGCGACACCGGCTGCTCGATCCGCCTGCCCTCGGCGTGCTGCGACACGGTGGGGCTGAAGACCCGCTGGGGGACGCTCCCGGTCGACGGCATCTTCCCGCTCTGTCCCACCCTCGACACCGTCGGCCCGATGGCCCGCAGCGTCGCCGACGTCGCCCTGATGTGGTCGGTGCTCCGCGGCGAGCCGGCGCCCGAGCCCCGGCTCGAGGGCGTCACCGTGGGGCTCCTCACCCGGCCGCCGTCGGTGGGCGATGGGCGCCACGTGGAGCCGAGCGACGCCGCCGAGCGATGGGTGGCCGGGCTCGAGCGGCTCGGCGCCCGGGTGGTCGCCACGTCGATCCCCGATCCCACCGCGAACACCTGGCCGCTCTTCTTCCACGAGGCCGCGGAGTCGCATCGCGCCACCTTCCCGTCGCGGGCTGCCGAGTACGGCGACAACATCCGCCACAAGCTCGAGCTCGCTCAGGGCTACGACGCCGGCGTCGTCGCCGCCGCGTACCGCGCCCTCGAGGAGTGGCGCCGGTACCGGCCCGAGGTGGACCTCCTCGTCAGCCCCTGCTACGTCATCGACCTTCCGCCCGAGGACTGCGACGAGCTCGAGGTGCGGATCCCCTTCAGCGCCTGGCTGCGCTGGGTGAACCTCATCGGCTGGGCGGGGCTCGCCATCGGCAACCTCCAGCTCATCGCCCCCCACGACGAGACCGTCCTCGCCGCTGGGCTCGCCTGGGAGCGCGGCGCGGTCTCGGTATGACCGGGCACGCCGCCGAGCCTCCCCCTCCCCTGCTCGTCGAGGGGGTCCGGCTCTTCAACGCAGGCCGGTGGTTCGAGGCCCACGAGGTGCTCGAGGACGCCTGGCGGGCGGAGCCCGGCGAGGTCCGCCGCCTCTACCAGGGCCTGCTCCAGGTGGGGGTCGGGCTGCACCACGCGTCGCGGGGCAACCTGCGCGGCGCTCTCAACCTCCTCGACCGCGGCATGGCGCACCTCGAGCGCTTCCGGCCGCGGTGCCTCGGCCTCGAGGTCGACGCCCTCCTCCGCGACGCCGCCGCGGTACGCCGTGCGCTCGACGAGCCGGGGGGGCTGGAACGCTTCCGGACGGCCGGCGCCCCCAGGGCGGTTCTGACGAAATGTTCCGCCGAAAGGGGATAATAGTGCTATAATCTTAAATCACATCAGCCATAACCGAGGTGGTGTGGGATGACAACCACGCAGGATGGCCGGATGGCGCCCACGGCCGGGGCCGCCGCCCACGCGATGCTCGCCGCCGAGGAGGCTGCGACCGCGGCCCTGGTCGCCGGCGAGAGCGCTGACCACATCGCTGCCGCGGCCGCCGCGACGGGGGAGGACGAGCCCGGGCTGGTCGACGCCGCCGAGGCCGCGGATCACGCGGCGTGGATCGCCGCCCGCGCCGCCGCCGAGGCCGAGCTGGCCGCCGACCGGGCGCTCCACGCGCGCACCGCCGGCGACGCGGATCGCTACGCCACGGAGGCCGACCAGGCGGCGAACGCCGCGGCCGGCGCCGCCATCGATGCGGTTCGTGCCGCGGAGGCCTGATCCGGCCGGTTCTGTCTGAAACCTCGCTCAGAGCGGTGAGGGCGGTTCCACGATGCGCAGCTGCGGGGGGCTGCCATCGTCGCAGGCCGCGTCCTCGCCGCCCCCGGACACCACGCGCAGCTTCGGGCGGACGTCGTCGAGCCGGCGGATGAGCTCGCCGATCAGGTCGTTGGCGGCGTCCATCGCGTGCTCCAGCCGCTGCAAGGCGGCGTCCGCACGGTCCTCGGGGTTCATGCGCTCATGCTAGAGCACCGTACCCGGATCTCGACCACGTCAAGGTCACGTGGGGTTTGGCGGGCACGGCCGGGTGGTACCTCCAGACTGCGATGGCGACGACGTTCAAGGACTACTACACGACGCTCGGCGTGCCGAAGACCGCGAGCGAGAAGGAGATCAAGGCCGCCTTCCGCAAGCTCGCGCGCAAGCACCATCCCGACGTCAACCCCGGAGACGCCGCGGCCGAGGCCCGCTTCAAGGAGATCAACGAGGCGAACGAGGTCCTGAGCGATCCCGAGAAGCGCGGGAAGTACGACACCTACGGCGAGCGCTGGCAGGAGATCGACGCCTGGGAGAAGGCCGGCCGGCCCGGCGCGCCCCCCGGTTCCGACCCCTTCGGCCCGCAGTTCCGCGGTCAGGGCCAGGGCGAGCCGCAGTTCGAGTACCGCTCGATGTCGCCGGAGGACCTCGAGGACCTCTTCGGCGACCGCGAGCCGTTCTCCGACTTCTTCAACGAGATGTTCCGCGGCCGGTCGGCCGGCGGCTCGGGGCGCACCCGCGCTCCGCGCCCGCTGCGCGGCGCCGACCTCGAGGCGGAGACCGCGGTCACCCTCGAGGAGGCGTACGCGGGCACGACCCGCACCCTCGAGATCGCCACCGAGACCGGCACCCGCCGGGTCCAGATCAGCATCCCCGCGGGGATCGCCGACGGCGCGCGGGTGCGCGCAGCCGGCCAGGGCGGCCCCGGGCTGAACGGCGGAGCCGCGGGTGACATCCTCGTGCGGGTGAACATTCTCCCCCATCCCATCCTCCGCCGCGAGGGCGACACCCTCCACGTGCGCGCCCAGGTCCCGCTCGACGTGGCGCTGCTCGGCGGCGAGGTCGACGTCCCCACCGCGAAGGGGACGCGGGCGCGGCTTCGGATCCCCGAGGGCACCCAGAACGGCGCCCGGCTGCGGATGCGCGGGCTGGGGATGCCCCACCTCAAGGGCGGCGCAAGCGGCGATCTCATCGCCGAGGTCGATGTCCGGCTCCCGGTGCCGTTGACGCCGGAGGTACGCTCGGTCGCCGAGGCGCTCCGCGAGCGCAGGGAGGCGGGCCATGCCACGAGCTGAGGTGCGGACGGTGCGCGGCGTCGGCCGCCGCGAGCTCCAGACGTACATCGCCGGCGGGCTGGTCGCGATCGCCGACGCCGGCCCGACCGAGGCGGACCTGCGCCGGGTGCGCCGGATCCGGCGCCTGCACCGCGATCTCGGGCTCTCCTACGAGGCGATCGAAGTCGTGCTCCGGCTCGTCGACCGGCTCGAGGCCGCCGAGCATGCAGAGGCCGACGCGCCCCGGCCCACCGTCCGGGTCACCGTCATCGGTCGCTGACCGGCAGTCGTTCGTCGGGCGCTACCCTGCGCTGATGGCGGACGAGGAGCGGGCGGCGCTGAGCCGGATCGTCGAGCGGCTGCGGGTCGAGCCCGGACGCAGGGTGACCGTGCCGGACGACTTCGACGCCGCCGACACGGGCGGCATCGCCGGCCGCGTCGAGGCGGAGCCCCAGCTCGCGCGCGGCCTCGAGCTCCTCGCCGAGTACCAGGACCGGCTCGCCGCCCAGGCGACCAGCGGCGTTCTCCTCGTCCTCCAGGCGCTCGACGCCGCGGGGAAGGACAGCACCGTCAAGCACGTGATGAGCGGGACGAACCCCGCCTTCGTGCGGGTGCACAGCTTCAAGGTGCCGTCGGCCGAGGAGCTGATGCACACGTACCTCTGGCGGTACTCGGTGCGCCTCCCCGAGCGCGGATCGATCGGCATCTTCAACCGCTCCCACTACGAGGAGGTGCTCGTCGTGCGCGTGCATCCCGAGCTCCTCGACCGCCAGCTCCTGGCCGCGGACATGCGCGGCCCCGACATCTGGCGGCACCGCTTCGACGAGATCAACGCGTGGGAGCGCCACCTGATCCGCAACGGGACGCGGATCGTGAAGGTGTTCCTCAACGTGTCACGCCAGGAGCAGCGCCGGCGCTTCCTCGAGCGCATCGACAACCCCGACAAGAACTGGAAGTTCTCGGCCGCCGACGTCCGTGAGCGGCATCGCTGGGACGACTACATGCACGCGTACTCCGAGGTGCTCAGCAACACGAGCACGCACTGGGCTCCGTGGCACGTGGTGCCCGCGGATCACAAGTGGTACAGCCGCCTCGCCGTCGCCGCCCTTGTCGTCGACGCCCTCATGGACATCGACCCGCAGTACCCCCGGCCGGGCGAGGAGGAGCGTCGGGCCCTCGCCGAGGCACGCGCCGAGCTCGAGGCCGAGCCGGGGTCCTAACGGCCCCGCGGCCCGGGGGTCCCCACGTACCGCTGGGCGCGGTCGCTGGCCTCGAGGACGACGTCCCCACTCTGGGCGTAGCCCGTGACCCAGCCGTCCTCCCACCAGGCGACGAGCTGGCCGGTCATCTCCGACCACCGGTCGGATGCGAGTGCCGAGACCACCATCACGTCGCCGTCCCAGCGGTCGGGCTCGCCGGCGGCGAGCTCCCCGGCGTGGTCGGCGAACCGGCCCTCACCGGCGTCGGCGACGACGTAGACGTACGGACTGCCGGCGCGGTGGAGGATGAGCTCGCCGCGGGGGTCCTCGTAGAGCGAGACCCGAGCCGCCGGCATCGCCGATCCTCCCGACACCATGGCGCGAACGAGCGTTCGCGCACCACCCGACCGAGCATACCACCGGGATGGTCACGCTCACTCCTCGACCGTGTCCAGGATGCGCTCGAGCGAACCGTCCTCCCGGACGCAGGTCTGGAACTGCGCGTACACGTCGGGCTCGACCACGGGCGGGGCGCCGTCGGACGGCGTCCAGTCGCGCACCGCGACGATCCGCAGACGATGCTGCACGCTGCTGCCATCGGTCCACTTCAGATGGTCGCCCGGCTGCATGTGCAGCAGCGGAGTGAACACGCCGTAGTTGTGACCGAGGAAGTAGTGACGGCCGCGGATGCAGGTGTCGATGGCGGCCTCGCCCTTCTGCAGCGGAGTACGCCCGGAGCAGTCGGTGTAGGTGCCGACTCCGGCATGAAGGGTGCGGTCGTCACTGGTGAGCACACCGTTGCTGGAGGCGGATGCGGGGGATGCGAGCATCGGTGACACGGTCGAGGGGACGAGCAGCAGCAGGGGCAGCACGGCGCGGAGACCGAGACCTCGAAGCAGCATGACCGGTTACCTCGCGGTGTGGCGCAAACGCGGAGCGCAAGCAGACCGCAGCGCGGCACATGCCACAAGGCGCAGACGTACACGCTCCACCGGACCGCTGCTCACCGGCGAGGGATGCAGATGACCCCCCTGCGAATGGGGGCGGATGGCCGTTGTCGCGACTCCGCGAGTCGCGGTTTGCTACGCGTCCCCCAGCCATCGCAGGAGGAATCACCAGCGTGAACAGAACCGCTCTGCTCGGCACCGCCGGGCTGATCGCCACCGTGGGGATCGTCACCGCGCCGCTGGCGGCCGCCGCCGATCCGGCGCCCAACCTGCCCACCGGCGACGCGCAGGCGTCGGCGGTGCAGGTCTCACTCGCACCGTCGGCGCTGCTCACCGCGCTGCCCGCGGTGAACGGCGTCCTCCATCGCGCGCTCGCCGGCGCCGTCGACGGCACCGACCTCGTGGTGCGACTCGCGGGCGCGCAGGCGTCGGGTCAGCTCGTGGCTCCCACCGCAGACCTCCAGCAGGGCCACGCGGAGTCGACCGCGCTCGACCTCAACCTGTCTCCGCTCACGGACCAGCTCACGTCGCTGCAGGGAGCGCTCGACGGCGCGCTGTCGACGCTGCGCTCAGTCCAGCTCCCAGGCGGCACCGCGCCGGCTCCAGGAGCGATCGGCCCCGTGGGGGGGCTGCTCTCCGGCGTGCTCGGCTCGAACCCGCTCGGCGCCGCCCTGCCGCCCCAGCTCAACGGCCTGGTCTCGGGGCTGACCCAGCTGCAGTCGCTGCTCGGCGGCATCACCGCCGGCGCGACCCCCGCCGCGGTGCTGCACGGGCTCGATCCCAAGCTCGCCGAGACCGTGCGCGCCCGCTACCACGTGCCCGGGTTCCCCGACACCCCGGTCGCGGACGCCAGCCTCGCCGACATCAATCTCCCCGTGGGCGCGCCGCTGCAGCTGAAGCTCGCGCCCTTCCACGCGCGTGCGGTGAACAACACGCTCGCCACCGTCAACCACATCGACGCGGCGCAGAGCTCCGCCGACAACGAGATCAGCAGCCTCGACCTCACCCCGAAGCTCGCGCTCCCCGCCGGGGTCGACCCCAACGCGCTGAGCGGGCTGGGCGGGATCGTGACCGGTCTGCTCGGCCAGCCCGCCGGGCTGCCGACCGGACTGATCTCGAGCCTCACCGCGTTGAGCCCGCTGCTCGGTCCCGACAGTCTCGTCGGCTCCCTGCTCGGCGGCGCGGGGATCGGTCTCAACTCCCTGGTGCGGGCCACCGACGTCGCCTCGAACGCCACCGTCCAGCCGTCGGGCGCGGGCGCGGAGCAGGCGCTGGCGAGCACCCGTGTCGGTGACCTCCAGGTGCTTCCGCTCGGCACGTCGGTGCTCCGCGGCATCACGAGCGGCCTCCCCGTCGACGCGGCCACCGCTCTCACCCAGCGACTCGGCAGCCTCGCGGATCTGCCACTTCTGGACATCAAGGGCGCGAACTCGAGCGCTCAGGCGGCACTCGGCGGCGGCGCGGCGAGCCCCCACGGCAGCGCCGGCTTCGCCGAGATCGACGTGCTCGGCCTCCCGGTCGCCGGTCCCGCCGACGCGCTCGGGATCGCACCCGGGAGCGAGAAGGACGTGCATGTTCCGGGCACCGGGCTCGCTCTGCAGATCAGCCGCGGCGTGCCCACCGTCGGGTTCGACACGCCGCTCCACCGCGCGGTCTCGGTGACCGGTCTCGACGTCCGGCTCGTCGGTGACGGCACCGGTCCGCTCGGCGACCTCCTCGGCGGCTCGCTCGGCACCGCGACCGCCGGCAAGCCGATCGTGGCGGTGACCCTCGCGAGCTCGGCGGCGCAGATCGCCTCGGCCCCCGCC
Organism: Candidatus Dormiibacterota bacterium; assembly: GCA_035544475.1. Taxonomy (GTDB): domain Bacteria; phylum Chloroflexota; class Dormibacteria; order Aeolococcales; family Aeolococcaceae; genus CF-96. The sequence continues at coordinate 1,144 of DATKEY010000349.1, read as the reverse complement.
GGCGCGGTCGCGGCCACCGCCGCACCGGCCGTGCTCACCGCGGCGCAGGGCCCGATCTCGCCGTCGACCGGCATGTTCGGCGGCCCCGTCCCGCTCGCCGTCGCCGCCGCGCTCGCCGCCGCCTCCCTCGTGCTGCGGCTCGTGCCACGCCTCGCGGCGCGCCGCACCACCCCGTGATCCCCGGGGAGGGCGGCCGCCTCGCCGCCCTCCCTCCTCCCCCATCAGGAGACCCTCATGGCGACCAGTCCCCTTCTCCGCTGGGTCCGTCGCGGCAGCTGGGTCCTGATGGGGCTCGGCCTGCTCGTCACCGGCTACGTGCTCACCCTGGTCGCCTACGAGGGGTACGCGCAGCACCGGCTCCTCGCCGACTGGGACCGGGTGCACCCGCCCCAGAGCATCCCCGCGACCGGGCTCGTGGAGACCGCCGCGATCCCGGTCCGCCATCCGCACCTCGCCGACGGCCGGCCGATCTTCAAGCTGGCGATGCCGTCGATCCACTTCGAGGCGGTGGTCACCGAGGGGATCGACGGCGGCATCCTCAGCGCCGGCCCCGGGCACGACCACCACACCGCCTACCCCGGTGAGGGCGGGATCGTCCTCATCGGCAACCACAACGGGTTCTCGCTGAGCTGGGGCGACCTGCACCCCGGCGACCAGGTCCGCGTCGACACCGCCTACGGCACGTACGAGTACCGCATCGACTCCCGCTCGGTCGTCGGGGGCGACGACCGCGGCTACATCGACCGTCACCGCGACGGCGAGACGCTCCTGCTCGTCACCTGCTGGCCGCTGTGGCAGGGGGCGTTCGCCCGCGACCGGCTCGTCCTCGAGGCCACCCCGGTGACGGGCGCATGAGGATGCGGCTGAGGCTCGCGTGCGCCGCGGGCGCCGTCGCGGCCGGGACGGGCACGGGGCTGGTCACCACCGGCGCCCAGCCCACGCCTCCCCCGTCCTGCACCGTCACCGTGACGGCGGTGAGTCCGGCGATCGTCCACCGCGGCGATGCGGTGACCGTCAGCGGCTCCGGGTTCACCTGTGGCGGCGCCGCCGGCGCGCCCCCGATCGTCACCGTCGCCGGCCACCCCGTCGCGCTCACCGGCGGCGCCACCGACTCGTCGCTCGTCGTCGACGCGACCGACGCCGA
>DATKEY010000348.1:0-12821 GCA_035544475.1 Candidatus Dormiibacterota bacterium | reverse complement strand
CTACGACGAGGCGGTGGTCCCGTACACGAGCGGGCGGCTCGACCTCCCCGGGGTCACGAACATCGTCGTCCAGGACCAGTGCCCGAACGACATCTCCGGGCACGGCGCGATGGCGTACGACCCGGTCGTCGCCCAGGACGTGATCAACGCCCTCGATCCCGCCCACGCATCCGCGGTGCGCTGCGATCAGCCGCCGCCAGTCATGGGCTGACGCCGATGCTGAGGAGCACCTTCCAGGCGGCGGTCGAGTCCGGCGACGCCGAGGCGCTGCGCAGCACCCTCGCCGAGGACGTCGTCTTCAACAGCCCGGTGGTCTTCACCCCGTATCGCGGCATCGAGGCGGTGGCCCCGCTGCTCGCCGCCGCCGTCAGCGTGTTCGAGGACTTCCGCTACACCGGCGCCGTCTGCGACGGCGACCGCCAGGTGCTCGTCTTCGAGGCGCGGGTCGGCGACCGCAACGTCCAGGGGGTCGACATCCTCCGCCTCGACCCGGACGGGCTGGTGGCCGAGCTCACCGTGATGCTGCGGCCGATGTCCGGGGTGGCGGCGATGGCGGAGGCGATGCGGCGGCGGCTGACGGCGACCGCGTAGTCGCGGCTCAGCCGCAGGAGTGGCAGGGGACGGCGAGCCCGAGCGGGAGCTCGCGGGCGATGGCGAGCAGCTCGCCGAGCCCGATCCCGTTGACCCGGGCTCCGAGGATGCCGAAGGTCCCCTTCGGCCAGCTCACCACGAGCGCGTTCGCCTCGCGCGTCTCCCAGTGGGGCACCGGGACCTGCAGCGGGCTGTCGTTGCGTGCGTCCCAGGTCGTCCAGCCGTCGTAGTAGATGGCCGTGCTCCCGATCGCGACCGAGACCGGCCGCTGGCGGCTCGACTCGGACATGGCGAGCACCGCGCCGGGCACGGGGACGTGGATGACCAGAACCGGGTAGAGCGCGTCGGGGTCGGCGCAGGTGCGGTTGTAGACCCAGGTCACCTCCTGGTCGGCACCGACCGGCCCGCCGTACGAGCCCCTCAGCTCGGAGACGAAGCGGTAGCCGTTGGGGAGGTACTCGGGTGCGCCGGGCGGCGGCTCGTCGAAGCAGCTCAGCTCCGCCGCGGCGGGCTGCGGCGCGGGGAACCGCGCGACGAAGTGGGGATCGAGCGTATGCCCGAGCTGGAAGAGGGTCAGCCCGGCGACGGGGATCCCTGCCAGGACGGCCAGGAAACCCCCGTGGCCGAGACGCCGCAGCGGCGGTTCGTGCTCGCGGAACTCGTCCATCGCCTCCGGTCCTTCCGCGTGCTCGGAGTCTACGCGCGCCGCTCGCCCGCGGGAGGTCAGACTGTGCGGGACATGGAGATCGCCGAGCACATCTCCGCGCTGCGCGCAGACGGCGACCTCCTCGCCGCCGCGGTCGCGGTCACCGGGCCGGACGCCGAGGTTCCCACCTGCCCGGGGTGGCGGGTGCGCGACCTCGTCCACCACACCGGCGGGGTGCACCGCTGGGCGGCGGCGCACGTCGCCGGCAGGCGGAGAACCCCGGTCGACGGCTTCGAGGAGGTGGTTTCGGCGTGGCCCGGCGACGGCGAGCTCGTCGACTGGTTCCGCGAGGGGCACCTGCAGCTCGTCGCCGCGCTCGAGGCCGCGCCGCCCGATCTCGACTGCTGGAGCTTCCTCCCCGCCCCGTCGCCGCTCGCCTTCTGGGCCCGCCGCCAGGCGCACGAGACCGGCATCCATCGCGTCGACGCCCAGAGCGCCGGCGACGTGGTCACCCCGTTCGCGCCCGGCATCGCCGCCGACGGCATCGACGAGCTGATCATGGGCTTCGTCAGCCGCCCGGGCGGCCGGCTGCGCAGCGACCCGCCGGCGGTCCTCGCGGTCGTGGCGACCGACGCCGGCGCCGCCTGGACCGTGCACATCGGGCCGGAGGGCGCCACCGGACGCCGCGAGCGGGGCGACGCCGGCTGCACCGTCGCGGGTCCGGCGTCCGACCTCCACCTGCTGCTCTGGAACCGGCGGACCGCCGACGGCCTGCGGATCGACGGCGACGCCTCGCTGCTCGAGCTCTGGCGCGAGTCGGTGCGGGTGCGCTGGAGCTGACCGCGCTCAGCCGGGGAGACGCAGGGTCACGGTCGTGCCCTCACCGGGGGCGCTCGTCACCTCGACGCCGCCACCGTGGGCCTCGACGACGTCGCGGACGATGGCCAGGCCCAGCCCGGAGCCCGCCGAGCCCGCGCCCTTGACGAAGCGGTCGAGGACGCGGGGGAGGAGCTCGGAGGGAATGCCCTCGCCGTCGTCGACGACCCGCAGCTCGATCGGCAACGGGGTCGCGACACGTCGGGCCATGATGCGCACCGATCCGCCGGGGGCGGTGTGGCGCAGCGCGTTGCTGACGAGATTGGACAGAACTCCGCGGAGCCGGGCGGGGTCGGCCTCCACCGGCCCGAGCGCGGGGTCGACCTCGGCGCCGAGGCCGATCCCGGCCGCCTCGGCGGCGCCGCGATGCGCCTCGAGGGTGTCGTGGACGAGCACCGCGAGGTCGACGGGCTCGCGCCGGAGGCGCAGCGCGCCGGCCTCGGCGAGACCGAGGGTGGTGAGGTCGTCGACGAGGACCTCGAGGCTGCGCACCGCGTCGAGGATCGGCGCCATCCGTTCCGGGGTCGCGGGATAGACGCCGTCGGCGATCGCCTCGGCCTGGCCGCGGATGATCGAGAGCGGGGTGCGCAGCTCGTGGGCCACCTCGGCGACGACGGAGCGGCGCCGCTCCTCGGTCTCCTCCAGCCGGCTCGTCATGTCGTTGAAGGCGCGGGCGAGGCTGCGCAGCTCGGCGGGTCCGCGCACCGGCACGCGCACGCTGAGATCGCCCGCCTCGATCCGTCCCGACGCCTCGACGAGACGCCCGGCGGAGACCGCGAGCCGGCGCGTGGCGCCGGCCGCGACGACGACCGCGAGGACGCCGAGGAGGAGCGCGCCGACCGACACCAGGCGCGCGAAGGTCCCCGAGCCGGCGATCCCGAGCGCGCTCGCCACGAGCCACACCGCGGCGGTGCCGGCGGTCCCCAGGAGGAGGAGGAGGCTGAGCACCAGGCATCCGGCCCGCCGCCGCATCCGGCGCGCGCCCGCCCCGTGCCAGGCGCGGGCGGCGGGCGGCGGCCAGGGCTCGCCCTCCGGCCACCACGGCGGCCTGGCGTGGCGCGTCCAGCGGGGCGGACCACCCCAGCCGCCCATCAGCCCGGGTCCGCGAGGCGGTAGCCGACGCCGAAGACGGTCTGCAGGTAGCGCGGCGCGCGGGGGTCGGGCTCGATCTTGCGGCGGATGTTCTTCACGTGGGCGTCGATCGCTCGCTCGTAGGACTCGACGGCGGCGCCGTGGACGGCGTCGAGGAGCTGGGCGCGGGTGAAGACGCGGCCGGGCTGCCGGGCCATGACCATGAGGAGCTCGAACTCGGTGTGGGTGAGGTCGACGTGGCGGCCGCCGACGGTCGTCTCCATGCGCCCGGCGTCGAGGGTGATGTCGGCGCCGACGCGGACCACCTCGGCCTGCAGCGCCGCCGCCTCGGTGCGCCGGAGCACGGCGCGCACGCGGGCGACGAGCTCCCGGGGGCTGAAGGGCTTGGTGACGTAGTCGTCCGCCCCGAGCTCGAGCCCGACGAGCTTGTCCGTCTCCTCGCCGCGGGCGGTGAGCATGACGATCGGCACCCGGCCGTCGCGGCGCAGCTCACGGGTCACGTCGAGGCCGTCGAGCCCGGGGAGGCCGAGGTCGAGGACGACGAGGTCGGGCCGGCGCCGGCGCGCCGCCTCCACCGCGCCCGGGCCGTCCGAGGCGGTGATCACGGCGAAGCCACCGTGCTCGAGGTAGTCGCGCACGAGCCGGACGATCTCCGGCTCGTCGTCGACGACGAGGATGGTCTTCACGGGGATGTGATCGTAGGTGGGGGCCGGCCGGCCCGATCGGGCCGGCCGTCTCCCCGGGCGTCAGGCGCTGACCGGCCCGGCCTCCGGCGCCGCGCCGGATTCGCCGTGGGCATGGCGGTGCCAGTCGCCGAGGTGGTGGTCGATCCGCGCGGTGCGGTCGCGGCCGCACGCGTGGAGGTGGTGGTGCGGCCCGCCCCAGCCGAGCAGGACCCGGGGCAGGAGGAGCCCGCCGAGGAAGGTGATGACCACGAAGCCCGGCCGCTGGGTCGTGATCCCCACCGCGGTCGCGCCCGCGACCGTCGCCAGCGCCCAGGCGGTGCGAAGAGGTGATCTGCGGTGCATCTCGAATGTCTCCTGTGCCGGCTGATTCCGGCACCTCGATGCTCTCGCCCGGTTGTGAGGAGCATGTGAACGCCCTGCGGAGGAGTCCGGAGCCGCGACGGACGGGTCGCTACAGGGTGATCGACCCGTCCTCGGCGAGCGTCCACCCGGGGTTGTGGGCGACCTCCCACGGGTGGCCGTCGGGGTCGATGAAGACCCCGGAGTAGCCGCCCCAGAAGGTCGGCCCGGCCTCGCGCCCGATGCGCGCGCCGGCCGCCCTCGCCTGCGCCATCGCCGCGTCGACCTCCGCGGCCGACGGGAGGTTGCGCGCCAGGGTCACTCCGCCCCAGCCCCCGCCGTCCACGACGGCGCTGTCCTCGGCGAGCTGCTCACGTCCCCACAGCGCGAGCACCATCTGGCCGGACTGGAAGAAGACGACGTCGGACCCGCGCTCGCAGGCGGTCGTCCACCCCAGCGTCTCGTAGAAGGTCCGCGCGCGCTCGAGGTCGCGCACGCCGAGGGTGATCAGGCTGACCCGCTGCTCCATGCCGCGCAGCCTAGGCGAACCGGACCGTGCCGGTCAGCGCCGGCGGCGGCGCCGCGCCACCAGCCCGGCGAGCCCCGCGGCCGTCAGAGCGGCGGCGATGAGGCCGGGTCGCGTGTAGAGGCGGCGGAACTCGGACTCGACCGTCGGCCAGAGCCGGTCCTCGAGGAGGTCTCCCGCCTCCTCCGGGGTCACCACCGGGTCGGGCTCGGGACGGATCGGCTCGGCGAAGGCGACCTGCACCCGACGCGGCAACGGGACGGGTCCCACGAAGAGCTTCTGGGTGCCGGTGATCGCCGCGGGCACCAGCGGCGCCCCCGCCTCGAGGGCGAGGCGGGTCGCCCCACGGCGCGGCGACCCGAGCCGGTCGGCCTCGGCGATCCGCGTTCCCTCGGGGAAGAGGGCGAGGGCCTCCCCCTTCGCGAGGAGCACGCGAGCCGTCTCGAGCGCCTGCGCGTCCGACTCTCCGCGCCGCACCGGGAAGGCCCCGAGGCGGACGAGCAGGTACCCGTGGCGCCCGCCGAAGAGCTCGGCCTTGCCCATGAAACGGATGCGCCGCCGGGTGCAGGCCGCGACGAAGAAGGGGTCGAGCTGGCTCTTGTGGTTGGGGGCGATGATCACCGGGCCCTCGCGCGGCACGCGGTCCGCACCGGCGACGTGCATGTGGAAGTACACGCGGAAGAGCGGGGTCACGATGCCGCGGACCATCGCGTAGAGGGGGGCGGACACGCCCTTCTCGCGCGCCAGGCGATGAGCGTCGTCGACGTTCACGGTGCGGCGAAGTATCCGACGAGAAACATCTGGTCGGCCCGTGGTGAGCGATCATCGGCCCATGAGCGAGACGATCGTCCTCATCGGGACCCGCAAGGGGCTGGTCATCGCCCGGAGCGCCGACCGGCGATCCTGGAGCGTCGAACCGCTGCAGTTCTCCAACAAGGAGGTCGCCACGGTCGCGGTCGACACGCGGCGCGACCCACCCCGCCTCTTCGCCGGCGTGGGGACGGGCCACTGGGGTCCGCTCCTCGCCCACTCCGACGACCTCGGCGCGACCTGGGAGGAGCCCGAGCTCGCCCCGATCGCGTTCCCCGAGGGATCCGGCGCCGCGCTGGCGCGCATCTGGCAGGTGCAGCCGGCCGGCGCCGACCAGCCCGACGTCGTCTACGCGGGGGTCGAGCCCCACGCGCTCTTTCGCTCGGACGACGGCGGGATGAGCTTCGCACTCGTCGAAGGGCTGTTCGACCATCCCCATCGCGGAGAGTGGATGCCCGGCGGCGGCGGCGCGTGCCTGCACACCGTGCTCACCCATCCCTCGGACCCGGACTGGCTGATGGTGGCGATGTCGACCGCGGGCGTCTACCGCAGCACCGACCGAGGCCGAACGTGGCGGCCGGCGAACCGGGGGATCCAGGCGACGTACCTGCCCGAGGACCAGCGCTTCCCGGAGTACGGTCAGTGCGTCCACAGGGTGGCGATGCACCCGAGCCGGCCCGATCGCCTCTTCGCCCAGAACCACGGCGGCGTGTACCGCAGCGACGACGGCGGCGACTCCTGGGCCGCGGTCGAGTCCGGGCTGCCGAGCACCTTCGGCTTCCCGATCGTCGTGCATCCGCACCGGCCCGACTGGGTCTACGTCTTCCCTCTCGTCGCCGACGAGGAGCGGATGCCGCCGGGGTTGCGCTGCCGCGTCTACCGCAGCGAGGACGCGGGCGCGGAGTGGCGGCCGCTCGACGCCGGCCTGCCCGCGGATCCCTACCACGCCTGCGTGCTCCGCGACGCGATGTGCACCGATGGCGGCGATCCCGCCGGCATCTACTTCGGAACCCGCGTCGGCGAGGTGTTCGCCAGCGTCGACGACGGCGACTCCTGGACCGGGCTCGCGACCCACCTGCCCGACGTGCTCACCGTCCGCGCCGCGCTGATCCGGTGACGGCGCGGATGGTCATCCCCGCGCAGCTGCGGTCCTGCGCGGGGGGCGCGCGCGAGGTGGCGGTCGAGGGCGGCACGCTACGCGACGTCCTCGACGATCTCGCCGTCCGGCTGCCTGTGCTGGAGCGCCGGCTGCGCGACGAGCGCGGAGTGCTCCGTCCGCACGTGCTCGTCTTCGTCGACGGCGTCATGGTCCGCACCGATCTCGACCACCCCGTCCGCGACGGCACCGAGGTGGTCGTCTCCCCCGCTGTGTCGGGCGGTTAGGGAGCCACGTCCTCGTTCCGGAGCCAGGGAAGCCCGGCGAACCAGCGGGCGACCGCCTCCTCGTGGGCGATGCCGTAGGCGAGCGTCGCGGCGGCGAAGGGGTCGGTGTCGCCGACCGCGGCGGAGAGCATGCGGTAGTAGTCGAGCCGCTGCTCGTGGCGGAGGCGGTGGAGGTCGAGGAACCGGCGGAGGAGCGCCGCCGGCAGGTGGGCGCCGAAGAACACGGTGAGCAGCAGGGGCGAGCGGATGATGTCCGGCCCGGGCTCGTTGAGGATCCAGCGCGCGAAGGCCTCGCGTCCGGCGTCGGTGATCGCGTAGGGCCGCCGGTCGCGGGCGCCGGTCTCCCCGGGGACGACGAGACCGGCGGTCTCGAGGGTGCGCAGCTCGCGGTAGACGTGGCTCGAGGTGATGTTCCAGAACTCCCCGATCGAGTTCTCGGTGGCTCGGGCGAGCTCCCAGCCGGTCATCGGGCCACGGTGAAGGAAGCCGAGGAGGGAGGCCGCGGTCGGGTTCGGCTCGGAGGCTTGACCTTCCCTATTGCTAGGTGCTAAGGTCATGACAATTCGAGCGATGCAATCGGCATGTACCGGAGGGTACCACGATGGCGCAACAGGCCCCGACCGCCCTTCCCACCGAGACCACCCCCGGCTGGCGGCTGGGCTTCGAGACGCTCGAGACCGAGCACCGCGAGGCCGTCGAGCTCGAGGTCCTCGGCGACCTCCCCGTCGAGCTGGCGGGGACCCTGTACCGGGTCGGCCCGGCCCGTCACGAGGCCTTCGGCGAGCGCTACCGGCACTGGTTCGACGGCGACGGCATGGTCCACGCGATCCATCTCGGGGAGGGCCGTGCCCACTATCGCAATCGCTTCGTGGCCACCGCCGGTCGCGCCGAGGAGGTCGAGGCGGGGCGGCGCCTCTACGGCGCCTTCGGCACCCGGCCCGCGGGCGAGACCGCCCTGGCGCGCTTCCGCAACACCCGACGCCGCTTCGCCAAGAACACCGCGAACACGAACATCGTGGAGATCGGCGGCCGGCTGCTCGCTCTCTGGGAGGCCGGGCGTCCCCACCGCCTCGACCCGGTCACCCTCGACACCCTCGGCGAGGACGATCTCGGCGGCGTCCTCGGCGACGACGACTGGTTCTCGGCGCATCCCAAGGCGCATCCGAGCGGGGACGTCTGGAACTTCGGCATCCGCTACGGCGCGCGCACCCAGGCCCGCCTCTACCGCTGCCGTCCCGACGGCACGGTGTCGCGCGAGCACACCGTCGCCATGCCGTTCGCCTCGATGGTCCACGACTTCGCGCTGACCGAACGGCACGCAGTGGTCGTCGTCCAGCCGCTCACCCTTCCGCCGGTCCCGCTCGGCATGCTCCTCGGCAGCCGCAGCTACGCGGACTCGCTGCGCTGGGAGCCCGGCCGTGGTGTCCACGTCGCCGTCGTCGACCTGCACAGCGGCGAGGTGCGCTGGCATCGCGGTGAGCCGTTCGCGTTCTTCCACACCGTGAACGCGTGGGACGACGGCGACTCCGTCGTGCTCGACGTCTGTGCCTATCCCGACGCACGGGTGATGCGCTACCTCTTCGAGCTCCTGAGCGGACGCGTCGGAGGTGCCGCGTCGGCCTGGCCGGAGCGGCTGGTTCTGGACGGCTCTGGCCGGATCCGGCGGCAGCGGCTCAGCGCCACCTCGCTCGAGTTCCCGCGGGTGGCGCCGGTCGCGGACTCCCGCGAGCACCGCCGCATCTACGGCGTCACCGCCAACGAGCAGGGCGGCTTCCTCGGCGTCCCGGCGTGCGTCGACCTCGCGCTCGGCACCGTCGCCACCGCCCCGGCGCGGGCGCACGAGTTCGCCGGCGAGTGCGTGCCCGTCGCCCGCCGCGGCGGACGCGGCGAGGCCGACGTCTGGCTGCTGACCCTGGTCCTCGACGCGCAGGCGCGGCGCAGCGAGCTCCGCGTCCTCGACGGCGGCGACATCGCGGCGCCTCCGGTGGCGACCGTGCGTCTGCCCCACGTCGCGCCCTTCGGCTTCCACGGCAACTGGGTGGAGTCCTCCTGAGCGGACCCCACGATGGCGCCGGCCCGCCCCAGGTGTCGCCAGGGGCGGGCCGGCTGAACGTGTGAGTCGACAGGGGTCAGCGGATCGCGTACAGGTTCCCGTCGCCCGAGCCGATGAGGAGAGTCCCGTCGCCGGCGATCGCCGGGTAGCTGTCGACGACGCCCGTGGTGGCGATGTCGAAGAGCCGCGTGCCGTTCGCGCGGAAACCGGTGATGTGGCCGGTCTTCGTGCCGGCGTAGACGTCGCCGTCGCGGTCGATCGCGGGGGCGGTCCAGACCTCACCGGCGAGCGCGTAGGTGGCGACGGAGCAGCCGTCACGGGTGTCGACGGCGTCGATGCGTCCGCGGTGGTCACCGAAGTAGGCGACACCGTTCGGGGCCACCGCCGGCGACGAGTACGTGAGGCTGTCACGGGGGAAGCGCCAGGCGACCTGGCCGGTGGGACCGAGACCATACTCCGAGGCGTCGTTGGTGCCGAAGACGGCGACGCCCGCCGGGCTCACCGCCGGTGACACCTCGGTGCCGCTGGCGATGTCGAAGTGCCAGAGCGGCGTGGCACGGTCGCCGTCGTCGCGTACCGCGACGATGCGGTTGCCCGCGGTTCCGTAGACGGTGCCGTCCGCCCCCACCGCGGGGCTGCCATAGGAGTCGGCGTGGGTGCCGAGGTCGGTGGTCCAGTCGACGTGCGCGGCACTGCGCGACACGGTGAGCGCATCCAGCCGGCCATCCATGGTCGCGACGTAGACGCGCCGCGCGCCCGGCGCCGGGGAGAGAACCATGGCGCCGAAGTTCCGCTGCCAGAGCAGCCGCCCGGTCGCTGCGTCGAGTGCGTCGAGGGTGTCGCGCGGACCGGGCCAGAGCAGAAGACCGCCGTCGAGCAGCGCCGGCGACGTCGAGAGATCGGAGCCGTACGCGCCTCCGCCGTCGAAGGTCCAGAGGTCGCGACCGGTCGCGAGCTCGATCGCGTGCAGCACGCCGCCGTTGCTCGCGGCGTACACGACGTCGCCGGCGCCGACGATCGGCCCCGGCGTGACCGCTCCCTCGAGGTGCCTGCGCCATCGGACGGTTCCCCGCTGCGGCCCGACGACGGGCGCGGTCGCCGTGTGGAGCGCATCGCGCTCCGCCTGCGGCCACGGACCGCGAGGTGTGGCGGCCGCGGGATCCAGCGCGCCGGGAGCGGTGCTGCACGACGGCGCGGGCGACGCAGCCGCGACGCCACCGTGGTGCGCGGACGTGGCGCCACCGCACGCGACGAGCGCGGTCGTGCTCACGAGAAGGAGCAGCGAGCGGGGCCCGCCGCTATGCGGCATCCTGGTCGCTTCCAAGGCCCAGACCGAGATAGCGGCGGATCGCGACACATTCCGCCGCGTCGGCCGCCCTCTGGTCGCCTCGCCTGCGCAGCGTCTCGGTGATCGCGGCGATTCGGCACGGCGTCGTCGTGTCGTGCGCCTGCCAGCAGTGCGGACAGGTCCGGTGTCGCGCCATGTCGTCCACCTCCGTGATCGGGAGCCGTCGTGCCTCAGTGGGACATACGACAGCACGCCGACGTTGCGAGGGTGTGACGTCATACTTCGGGTGTCAGAACTCGACCGCGACCTTCCCGAAGACGTGCGTGCCCGCGAAGTCGACCAGGGCACGGCGGGCCTCGTCGAACGGGTACGTGGCGGCGACCTCCACCTGCAGCCGGCCGTCGGCGGCCTGCTCGGCGAGGTCGGCGAGCCGTCCGTCGGGGACCTGGACCGTGATGTACGTGGCGCTGACGTCGCGGTCGAAGCTCTCCGGGCCGCCCAACGGCGACACCAGCCGCCCGCCCTGCCTGGCGGCCGCCGCCGAGGCGGCCAGCGCGGGCCCCGCATTGGCCATGTCCAACACCACGTCGACCCCGCCGGGCACGAGACGCCGCGTCTCCGTCGCGGTGTCGGCGTTCTGGTACTCGACCACTTCGTCGGCGCCCAGCTCGCGCAGTCTCGCCGCCTCGCCGGCCCGGCCGGTGGCCAGCACACGGGCTCCCGCCTGCCTGGCGAACTGCACCGCGAACGTTCCCAATCCGCCGGAGGCGCCGACGATGAGGACGCTCTCGCCGGGCTGGAGCTTCGCCGCGTCGATCATCGTGGCCGCCGTCAGGGCTGCCGTCGGCAGGGCCGCCGCGTGGACCGGGTCCAGACCGGCCGGACGGATCGCGATCGCGGGACCGTCGGCGATGGTCACGTACTCGGCGAGCGTGCCGAAGGCGAGTCCGTTCGTCAGCACGACCGGGTCGCCGACAACGAGATCGCCGACCCCTGCGCCGACCGCGGCGACGGTTCCGGCCGCGTCCGCGCCGGGCACGAACGGGTGATCGACGGGCAGGAAGTCCTTCGCCGCCCCGGTCACCACCTTGCTGTCCATGGCGTTGAGCCCGGCGGCCTCCACCCGCACGAGAACCTGGCCGGGAGCGGGCTCGAGCTGGGGGACGTCCTCGATCGTCAACTCCTCCAGCGGGCCGTAGGCGCGAGAGACGAGGGCCTTCATCGGGATTCTCCTTCTGCGCCTGCGCGCGAAATGGTTACCATGTCAACCAGACTACTGACGACGAGGTTTCCATGTCAACCATGTCGCCGCTGCGAAGCCGGCCGGGAGACTGGCTCGACGACCGCGAGCAGGCCGCGTGGCGGGGGTTCATCACGATGCACGCCCGCCTCGTGGGACATCTCAACCGAGAGCTCAGGAATGACAGCGGCCTGTCCGGCTCGGATTACGCCGTGCTGGTGGAGCTCTCCGAGACGGACGGCGGCCGGCTTCGGGCCTTCGAGCTCGGCGACCGGCTGGGATGGGACAAGAGCCGCCTGTCCCGGCACCTCACCAGGATGGAGCAGCGCCGTCTGGTGGCGCGCGAGGACTGCCCGACGGATGCCCGCGGGTCGGTCGTGGTGCTGACGAGGCAGGGCCGCCGCGCGATCGAAGGGGCGGCGCCCGATCACGTGGACAAGGTGCGACGGTGGTTCATCGACGCGCTCACCGATGGCCAGCTCGACGCCGTCGTCGCGATCAGTGACGCGGTGCTCGCCCACCTCGAGAGAGGGATCGACTAGGGCCCCGCAGGCGCCGCTGGCGACCCCGATCGGATTCGAACCGACGATCTCCACCTTGACAGGGTGGCGTGTTAGGCCAGGCTACACCACGGGGCCGCGCGCGCTGTCCCGGGATCATAGCACCCGCCTTCCGCGCCCTCGGCTGGCATTCTGAGGGCATGAGCCCCCGCCCCCGGCGCGTCGACGAGCACTCCTCCGGAGGGGTCGTCGTGCGCCCCGCCGGGGGTGGCTGGGAGGTCTGCCTGATCGGGGTTCGGGGTGCCTGGAGCCTCCCCAAGGGGCTCGTCGAGGCCGGCGAGAGCCCCGAGGAGACCGCGCTGCGGGAGATCTCCGAGGAGGTCGGGATCCCCGTCGACCTGCTCCGGCTGCGCGGACCGCTGCCGCCGTCGGAGTACGCATACCGCCGCGAGGGACGGCTGATCTTCAAGCGGGTCGACCATTTCCTCGTCGAGGTGCCGGCCGGCACGGAGGCGGTTCCCCAGGCGTCGGAGGTCGACGACGTCGCCTGGGTGCCGCTCGGCGATGCCCCCCGGCGGGTCACGTACCGCGACCTGCGCGCGGCCCTCGCCGAGGCGGCACGGATCCTCGACACGGCCGCGGATACTTCGGCTCCGTAGAATCATCGGAGATGCAGCTGTACGACACGGCGGCACGCTCGGTGCGGCCACTCGAGCCCGCCGGCGACCCCGTGACCCTCTACGTGTGCGGCATCACCCCGTACGACGCAGCCCACCTCGGCCACGCCTTCA
>DATKEY010000347.1:0-18086 GCA_035544475.1 Candidatus Dormiibacterota bacterium | reverse complement strand
GCCCGTGAACATGCGGTTCGACACGACATTCCTCATCAACTGGCCCGAGCACCTCGGAGGCGGCTCGATCACCATCGACGTCACCGGGGCGATGCTGCTGGCCCCGCTGCTGGGCACCTGAGCCGAGGTGCTCCCGCACCTTCGCAACCAGCCGCCCGCCTTCGCCTTCCTCACCAACCTTCGCGACGACCGCGACCTGTACCGCATCGGCGCGTCGCGATTCCTGCGTCACTACAGCTCGTCCGAGGGCGAGTTCCGCGACAAGATGTGCGGGCTTGCGCCGCTCGTGGCGGGCGAGGTTCTGGTCGGGTTCGGCCCGATCCGAGGTGAGGTCGCGGTGGTGATGCGTATGCCGAGCGGGCTTCTCGGCGCCGATGGCGCACGGGCCATCCACGAGGGGCTGGCCATGGTGCTCCAGCGCGGCGCGACCGTGGTGGGGCTCGGAGGGATGACCGCGCCGGCGACCGCCGGCGGCCGCAAGCTGCTCCGTGAGCTTCCCACGGGGGTCACACTCACCAACGCGAACGCATACACCGCGGCGGTGGTGCTCCACAACGCGATCGACGCCGCCGCCTCCCTCCACCTCGGCCGGACCGCGACGATCGCGGTCGTGGGATGCACGGGGTCGGTCGGGGTCCCTGCGAGCCTGTTGCTCGCGGAGCACGGGTTCGAGCTCATCCTGATCGGCCGCACCACCACGCGGGTGCGTCAGCGCCTGCCCCGACTCGCGGGGCACATGCGTTGCACAGGCGACCTGTCGGCCGCTGCCGGCGCCGACGTCGTCCTGCTGCTCACCAACGATCCATCGGCCGGGCTACGTGCGGACCATGTCCGCCGCCCTGCGGTGGTCGTCGACGTCGCTCAGCCGGCCAACATCCCGGCGCCGACGATCGAGACCTTCGCACGCCGCGGAGTGCCCGTCGTGGAGGGCGGGATCGTGCGCATCCCCGGATATGCGTGCACGGTCGATCTGGGCATGGCGGATCCGGACGACACCGCCGCCTGCGTCGCCGAGACCTACCTCTTCGCCGCGGAGGGCATCCGTACCCACTCGCTCGGGGTCCCCGACGAGGAGCTCGCCCGCCGGCTATGGCGGGCCGCGCTGCGGCGCGGGATCGAGGTCCGGCCGCTCGGCCTGCTGGCGGCGGCCTGACCCGATGAGCCAGCTCCTGCGCGCCCGCCCCGACCTCGTCCGGTGGGCCGGTGCGGGGGGGCCCTTCGACTACGGACTGTGTCCGCTGGTGTTCAGCCCGACCCTCGCTTCGGAGGCGATCGCCGGGGTGCTCGACGTCGTCGAGGGCGCCGACGTGGTGCTCGACGTGGGGTGCGGCGGAGGCTTCCTCGCCATCGTCGCCGCCCGCCTCGGAGCCCGGCGTGTATACGCCACCGACATCTCCGAGGAGGCGGTGGAGCTGTGCCGCCTGAACGCGGACCGGGCCGGCGTGGCGGACCGGGTCATTCCTCTTCGCGGGGACGGGCTCGAGCCCTTCCGGGGGATCGGTGTTCTCGCCGATGTCGTCATCAACGACATCTCCGGGGCCCCGGATGTCATCGCGAAACCGCTCGGCTGGTACCCCGAGGGCAGCGCCGGTGGCGGCGACGGCGTCTCCCTGCCGATCCGAATCATCGACGGCCTCCCTGAGGTGCTCCGGCCCGAGCGCGGCGTCCTGGTCCAGCCGATCGGCTCGCTCCAGTTCACCCCGGCGATCAGGCGCCGGATCGATGGGCACTTCGGGAGCTGGCGGGTGGCCGCGTACCGGCAGCTGTTCCTCCCCAGGGGGTGGGCCGGGGACACCGACCTCATCGAGGAGCTGCGGCGGCAGGGGCGGATGCGCCTGTGGGAGGCGCGCGGGCTGACCTGGTGGGACCTCGAGGTCCTGGTCTGCGAGGGGCTGCGGCGGGGTCGATGATGGAATCGGTGGCGGCCGTCGACGCCTCTGCCCGGCCGCCACTCCGGCGGCTGCTCCGCTGGCGCTCAGCGTTCGTCATCTCGCTCGGCAGCCCTCTCCTGGTGACGGTCTCGCTGGGACCCATGGCGGCCGAGATCGGGGCGGCGTCCGTGCTCGTGTGGACGGTGACCGCGTTCATCGGGCTCGTCCAGTGCCTGTTCATCGCCGAGCTCGCCGGCCGGTTTCCGCACCGCGCCGGGGGCGCGCCCGCCTATGCCCACCAGGGCTTGAAGCACCTCTCCCCTCTCCTCGGCGCCGTAGCCGGCTGGAGCTACTGGGTGGGGTGGATCCCGGGCGTCGCCGTCAACCTGACGCTCGCGGCGAGCTATCTCCGGGCGGCGTTCTGGCCTGGCGCCAACGTTCTCGGCGTGACCCTGGCCCTGGTCGTCCTCCTCTACGCGCTGAACCGGCTCGGACTGCGATGCAGCGCATGGACCGCCGCCCTCATGGCCGCGTGCGCAGTGGTCCCGCTCCTCCTGGTCCTCGCCGCGCCGCTGCTGCGAGTCGGGACCTGGCACTGGCAGAACTTCGCGCCGTTACTGCCCGATCGGGGCGGGGCGTCGGCGCCGAGCACGCTCGCGCTGCTGGCGAAGTGGGCGTTCGTCGCGGTCTGGTCGTCGTACGGGGCGGAGATGGTGGCGACGATGACCGGCGAGCTGCGCGACCCCCGCCGGGACATCCCCCGAGCGATCGGGCTGACCGCGGTCACCACCCTGGCCGCGTTCGCGATCGTCCCGACGGTGCTCGTGGGGACCATCGGCAGCAACGGGCTCGCGAAGGATCCGTACGTCGTGTTCCTCACCGCCGCGCGGGCCACCTTCGGTGGGATCGGGTCGCAGCTGGTCGCGGTCATGCTGATCGCGGCCCTGATCCTGAGCGCGCAGCTGTTCATCATCAGCTCGTCGCGCGCGCTGCACCAGATGAGCAGGGACGGTCTCAGCCTGCGGATGTACCGGCGTGTGAACCGCCACGGCGCGCCGACGGGGTCGGTGGGCTGGGATGCGCTGGTGACACTCGCGCTGCTCGCGATCTTCCGCGACGACGTGGTCGACGTCGTCGCCTCCGCGAACGTGGGATATCTGCTGGTCTTCGTACTGCTGCCCCTCGCCTACGTCCTGGTGAGGCGACGCGACGGTGAAGCGCACGCCGGCTTTGTCCTGCCGCCCTTCATGGTCGCAGTCGCGAGCCTCGTGTTCGCCTTCAACCTGGTCCTTCTGGTCGCCGGCGGGACACAATGGGGCCCGGGGGTGATGGCTGTCGGCCTCCTCCTCGTCCTCACCTTCGTCCCCTTCCATGTCCGCGCGCGCCGACCCACACGTCCGGACGGAGTCGAGGGCGTCCTGGGCTGACGCCGCGGGGCCCCGCTGCGGTCACGGTCGCAGTGGGCGCTCCGGCTGTCGCGCACGACCAGACGGCGGCCCCCCGGACGGTCCAACTACGCACCCGGTCGGTGACGCGGGTCATCGACCCGCCGCCCGTGGGACCCGACGATCACCACGCAGGCCCCTGGACCGGCCCCGAGGCGACAGTGGAGGCGCCCGGGAGCGACACCCCAGGGCCCCGCGCGGAGGGACGATCGTGCACCGGACCGGGTGGCGGCCCCGTCGGGCTGGCCGAGCTCTTCACGTGATCCCCCGCCGGCGCCGCGCGGCACTGGTCGCCGCCGCGGCGGCATTGCTCCTCGCCTGGCAGCTCACCACGGCGAGCGCGACCGAGACGTCCTGGACCCGCATCGGCGGGCTGCACACCGGTCGTGACTTCGCGGTCTCCGTGGTCGACCGGATCGGCCGGGTCCTCGTCGCCGGCGGACTCGCGAACGGGGAGGTCCTCGACTCCGCAGAGGTCTTCGACCCCTGGCACGGGGCGTGGACTCCGACCGGTCGCATGACCACGGGCCGGTACGCGGCGAGCGCCACCACCCTCGCGGACGGTCGCGTGCTCGTGGCCGGAGGCGTTCGGTACGGTGGGCACCTGGCGACGGCCGAGCTCTACGACCCGGCCACGAACCGGTGGCAGCCGACCGGAAGCATGCTCGCGCCGCGCGCGCTCCACACCGCGACCCTGCTCTCCGACCGCAGGGTTCTGGTCGCCGGTGGCTTCAACGGGTCCGACGCGCTCGCCACCGCGGAGCTGTACGACCCGGCACGCGGGGAGTGGACGCTCGCGCTGCCGATGCTCGCCCCGCGCTTCGTGCACACCGCCACCGTGCTCGGCGACGGCAGGGTCCTCATCGCCGGCGGGTTCGCCGCCGGCTACCAGGCCGAGCTGCCGGTCACCCCGCGCGCGCCGGTCGCCGGGGCCTATACGCGCGGGCCCTCCGCGGAGGTCTACGACCCGCGGCTGGGGACGTGGAGCCCGACGCCGAACATGTTCTGGCTGCGGGGCGGGCACACCGCCACGCGTCTCGGCGACGGCCGGGTCCTCGTCGCGGGCGGTTACGACGTCGACCGGGGGCGGCCGCTCGACATCGCCGAGGTCTACGACCCGACCACCGACACCTGGAGGATCACCGGCCGCATGAACCAGGCGCGCGGGTTCCACACCGCCACGCGACTCGATGACGGGGGCGTCCTCGTGAGCGGCGGAGGCGCCATGGACCTCAGCGGCTGTACCGCCTCCGCAGAGCGCTACACGCCGGCCGGCGGCGCGTGGACGGCGGTGCCGCCGATGTCGAGCGCCCGCTGCCGCCACGTCGCGCAACCGCTGCCGGGCGGCGGCGCGGTCGTCGCCGGCGGCACCGACGGCCGCGTCGCGGTACGAGCCGCCGAGGTGTTCCGGCCGTAGACGGTGAATCGGCGCTGAAGCAACCCGTCCTCAGCAGACGCGCTGGGCCGCCGCGTGGGCCATCGACAGCATCATCACCGGGTCGGCGGTCCAGAGCCGGCCGAGCCAGGCGAGGCTGTCACGGGCCTCGACCGCCCACGCGCTCCAGCCGTGATCGCCCGGGACGATCTCCGCCTGGAGCGGTGACCAGCCGAGCCCGCGCACAGTGCCGATGAAGCGCTCGGTGTCCGGGCGGAACTCGTCGTCGCCGGCGCCGGCGCCGACGAACAGCGGGAAGCGTCGCGTCGCGGGGACCCGGGCGATCGTGAGCGCCGGGCTGTTCACCGCGGCGGCGCTGCCGAAGACGTCGTCGCCGGCGGTGAAGACGCCCGAGTAGCTCGCCACCCAGGTGAACTGACCGGGATGGCGCAGGGCGAGGTTGACCGCGCCGAAGCCGCCGGCGCTGGCGCCGGCGATGCCGCGCTCGGTGGCACCGAGGGTGCGGAAGCGCCGGTCGACCGCGGGCACGAGCCGGTCGACGAACCACGTCTCCAGCGCGGCGCCGTGCGCGGTGTTGCCCCACCAGGCGCCGGAGGCGTCGTTGCCGTCGGGGAAGACCGCGATGAGCGGCGCCAGCCGGCCGAGCGCCTGCATGTGATCGAGGAGGCCCGGAAGCTTGCCGCCGTCGATCCAGTCCGGCGCCGCCCCCGGCGACCCGTGGAGGAAGTACACGACCGGAAGGCGGTCGGCGGGGGCCGCGGCGTAGGCGGCGGGCACGTAGGCGAGGACCTTCCGCCCGTCGACGCTGAAGCCGTCCAGCCGCCCGGCCGCCGGCGCGGGAGGCGGGGCGTCCGGCTTGCAGGAGGTCCCCGTGGTGACGAACGGCCGGACCACACCGGTCAGCGGCACCGACGCCTTCGCGGCCTGGGGCGGATGGACCGCGGCGAGGACCGCGCTGGCGAGCACCGCGGCGCAGCCGAGGAAGGCGACGAAGACGAGGTGCATCGGCGCAAACGGACGCGGATCGCGCCACCGCCCGCCCCTGCGCCACCTCAAACGTCGACCCCCCGAACCTCGCTGGTCGGAGCGTAACCCTACCCTGCCGGGGCGTCACCGTGCGCCGTGGCCGATCCTGCGGGGGTCCGGTTCGGATGCCGTGCACCACAGGCCCGCCGATCCGTGGGACGGCATCGTGACCGCCACGCGATCCCGTCGCGGCCCGAGACGCGGATCGTGGGGACACCGGCCTCCGAGCCGGGCCCCTCCCCACGAGGACCGCCACCGCCATGGACCAGCTCATCCTTGCCGCCCACGACGTCGTCGAGGCCTGGGAGAACCACACCCTGGACCTCGAGGAGGCCATCAACCGGCTCGCCGATGCCCTCGCCGCCCGGAAGGTCCGGCTCCCGCGGACCGGGTCGGGTACCCCGGAGCTGAGCACCGTCCCCGCCGGACGCTAGTCCCCCTCCGCCGGGCCGGCCGGCGCCGCACCCTCGACCGCGACGAGCACGTGGGTGCCCGAGTCGAGGATGCGGTGGAGTCCCTCGACGGTCGGTGCGCCGGCCATGTCCCAGCGGTCGACGACGAGCGGCGCGAGCTCGTCGACCTCGTCTCCCGTCACGAACCGCGCCGTCCCCTCGGCCCGGAGGTCGCCCCCCGGGACCCGCAGGCCGACCCAGGGATCGCGCCGCCAGCGCTGCGCCTTCACCGAGTGCGCCTCGGTGAGCAGCAGCACCCTCCCCGGTGGCGCGACCGCGAACCAGGCCCGCACCGTCCCGGTACGGCGGGGGTCGCGGGAGCTCACCAGCAGCTCCTCCTCCCCCTCGAGGGCGGCGAGGAACTCGGCGGGCAGGGGGGTGACGGGGAGGTCGGGCATGGCGCGAGCGCCATTCTCGCCCGTGCCACGTTCGTTACAGAGCCGTCCCCGCGACGTGTCGGGATGTCCGACGGGTCGCGGCGAGACTCGACGCATGGAAGCTGGATTCACGACCGCGATGCTCAGGAGCGCGAGGCGCCGTCTCATCGGAATCTCGATCTTCTGGACGGTCTTCGCCGTCGCCCTCGGGATCGCCAACGGCGTCGGGTTCATCGACGGAACTGTCGCCGTCAACTTCGTCCGCTGACGAGGTTTCGTGAGCGGCGCGATGTCACCAACGTGTCGCGCCCCGATGGCACCACCGCGACGGGACGGTCATCGATCGCAACCAGGACGTATTCTCGGTCTGACCGGCGGACCACATCCCCCGGCAACCAGCAACAGGGAAAGACCGTGCGACGCCTGATCCTCATCCTCCTCGCCGCCGTCAGCGCTGTGACCGCGCTCAGCGGCTGTGGCGCACCCGTCGCAGCCTCGAGCAGCACCGCGTCGGTCGCCGTCGCCGCCGCAGGCCACTGACCGCTCCGGCCCTCAGCGCCCGGTGCGCCTCGCCTCGCGGAGCGCGCCGAAGAAACCGCTGAGCAGCGCCCCGCACTCCGTGGCGAGCACCCCCTCGACCACCTCGACCCGGTGGTTGCCGCCCGGGTTGCGCAGCACCTCGTACACGCTTCCGTCCGCACCCTTCTTGGGATCGCGCGCACCGTAGACGCAGGCGTCGATCCGCGCCTGGACCATCGCCCCGGCGCACATCGGGCAGGGCTCGAGGGTGACGACCACCGTCACCCCGCCCAGCCGCCAGCCCCCGATCGCCCGGGCGGCGCGGCGGAGCACGAGCATCTCGGCGTGGGCGGTGGCGTCGCCGGCACGCTCCATCCGGTTGGAGGCGGCGGCGACGACCCTGCCCTCGTGGAGGGCGAGGGCGCCGACCGGCACCTCACCGCGCCGCCCGGCGTCGCGCGCCAGCCGCAACGCGTGACGCATCCAGCGCGCCTGCTCCTCGTCCGCGGGGGTGACCACCGCGGCCACCGGCGTCCTACCCGGTCGCGGCGAGCGGGATCGGCTTGAGGTCGGGACGCTCGGTCACCCGCATCACGTCGTCGACGAAGCGCACGCGCTCGAAGGTGATGCAGTTCACCGGGCAGTGGTCCTCACAGATGCGGCAGTTGGTGCAGCGGTCGTAGTTGATGAAGATCTGCCCCGCGTAGCCGCCGGACTCGGGATCGCCGCCGAAGGTCTCGCAGACGAGCGTCTCGCCGCCCGAGGAGCGCTCGCGGTCCTCGCCGAAGACGACGACGTCGATCGCCTTCTCGGGGCAGACGTCGTCGCAGGCCCCGCAGAGCACGCAGACGTCGCGGTCGTAGTGGTGCACCGAGTCGCACTGGAAGCAGCGGATCGACTGGACGATGGCCTCGCGGTCGGTCCAGGGCAGCTCGCACTCCGACATGTCGTAGCGCTTGCTCGCCTCGAGGATCGGCGGGTCGGTGCGGGCGAAGACCTCCGACTGGCGGTGGTCGTCGGTGCGCTCCACCACCGTCTGGTACAGGCGGAAGGAGTCGTCCTCGGTCTCCTCGCCGAGGAACTCGCGGATCGACCGGGCGACGCGGTGCCCCCAGCCGACGGCGTCGACGATGAACGACGGACCCTGGACGGCGTCTCCGCCGGAGAACAGCTTGGGCACCGAGGTGTGGCCGCCGCGGTCGGCGGAGAGCAGCCCACGCGGGGTCAGCGGCGCCAGCTCGGACGGCTTCTCCATGATCTGGCCGGAGGCGAAGATCACGTAGTCGCAGTCGACCCGGAAACGCTCGGCGCCCTCCTTCTCCTTCACCGAGGAGAAGATGACCTTGCCGGTGAGCGGGTCGAACTGGAGCGGCTCGAGCGGCGCGAACGACACCCCGGTGACGTTCCCCGCCCCGTCGGTGTGGATCTCCTTGACGATGATCCCGCAGGCCATCCGCAGCCCGATCTCCTTCGCCTCGTGGAGCTCGTTGCCGAAGGCGGGGAGCTTGTCCTCGGGCTCGATCGCGCACATCCAGACCTCGGGGCAGCCGAGCTTGATCGAGCTCTGCACCGCGTCGGTGGCGATGGCGCCGCCGCCGACGCAGACCACCCGCGTCTTCCCCGGCTCGATGTGCTCGGGGATCGTGTCGTAGCTGATGATCCGCAGGTAGGTCATCGCGTCGATGACCTGGATGGCGTCGTGGCCGGGAACCGGGAGGATCCGTCCCTTCATCATCCCGATGGTGAGGAACACGGCGTCGAACTCGTCGAGGAGGTCCTCGAGCTTCACGTCGTCCGGACCCATCCCGACGTTGGTGTTGGTGCGCGTCTCGATGCCCGTCGCCAGGATCATGTCGAGCTCCCACTGGAGCTGGGCGTGGTCGAAGCGGAAGGGCGGGATGCTGGTGCTCAGCAGGCCGCCGACCTTGGCCTCCCGCTCGAGCAGGACGACGTCGTAGCCGGCGACCCGCAGGTCGAGGGCGCAGGTGAGCCCGGCCGGGCCGGCGCCGACGACGCACACCCGCTTCCCCGTCGAGGGCGCGAGCTTGTAGTCGATCCACAGGCCCTGCTTGAAGGCGAAGTCGGTGGAGAAGCGCTTGATGGAGCGGATCGTCACCGGGTCCTCGCCCGGGTCCCAGCCGCGCTTGCAGTCGGTCTCGCAGGGGTGGTTGCAGAGCCTCCCGAGCATGCTCGGGAAGGGGTTGGTCTCGTGGATGACCGTCCACGAGTCGACGTAGCGCCCCTGGCTCACGTAGTCGATGTACGTCGCGATGTCCTGCTTGATCGGGCAGTTGCGCTGGCAGGGGCTGACCGGGACGTTGAAGCCGAGGTCGAGATGCCCGGCGAGGATCTTCATCGGCGCCTTGTCGACGACGTTGGAGCCGATCTCGGCGAGCAGCTGGGGCTCGGCGACGAGCCCGATCGGGGTGCTCCTGCGGCTGAAGACGCCACCCGCCGCCTCGGTGACGAGCACCGCGTCCGCGCCGGTGCCGGTCATCGCCCGGGCGGCGGCGAGCGGGGTCTCGCCCCCGTCGAGGCGGGGCAGCGGACGCAGCAGCTCACCGGCGCGGGTGTGTCCCATCCCCTTCTCGGTGGCGGCGAGCGCCGCCTCGAGGCCGATGCTGCCGATGATGTCGCCGTCGCGCACCACCAGCAGCGGCAGCGGGTGCTGCGCCTGCAGCGGCTCGAGGATGTTGGCGATGGTGTCGAGGGGGTCGCACTCGAGCCCCAGCGGCTCCATGATCTGGCTGAGCTCGTGCATCTCTAGTCCTCGGGCCCGCCGACGGCGGCGAGCCGCCCGGCGGCATGGGCCGCGATCTCACGGACGGTGATCATCCCGACCGGGCTGGTGTCCTCGTGCATCACGAGCGCGAGCTGCCGCCCCGCCTGCCGCAGCATCGCCACGGCCTCGCCGAGCAGGCTGTTCTCGTCGACGAGGAGCGGCGGGGTGCGAAGGATGTCGCGGGCGAGCACGTCGGTCACCGAGGGGCGGATCACGTCGCTGCCGCCGAGCTCGACGTCGCCCTCGACGTACTGCTCGATGATGTCGCGCGAGCGGACATAGCCGACCGGCCGCCGGTCGATGAGCACCGGCAGCTCGACGAGGTCGTTGTCGGCCATCAGCTTCGCGACGGCGTCGATCGGGGTGCTCGGCAGGCAGAAGGCCACCTCGGTGCGCATCACGTCCCGCACCGCCGGGTTGGTCGCCTCTGGAGCCAGCCGGTCCGGGTCGAGGGTCTCGCGGTCCGCCACGGCCGGCCCCTAGCCGCCGGTGCCGGTGGAGGCCGACTGCTCCTCGGCGAAGCGGCGGAGAACGTCCTGCCAGGTCTCGGTCGGCGACTCGGCCTCGAGAGCGGAGCGGGGAAGGGTGCGGTTGATCCGCGCCCGGGTGCGCTCGATCTCGCGGTCGCGGCGCTTGTTGTGGGCGCTCCGCGCGGTGCTCAGCGCCCGGCTCGCCTCCGCCTCGACGGCGGCGATCGCCTCCTCGTCGGTCGCCACCCGAAGCGCCCTCTGCAGACGCGCGGCGGCGTCGGGGGCGAGCAGCTCGGCGGCGTCGCGGAGCCGGTCGCCGGCGCGGCGGCGGGCACCCTCGAGGTGCCGGGTGGCCTTGGCCTGCTCCGCGAGGTCGGCGCGCTGCTTGTCGAGGAGGGCGCGGCCCTCGGCGATCACGTCCGGGTACTGCCAGGCGGAGCTGAACTTCCCGTTGCTGATCGTCTGGACGAGCTCCTCGACCTTGGCGAGGAACTGGGCGCGCCCCTGGCCCTGGAGGGAGCCGAGCAGCTCGGCGAGCTCGGGGCGAGCCTTGGCGTGAGCGCGACGGACCCACCCGGGGAGGTGGTGGTGCTCGGGCATCGGCACCGCCGGGCCGTCGCCGCGACCGCGTGGCGCCCCCGGCGGCCGGGGCGGGCGGCGCTGCCCCCGCGGGCCGCCGCCGTCACGTGCGGGACCGCGCTCGGGCGCTGGACGTGCGGGTGCCGCCGCCTCGGGGGCGGGCTCCGCCGCGGCCTCCGCGGGCGCTGCCTCGGCAGGCGCGACCTCGGCGGGCGCAGGTTCAGGCACGGCGGCGACCTCGGGCGAGGTCCCGGCCTCCGGCAGGGCGGAGCCCTCCGTCGGCGCCTCGTGGTCGGCGGAGTCGGTGGGCATGTCGGGAGTGCGCGTGACGGTCAACAAGTGAAGGTTGGGCAGCCCGCCGCGGGCTGCGACGACGTTCCTGGCGGTCTCTGTGCGGGGCGCGGCACCCCTTGCATCCTAGCTGACGCCGCCGCGATGGTGGCGGGGGCCGCCCCTGTCCGTGGCTGCCTACACTTCGGAGAGCAGCCGTGACCGCCTCCTCCGCCGACCCCAACCCCACCGGAACGTCCGGCTCTGGGCCGGTGACTCTCTCCGACGACGAGGTCCGGGCGCTTCGCGAGGCCGGGCGGCGCTGGGCCGCGACCCCGCGCGCGAGCGCCACCCGCGGGCCGTCGGAGGGCGGCATCGACCCCGACCTCGACCTCCAGCAGGCGCGCGGCGCGCTCCCCGGCGACCGCTACGTCCGCGGCGGCCGCGCCCGTCGCAAGGAGTTCGACAAGGTCGCCGAGGGCTACCTCCAGGCGAAGGAGGGTGCCGCGAAGCCGACCACCCGGCTCGGCCGGCTGCGCCGCACCCTGCTCGGGCGTCCGCTCGCGAGCCGGCAGCAGATCCACGAGCGACTCAGCAAGGTCAAGGCGCTCGCCGTGCTCTCCTCGGACGCCCTCTCGTCGGTGGCCTACGCGACCGAGCAGATCCTCCTCGTGCTCGGCGCCGCCGGTGCGGCCGCCTACAGCTACTCGCTCCCGATCATGGGGGCGATCCTCGTCCTGCTCGTCGCCGTCGGCCTCAGCTACCGGCAGACGATCAAGGCCTACCCCAAGGGCGGGGGCTCCTACATCGTCGCCAGCGACAACCTCGGCCCCCTCGCCGGGGTCATCGCGGGCTCGGCGCTGATGACGGATTACGTCCTCACCGTCGCGGTGTCGGTCGCCAGCGGCGTCGACTCGATCGTCAGCGCCGCCTCGGCGATGCAGGGCTACCGGGTCGAGCTCTGCGTCGCCTTCGTCGTCATGCTCGTCCTCGGCAACCTTCGCGGCATCCGCGAGTCGGGGAGCATCTTCGCGGCGCCGACGTACCTCTTCATCGTGGGGATCTTCCTCATGCTCGGGACGATCGTGGTGAAGGCCGCCACCGGGCACGTCACGAGCACGACGCCGCACCTCGAGCACGCGACCCAGCAGCTGAGCATCTTCCTGATCCTGCGGGCGTTCGCCTCGGGATGCACCGCGCTCACCGGGGTGGAGGCGATCAGCGACGGCGTCCCCGCCTTCAAGCCGCCCGAGTGGAAGAACGCGCGCACCACCCTGACGGTGATGGTGACGCTGCTCGCGACGATGTTCGCCGGAATCACCATCGCCGCCAAGGCGACCGGCGCCCGCTCGTACGAGTCGAGCGACCCGAACTACCAGACGGTCATCTCCCAGCTCGCCCACACCGCCTTCGGGAGCACCTTCCTCTACTTCTACGTGGTCTTCGCCACCACGGCGATCCTGGTGCTCGCCGCGAACACCTCGTTCTCCGACTTCCCGCGACTCTTCTTCTTCATGGCGCGCGACGACTACGCGCCGCACCTCTTCAAGCGGCTCGGAGACCGGCTCGCCTTCAGCAACGGCATCATCGTCCTCGGCGCGCTCGCGATCACCCTGCTGGTGATCTTCCGCGGGCAGACCGACCGCCTGATCCCCCTCTACACGATCGGCGTCTTCGTCGCCTTCACGATGTCGCAGGCGGGAATGGTGGCGCGCTGGCTGCGGCTGCGCGAGCCGGGGTGGCACCACGGGCTCCCGATGAACGCGGTCGGGATGGTCCTCACCGCGATCGTGTTCGTCGTCACCGCCGGCGACAAGTTCACCGAGGGCGCGTGGATCGTCCTCGTGCTCATCCCGATCCTGGTCGCGACCTTCTTCTCGATCCACCGTCACTACGCCGACGTGGCCGAGGACCTCGCGACCGAGACTCCGACCTCGCCGGACGAGCTGAAGCCGGTGGTGATCGTGCCCATCGCCGACCTCAACGGCCCTGCGCTGCAGAGCCTGGCGCTCGCGCGCACCCTCTCCGACCAGGTGATCGCGGTCCACATCAGCGACGATCCCACCGAGATCGCGACGCTGAAGGCGAAGTGGGACGCCTGGGGCGACCACGTCCCGCTCGAGGTGATCGAGTCCCCGTACCGCTCGCTGGTGCGGCCGCTGCTCGCGTACATCGACGCCGTCGACAGGCAGCGTCGCGACGACACCATCGTCGTCGTGCTCCCCGAGATGGTCGCGACGCGCTGGTGGCACCAGGTGCTCCACAACCAGACGGCGCTGCGGCTCAAGGCGGCACTGCTGTTCCGTCCCGGGACGGTGGTGGTGAACGTCCCCTACCACCTCCGGAGGTATCAGCACCAGCGGCGCAGGGTGCGCGCCCGCCGCGGCGACATCGACGCGCTCTGAGGCCGACCGAGGCCGGGGCTTTCGTACACTGCCGCCCGCATGGCCGCCACCGCTCCCGTCCCCGACACCATCCGCCGCCTCGGTGGAGGTGGCCCCCGTCGCATCGCCGAGAACGCCGGTCTCGTCATCACGCATGGTGAGGGTGCGCATCTCGTCGGAAGCGACGGACGCCGCTATCTCGACTTCGCGACCGCGATGGGCGTCGCCGCCATCGGCCACGGCCATCCGCGCTGGACGGCCGCGCTCTCCGGGCAGGCGGGACGTCTCGCCGCCTGCGTGCTCCACACCCCCGAGCACGCGCAGTACCTCGAGGGGCTCGCCGAGGTGCTGCCCGCCGGCCTCGAGCGCACCGCGCTCTACTCGGGCGGCACCGAGGCGGTCGAGGTCGCGGTCCGCCTCGCCCAGTCGGTGACCGGGCGCCGCCACCTCGTCTCCTTCACCACGGGCTTCCACGGCAAGAGCACCGGGCTGCGCTTCACCGGCCACCGCCACGCGGACGAGCGCGCCTGGCTCGGCGTCGACTGGGTCCACGACGTCCCCTACCCGATCTGCACCGGGCACGACGCGGTGAGCTACCTCGACTGCGACGGCGACGGCGACGCATCGCTGCGCGCTCTGGACGAGTACGCCGCGGGGCTCGACGGCGGCGTCGCCGCGGTGATCGTCGAGCCGATCCTCGGCACCGCCGGCAACCTCCCCCCGGAGCGGCGCTTCCACACCGCGCTGCGGGAGCTCTGCACCGAGCGGGGCTGGCTGCTCATCCTCGACGAGTCGATCACCGGCTTCGGGCGGCTCGGCACCGTCTTCGCCGCCGGGTGGTACGAGGTGACCCCGGACATCGTCGTCCTCGGCAAGGCGATCGGCGGCGGCTACCCGCTCAGCGGCGTCGCCGCGGGCAGCCGGCTCTGGGACAACAGCCTCTTCGCCGAGCCGTCGGCGACGTCGAGCAGCTACGGCGCCAACCCGGTCGCCTGTGCCGCGGGGCTCGCGGTGCTCGACATCGTGACCGGGGAGGGCTTCCTCGAGAACGTGCGGTCGGTGGGGACGCGGCTCGCCGGCGGGCTGCGGCGGCTCGAGGCGGAGTCCCCCTACGTCTCGGCGACCCGCGGGGTCGGGATGATGCTCGGCTTCGACCTCGTCGATCCCGAGACCGGCGATCTCGCCGGGCCCGAGCTGAGCCAGCGGCTCTTCCTCTCCTGCCTCGACCACGGGCTGCTCGTCGCCCAGGTGCCGCGGGTGCGGCTCAACGCGCCGCTCACCCTGCGTCCGGACGAGGCCGACGCCGCCCTCGAGGCCCTCGCCGCGGCGCTCGCGCCGGGGGCCGTCCGGGGGTGACCGCGGCCGCGGTCGGCCTCTGCGGGCTGGGGTCGGCGGCGCTCCGGGCCCACCTGCCCGCGCTCTGCCGGGCCGAGGAGACCGGCGCCGCGGTGATCGCCGGGGTCTGCGACCCCGACCCGGCGCGCAGCGAGATGGTCGTCGCGCGGACCCGCCGGGCCCGCCCCTTCCCCGACGTCGAAGCGCTGCTCGACGGCTCGGGCTGCGACCTGCTCGTCATCGCCAGCCCGCCGAGCGCCCACCTCGGAGCGATCGCAGCCGCCGCCCGGCGGGGAGTCGACGTGCTCTGCGAGAAGCCGCTGGGGGTGGCCGAGGGCGACGTCGACCGGCTCCGCGAGCTCACCGCCGGGCAGCCGTCGTGGCTGGTCGCAACCGTGCACCAGTACGGCCATGCGGCGGCCTGGCGGGTGCTCGAGCGCTGGCTGCGGGTCCCCGCCCGGGCGGGACGGCCGTTCCGGCTCGAGGTCGAGGTGGAGAGGCCGGGGACCGACCCACTGAGCGCGGGCGGCTGGCGGGCCCTGGGCGACCGCGAGGGCGGCATCCTCGGCGACCACGCCGTCCACTACCTCGCACTCTGCCACCACCTCGACAACCGATCGCGAGTGCTCGATGCCGACAACCGCGGCGCCCCCGGGCGCGAGACCGCGCACGTCGACCTCGCCGTCGGACCCGGCACTGCCCGGATCGGCGTCTCGTACGCCGGGGTGCGACGGCGCAACCTCGTCGCGCTCACCCTCCCCGACCGCGGCGCCGAGCTGCGCTGGGAGGACGGCGAGCTGCGCCGGCTGCGCGACGGCGTTCCGGGGAGAGGCCGTCCGGTCGGCGCGCTCAGCGACCGCCAGTTCGTCAACGACCTCTACGGCGCCCTCTACGACGACCTCCTCGGCCACCGCGACGACCCCGCCTGGCGCGAGCGCCAGCGGCGGGAGACCGTCGAGGTCGCCGGCCTCCTCGCCGCGGCGTTGCGGCTCTCGCACGGCGCGTCGTAGACACGTCACGACCGTACGACGGACACCGCCCGGGGTGATTGGGGCGTACCATTCGCCAAGGCCGCAAGGTGTCAACCTTCTCATCACGCGCCTGGGCCCGATCCTTAACCACGAGGAGACCCGGAGCTTGTCCACCCCGATCAAGATGGCGCGAGCCGTGCTCCTCGCCTTCGCCGACCTCGGCATCTACCTCCCCAGCTCGCGCGAGCGTCTCATCCGCAAGGCCCGCTGGCTCGAGCCCATGGACACCCCGGAGATCGACCAGTTCATCGATCTCTGCATCGAGGCCGAGCTGCTCGCGCCCGAGGAGGCAGGCCAGCTGCAGCTCTCCGCCGAGCAGGCGCGGCGTCTCGCCCGCTCCCTCGACGGCCACACCCCGGTACCCGACGACCAGGCCCAGGCCTGGGCGGCAGAGGTGGGTGGCGCCCCGGCCTAGTCACCGCGCGTGGCGGTGACCCTCGATCCCCGCCTCCCGGTCATCGTCGGCGCCGGCCAGGTCTGCCACCGGAACGGGCTGTCCCCGGAGCCGGTCGAGCTGCTCGCCGAGGCGGCACGCCGCGCGGAGGCCGACGCGGGTGTTGCCGGGCTGCTCGCCCGCCTCGACTCCGTCCGGGTCGTCAACCTCCTCTCCTGGCGCTACCCCGACCCGGGACTGCTCGTCGCCGGGCTCGTCGGCGCCTCCCCGCGCCACACCGCGTACACCCAGCTCGGCGGGCAGTCGCCGCAGCAGCTCCTCAGCCGCACCGCGACGGACATCCAGACGGGGCGCGCCGACCTCGTGCTCATCGGCGGCGCCGAGGCGTGGCGCACCCGGGCGGCGATCCGCCGCCAGACCGGCGACCGGCCTGCGTGGACGGTGCAGCCGGCCGGGCTCGAGCCCACGGAGACCGTCGGCACCGAGCTCGTCTTCGGCGGTCCGGCCGAGGTCGAGGCCGGGCTGGTGATGCCGGTCGCCGTCTATCCCCTCTTCGAGAACGCGCTGCGCGCCGCCGCGGGCAGGGGCGTCGACGAGCACGGCCGGGCGATCGCCGGTCTCTGGGCCGGCTTCAGCGCCGTCGCCGAGGGCAACCCGCACGCGGCCATCCCCCGTCGCCACAGCGCCGACGAGATCGCCACCCCCGGACCCGACAACCGCATGGTCGGCTTCCCCTACCCGAAGCTGATGAACTCGAACAACAGCGTCGACCAGGCGGCGGCGATCCTCCTCACCTCGGCGGGGACGGCGGCCGCGCTCGGCGTCCCTCGCGATCGCTGGGTCTTCCCGGTCGCCTCCGCCGAGGCCGAGGACCCTCCCCTCTCCGAGCGCGCGGACATGCACCGCTCGCCGGGGCTGCGCGCCGCGGGCGCCGCGGCGATGCGGCTCGCCGGGGCCGGCGCCGGCGACCTCGCCCACGTCGACCTCTACTCCTGCTTCCCCTCGGCGGTGCAGATCGCCGCCGCCGAGCTCGGCCTGCCACTCGACCGCGAGCTCACCGTCACCGGCGGGCTCACCTTCGCCGGCGGGCCATGGAACGACTACGTGAGCCACGCGATCGCGGCGATGACCGGCCGGCTGCGCGACGACCCGGGCGCGCTCGGGCTCTGCTCGGCTCTCGGCGGCTTCCTCGGCAAGCACGCCGTCGGCGTCTACTCGACCGAGCCGCCGGCGCAGGGGTTCCGCCACGAGAGCATCCGCGAGGAGTCCCCGCGCCGCGGCCTCGCCGAGAGCTTCGACGGCGAGGTCAGCGTGGAGACCTGCACGGTGATGCACGACCGCTCCGGCGCGCCCGAGCGGGGGATCGCGGCATGTCTGCTCGACGACGGCCGCCGCACCTGGGCGACGACCGCCGACCCGGGGCTGATGGCGGCGATGATCGGGGACGGCTTCATCGGCGCCCGCGTCGAGGTCGGGGCCGGGGCGCTGCGGGCCTGATCAGCCCTCGAGCGAGGCCCCCATCCGCTCCACGGTCTCCAGGTACTCCTCGACCATGTCCTGGACGACCTGGGCGGCGGGACGGACGGTGGTCATGCTCCCGACGATCTGACCGACGAAGTACGTGATCAGCCGCTCGGCGCCGGAGCCGGGGGTCGCGGCGGCGCGCTGGACGCGGGTCTGCGCCTCGGCGGTGAGCATGGTGTGGAGCGGCATGGGGAGCGGGTCGGGGTGGGCCGGGTCGTCCCACTCGTCGGT
>DATKEY010000346.1:0-2739 GCA_035544475.1 Candidatus Dormiibacterota bacterium | reverse complement strand
GGTCGGCGGCCTCGGCCGGAAGGCCGGCGGCGTCGAACAGCTCGAGGGTGCGCACGCGCTCGGACAGGCCCCGGTTGCGCACGGTTGCGTCCGCGCGGTCCTGCTCGAGTCGCCGCGCTTGGCTCTCCGCCACGCCGAGGGCATTGTCGGCTTCGCGACGGGCCGCGCTCGCCGCCTGGAACCTCGAGTCGCCGTCGCGAAGGTCGAAGGCGAGCCGCCGCAGCAAGGCCTGGGCGTAGGCGCGGTGGGCGTCGGTGAGCTGGGACATGGCGGCGGCGTCGTCCTTGAGACGCCGGACCTGCTCGCCGAGGGTGGCCTGGCTGCTGAAGTGCTCGGCGATCTGCTCGAACAGGCGCGGTGCGATCGGCTCCAGGAAGTCGGCGATGTACTGGCCGGCCGCCTCGGCGGTGAGGTTCGAGGCCAGGTTGGGCCGGCTGACCTCGCGAAGGATCCGGGCCAGCCGCCGCAGCCGCTCCTCGCCGAAGCCGAACAGTGCCGAGTCGAGGGCCGCCCGGTACGAGGCCACGTCGTCGAAGACGGAGTCTGCGCCGAGCGCGGCCCGGAGGTCGGCGGCCTCGGCCGGAAGGCCGGCGGCGTCGAACAGCTCGAGGTCGCGGCCGACGCGGTGGCCGGTGACGAAGTACCAGGCCCTCACGTCCGCCGAAGCCCGGCTCGCCCGCAGACCGACTCCGCAGGTGACGGTCTCGACCCGACCCTCGGGGTCGAGGCGGCCGAATTCGATCCAGGTGTAGCCGACGCGGCTGAGGTAGCGGTCGCGATCGAGGATGAGGTCCTTGAGCGACCCCCGCGAGCCGCTCACGGGCGATGCCGGGGGCAGCGCGGTGGCCAGCCGTCCGTCGAGGAGGAAGGGGATCTGCAGACCCAGGAAGATGGACTTCCCCGATCCGTTGACTCCGCGGTTGAGCATCCAGCCGTTGCGGTAGGTGCGCACGGTGTCGTGCTGCCAGAGATTCTCGACCCCCGAGCGCAGTGGTCGGAACCGCCCCTCGGTGGGGACCGGAAGGCTGTCCTCGGGAGGGAATGAGAACGGCAGGACCGAGGACGTCATGCGTCGATCTCCTCGCCGTCCGCGTCACCACGCACCACACTCGCCGGTGTGGCGTCGTCGATGCGGAAGACGTAGCGGTGCAGCACCGGCAGCGGGACAACCCCGCCGGGGCTGCGCCGGGCCATGCCGGCGCGCTCGAGGAGCGCGACCGCGCGGTCTCGAAGCACGTCACGCCCCCGGTCGTCCTCGCGGTACTCGCGGCGCGTCCTCGGGTGGGCGATCACCGGTACGAGCGCCTCGTCGAGATCGCGGACGGGCACCGGCTCACCCGGCGCCTCGGTGTCGGCGTCGACGAGGCGCCGGTGCACGCAGGCCACCGCCATGGCCACCGAACCGGCGGTTGCCGAGGGGAACGCCGCCGCCCGTATGTCCGGGTCGACCGCCGCCACCCCCTCGGCGCGCACCTCGAGGCGCAGTCCCACGCGGTCGCGCAGCTGACGGGCGAAGCTGGGGCGCTGGGAGTCGAGGTACTGGCGCTCGGCGTCGCTGAGGGTGTCGTAGTACACGACCGCCGTCTCGAGGAGGCGGCGCCACAGGTCGTTGCGGATGCGGAGGGTCTCGCCCTCGCGGCCCGGTGGGTAGAGATCGGCGTCGAGCTCATCCGGGCTCGCGCAGGCCGAGGGGGCGCGGCGCGCCGCGAGCAGCCGGGCCGCGAGCGACCGGTCAACCTCGTAGAGCGCCTCGCCGATGGTGCTGTCGACGAAGCTCTGCGCACTCCCGTCGGTGAGGTGCACCACACCCTCGTCCTCGAGCCGGCGGAAGACATCGGCGATCGCCATGCGGTCGACCTGGAGGTCGAGGTTGGGCGCGACCACGTGCCCCTGGACGGCGAGAGCCTCGATCTCCTCGGCGAGGATGCCGAGGCGGACGCGACGCTCCTCGACCCGGTCGACCGCCGCCAGGGCCAGGCAGTACCAGACGTACCGCCGGCGATCGAAGGGCCGTCCCGAGTGCGGCGTCACCGCGTCGAGCGCGGGCCCGGGGGCGCGGAGGGGGGCCTTGGTCAAACGCGCCCAGCCGGCCTCGACGGTGAGGTCGTACCGCGGGTAGGTGGCGAACCACTCCCGCAACGCCGTCGCGTTGCACCGGATCACGCCATACGCCTCCCGATCCTCGTCGCGGTCGGCTCGCACGGTGCTGCGCTCCATCAGATGGCGCGTGGCCTCGATGAGCTCGACGCCGTCGCTCACGATGCCTGCCTCGCACGCTCGGCTCCGCGGGTTCGCACCTCGATCACGAGATCGCACAGGTGCAGACGGCCGTGGCGGGTGGCCAGCACCGCTGCGCCCGGTGTTCCGGTGGGCGGGCGCACCTCGATGGTCGCGCCGGCGTCGACGCTGCTCGCCCGCCAGGCGCCGTCCCGCAGCGGCGTCTCCAGGGCACGGACGACCATCTGGACGATCGCGTCGAACTCGAGGGGGGCGAGCACGCCCAGCGAGGACAGCGGCAGAGGGCCGGCGTCGGCGACCCGCGACAGCGCACGCTGCTCGCGCAGCCGGGCCAGCCGCACCTCGTCTCGCGCCCTGCGGCGCGCCTCGCCGTAGTCGGCCCGCGCCCCGGGCCGACCCCGCTGGCCGCCGGTGCCCTGGACGGCGGGGCGGACGACCGCCTCCTCCATGCCGCGGTCGGCACGCCAGGGAACACGTGGCCCCTCGTCGACGCCGGCGTCA
>DATKEY010000345.1:0-7101 GCA_035544475.1 Candidatus Dormiibacterota bacterium | reverse complement strand
GATCGCGACCCACCAGAGCACCTCGTGACCGCGGTCGGTCGGTGCCGGCAGCGTCCGGGAGAGGCCGATCGACACCGCCAGGGTGGCGGCGATCGGGAGGAGGAAGATGAGGAGGCGGACGCAGAAGGCGAGGAGCGGCCGTCGCCGCCAGCGCTGCGCGGCGGTGGGGTCGCGGCGGTCGGCCTCGCGGCGGGTCCGCCGGCGGCGCAGTCTCTCCCTCATGTCGCTCATGATGGACCGCCGTGAGTGCCATCGACGACCTCGTATGGAAGAGCCGTCTCCACAGCCTCGGGTCCGGGGGCGCCGGGCACGGCGCGCCGGCAAGGCGGGTCGCCATCGTCGCCTGCATGGACGCACGGCTCTGCCTGGAGAAGCTGCTCGACCTCCGCCCCGGTGACGTCCACGTCATGCGCAACGCCGGCGGCATCGTGACCGACGACATGCTGCGCTCCTTGACCCTTTCGCAGCGACTGCTCGGCACCAGCGAGGTGATGCTCGTCCATCACACCGACTGCGGCATGGCGACCTTCCGCGACGACGAGCTCGCGGCCCGGATCGCGGAGGAGGTCGGCAGCCCGCCGCCGTTCCGGCTCGGAGCCTTCCGGGACGTCGAGGAGGATCTGCGCAGCTCGATGGCGGCCGTGCGTGCCTGCCCCTACCTCCCCCACCGTGACGAGGTGCGCGGCTTCCTCTACGAGGTCGAGACCGGGGACCTCCGGGAGGTCTCCTGACCTATCCGGCGACGACGAAGTTCACCAGCTTGTCGGGCACCACGACGACCTTCCGGACCTGCCTTCCCTCGAGCTGGGCCACGATCTTCGGGAGCTCGCGGGCGAGGCGCTCCAGCTCCGCCTTGTCGAGCCCGGCGTCGACCTCCATGTTGTCGCGTACCTTGCCGTTGACCTGGACGACGATGGTCACCTTCTGGGCGGCGACGAGCTCGGGGTCGTGCTCCGGCCACCCGGAGTCGTGGATGGAGACCCGGTGCCCGAGGCGCTCCCAGAGCTCCTCGGTGATGTGCGGCGCGAGCGGCGCGAGCAGTCGGAGCAGCGTCTCGGCGTCGACCCGGCGTGCGGTGCCCTCGGAGGCCTCGTGGTCGAGGGCGCGGGAGAACTCCATGAGGAAGGCGATCGCGGTGTTGTAGCTGAGGTCGGCGTAGCGCTCGCCGACGTGGGCGATGAGCCGGTGGCGGCGGCGTTCGCGCTCGACGTCCCGGTCCTCGGAGTGGGCCTGCTGGGTGGCGCGCCACACCCTCTCGAGGAAGCGCGAGACCCCGCGGATGCCGTCGTCGCGGAAGTCGCCCCCCTCGGTGTACGGGCCGAGGAACATCAGGTAGATGCGCAGGGTGTCGGCCCCGTGGCGGTCGAGGTACTCGTCGGGGTTGACGACGTTGCCCTTGCTCTTCGACATCTTGGCGCCGTTGCGGATGATCAGCCCGTGGGCGCGGAAGCGCTTGTAGGGCTCGGGATCCGGCACCAGGCCCTGGTCGTGGAGCGCGCGCATGACGAAGCGCGAATACATCAGATGGAGAACGGCGTGCTCGTTCCCGCCGATGTACATGTCGACCGGGAGCCACCGGAAGGTGCGGTCGCGGTCGAAGGGACGGTCGTCGAACTCGGTCGACGGGTAGCGCAGGAAGTACCACGCCGAGTCGAGGAAGGTGTCGCTGACGTCGGTCTCACGGCGCGCAGGCTCACCGTCGATCGGGCAGGGGACGTTGACCCAGTCCTCGGCGGCGGCGAGCGGCGAGGTTCCCGTCCCGAGCGGCCGGAACTCCTCGACCTCGGGGAGGAGCACGGGGAGCTGGTCGTAGGGCACCGGCACGGCGCCGTGGGTGGGGCAGTGGATGATCGGGATCGGCGGGCCCCAGTAGCGCTGGCGGGAGATGAGCCAGTCGCGCAGCCGGTACTGGATGGTGGCGTCGCCGCGGTCGAGCTCGCGCAGCCGCTCGATCACCCGCAGCTTGCCCTCCGCCGACGGGGTGCCGTCGAGGTCCGCGGAGTTCATCATCGGGCCCT
This sequence comes from Candidatus Dormiibacterota bacterium, assembly GCA_035544475.1. GTDB lineage: Bacteria > Chloroflexota > Dormibacteria > Aeolococcales > Aeolococcaceae > CF-96. The sequence continues at coordinate 5,083 of DATKEY010000345.1, read as the reverse complement.
CGCCCGGATACGCCTCGGCGTCGATGTCACCACCGCCGATGACCTCGACGATGGGGAGCCCGTGGGCCCGGGCGAACTGCCAGTCGCGGGTGTCGTGGGCGGGCACCGCCATGATCGCGCCGGTGCCGTAGCCGCCGAGGACGTAGGGTGCCGCCCACACCGGGATGCGGGCCCCGGTGAGCGGGTGGACGCCGTAGGAGCCGAGCGAGATGCCGACCGAGAAGTCGGGCTCCTCGCCCGCGGCGGGAAGTCTCCCGCGCCACTGCTCGACGGCGGCGAACCGGTCCGCCGCGATGAAATCGGCGAGCTGTGGATGCTCGGCCCCGATCACCAGGAAGGTGGCGCCGTAGAGGGTGTCGGGCCGGGTGGTGAAGACGGTGACGTCCCGGCGGTGACAGCCCTCGAGGTCGAACCGGATGTTCGCGCCCTCGCTGCGGCCGATCCAGTTGCGCTGGGCGGTGACGGTGCGCTCCGACCAGTCGATGTGGTCGAGAGCCTCGAGCAGGTCCTTGGCGTAGCGCGTGATCTTGAGGAACCACTGCTTGAGCACGCGCTGCTCGACGACGCTGTCGCAGCGCTCGCAGCGGCCGTCGATGACCTGCTCGTCGGCGAGGACGGTGAGGCAGGACGGACACCAGTTGACCGGTCCCTCGCGCTGCTCGGCGAGCCCGGCCTCGAGGAGACGAAGGAAGATCCACTGGGTCCAGCGGTAGTAGCGGGGGTCGGTGGTGTCGACCTCGTGGTCCCAGTCGAACATCGCGCCGAGCCGCTTGAGCTGGTTCTCGCGGAAGTGCGCGACGTTGCGCGGCGTCATCCGCGCGGGGTGCTGTCCGCTCTTGAGCGCGAAGTTCTCGGTGTGGATGCCGAAGGCGTCGAAGCCCATCGGCTCGAACACCGTGTCGCCGAGGAGGCGGCGGTAGCGACCGTAGATGTCGGCGCCGGTGAAGGCGTAGACGTTGCCGACGTGGAGCCCCTCGGCCGACGGATAGGGGAACATCATGAGGTTGTAGAAGGGCCGGGTCGGGGTGTCGAGGTCGGTGCGGTGGGCGCCCGTCTCCTCCCAGCGGCGGCGCCACTTCGCCTCCACGACGGTGTGGTCGTAGTGGTCGAGGGCGTGGGGGTCGGGAACGGGCTCGGGGGTGCTCATCGCGTCTGTGGTGAATGGAGGTTTGGCGACGGCACAGGGTAAACCCTCGCCGCCATCGCCGGGGGGGATTGGCGAGATCGTCACCGACGACCCAGCCCCTACACTGGCCCGGCCCCATGACCGTACCCGACGCACCTCCCCGGCAATCCCCGGCCGCCGCGGCGCCCTCCGCCTGGGCCGAGGACGTGCTCCGGAGCGAGGCGGAGGCCGGGCGGCTGCGGCGCCCCCGCCGCCGCCTCGGCGGGAGCGGGCCGGTCGCCGAGGTCGACGGGCGGACGGTCGTCGTCTTCTCGTCGAACGACTACCTCGGTCTCGCCGCCGACCCCCGGGTCGCTCGCGCCGCCGCGGACGCGGCGCTCCAGGACGGCGTCGGCTCGACCGGCAGCCGCCACCTCAGTGGATGCCATGCCGCCATCGACGCGCTCGAGGCGGAGCTGTGCGCCTTCGAGGGCGCGCCGGCGGCGACGCTCGCCCCGAGCGGCTACGCGGCGAACGTCGCCCTGCTCCAGGCGCTCGGCGGCCGAGACGCGGTGGTGCTCAGCGACGAGCGCAACCACGCCTCGCTCATCGACGGCTGCCGGCTCAGCCGGGGAGCGGTCGAGGTCTACCGGCATCGTGACCTGCACGACCTCGCCGCGCACCTTCGAGCCGCGGCCCACGAGGGCCGGCGGGCCGTCATCGCGAGCGACACCGTCTTCTCGATGGACGGCACCGTCGCGCCGGTCGCCGGCCTGGTCGCCCTCGCGGAGCGGCACGGCGCATGGCTGGTGCTCGACGAGGCCCACGCCACCGGGGTGCTCGGCCCCGGCGGTCGAGGCGCCGCCGCCGAGGCGGAGGTCGACCCGGCCCATCCCCAGGTCGTGCGAGTCGTCACCCTGTCGAAGGGACTGGGGGCACAGGGGGCCGCGATCTGCGGCGACCCCCTCGTGCGCCAGCTGCTCCTCCAGCGGGGGCGCGCGCTCATCTTCTCGACCGCCCTCCCCCACCCCACCGTCGCCGCCGCCCGCGCCGCCCTCGCGGTGCTCGCCGCGGAGCCCGAGCGCGTGGACCGGCTCCGCGCCAACGTCGCCCGCCTTCGCTCCGCCCTGGCGCCGCTCGAGCCCTCGGGACGCTTCGACATCCCGGTCCTCCCCGTCCCGGCGGGCGCCGAGGACCGGGCGGTGGCGCTCGAGGCGGCGCTGCTCGAGCGGGGCCTGCTCGTCCAGGCGGTGCGGCCGCCGACGGTGCCGCCGGGCACGTCGCGGCTGCGGATCGCAGTCTCGGCGGCGCACACCTCCGAGCACCTCGACGCGCTCGCGGCGGCGCTGCTCGAGGTGGTGGGGGCGCGGCGGTGACCGCGCGCCTGCTCGGCGTGGTCGGCACCGACACGGACGCGGGGAAGACCGTGGTCGCCGCGCTCGTCGCCGCCGGGCTCACCGCCCGCGGGCTGGCCGTGGCCGCGGTGAAGCCGGTCGCGAGTGGGGTGGTCCCGGGGACGACCGGGGAGGACGCCGCGCTCCTGGGGCTCGCCACCGGCGCCTCCGCCGCATCGTGCTCGGTGCTGGAGTTCGAGCTGCCCCGCTCGCCCCTCGCCGCCGCGCGGGCCGAGGGTCGGGAGGTCGATGTCGACGCGCTGGAGATCGAGCTCCGCCGCCGCGCCGGCGCCGAGGGCCTCGACCTGCTGGTGATCGAGGGGGTGGGCGGTGTGCTCGTGCCGCTGAGCGAGCGCGCCACCGTCCGCGACCTGATGCGCCGCCTCGATGCCCCGGTCCTCGTGGCGGCGCGCTCCGGCCTGGGGACGATCAACCACTGCGCACTGACCGTCGACGCCTGCCGCGCCGCCGGACTCACCGTGGTCGGCGTGGTGCTCGGCGACGTCACCGGCGGGGTCGACCCCGACCTCGCCCGGGAGAACGCGAGGCAGATCACCGCTCAGTGCGGGGTGCGGGTGCTCGGCATCGTCCCCCACCTCCGCGCCGCCTCGCTGCGCAGCGCCGACGCAATGGCGGTCGAGGCCCAGCAGCACCTCGACCTCGACGCGCTGCTCGCCGCCGTGCTCGGCACCCGCGTCGACGAGGCCGAGGTGGTCCGGCTCGACCGCGCCCACGTCTGGCATCCCTTCACCCAGACGTCGGAGTGGCTCGACGAGGAGCCGCTGGTGATCCGCGACGGCGAGGGCTGCCGGGTGCGGGACGCTCGGGGCCGCTGGTACCTCGACGGCATCTCCAGCCTCTGGGCGAACGTCCACGGCCACGCCCATCCACGTCTCGACGCCGCGCTCCGCGAGCAGGCGGGGCGGATCGCGCACGCGACCTTCCTCGGCCAGACCCACGAGCCCGGAGCCCGCCTCGCCGCCGAGCTCGCCGCGGTCGCCCCGGGGCGGCTGACCCGCGTCTTCTACTCCGAGGCCGGCGCCGCCGCGGTCGAGGTGGCGCTGCGCGTCGCCCTGCTCGCCCAGCTCCGCCGCGGCGAGGGGCGCCGCATCCGCTTCCTCTCGTTGGAGGACGGGTACCACGGCGACACCGCCGGCGCGGTGAGCGTCGGACGCTCCGAGCCCTTCCATCGCGGCCTCGATCCGCTCCTCTTCGACGTGGTGCGGGTGCCGCCGCCGCAGCTGGTTCGGGCGCGGCAGGGCGGGTCCACGGAGGCCGCGGAGCGGTCGTCGCTGGCGGAGGTGCGGCGCGTTGCCGCGGAGGTCGGCGACCTGCTCGCCGCGATCGTGATCGAGCCGCGGGTGCAGGGCGCGGCGGGCATCTGGCCCCACTCGGACGACTGGCTGCGGGCCGTCGCCGCGGAGGCACGGCGCTGTGGCGCGCTCCTCGTCTGCGACGAGGTGGCGACCGGCTTCGGCCGCACCGGCGACCTCTTCGCCTCCGGGGGAGCGGGCATCGAGCCGGACATCCTCACCCTCGGCAAGGGCCTGAGCGGCGGCTACCTCCCGCTCTCCGCCACCCTCGTCGGCGAGGAGCTCTTCGATCTGTTCACCGCCCCCTATCCGGAGCACCGCACCCTCTACTACGGGCACACCTTCACCGCCAACCCGCTCGCCTGCGCGGTGTCCCGGGCGTCGCTCGCCCTCTTCGAGGAGGAGGGCACCCTCGAGCGCGGCCGGGCCCTCGGCCACCGCCTCGGCGACCGCCTCGCCGAGGTGGCCGGCATCCCCGGGGTCACCGAGGTCCGCCGCTGCGGGGTGATGGCAGGCATCGAGCTCGGCGGCGGCACCCTCGACCGGCCCTTCGACCCGGCTCTGCGGGTGGGACGCCAGGTCATCCTCGCCGCCCGCCGCCGCGGCGTGATCGTCCGCCCCCTCGGCGACGTCGTGGTGATCAACCCGCCGCTGGTGATGACCGACGCCCAGGCCGACCTCCTCGTCGAGGCGGTCGCCGAGTCGATCGTCGAGGTCGTGTCACGCCTCCCCGCCGCGCCGGGGGTGCGTTGATAGGATGGGCGGCCCCGGGAGCCTCAAGCCGACGTAGCTCAGTGGTAGAGCAGCCGCCTCGTAAGCGGCAGGCCGGGAGTTCGAACCTCCCCGTCGGCTCCAGGGGGCGCATCTGAAGGCGATATGCCCCCACCCCGCTGCGGCGTTGCCACCGCCGTGTCATCACGCCACCTCCAGTGCCGGCTCGTGTTGTTCAGCTGGCTTATCGAGGTGTAGATGGCGATGGAACGCGCGCAGTGAGCGCGGCGCCCACCAGTTCCAGTGTCGGAGTAGGGCCATGAGAGACGGCACCAAGAGGGCGCGGACGATGGTTGCGTCAACCAGCACGGCCAGAGCGGTACCGACTCCGAGCTCCTTGATGAAGACGATGCTCGATGTGGCGAAGACCCCGATCGCGACGCAGAAGAGCCCGGCGGCAGCCGTCACCAGGCCGCCGGTGTGCTCGAGCCCGGTTGACACTGCCTCTGCGGTCGACAGGCCGCGGTCACGAGCCTCCTTGATCCGGGCCAGAAGGAAGA
>DATKEY010000344.1:0-18152 GCA_035544475.1 Candidatus Dormiibacterota bacterium | reverse complement strand
CCTCGAGCGCCGGCTCAGTGCCGCCGGTGGTGGCGGCACCCCCGGTGCGGGTGGCCCCGGTCGCCCCCGCGTCTCCGATCGCACCGGTGCCGCTGCCGACGAAGGGCGCGCCGGTCCCGGCGCCCCCCGCCCAGATCCCGGTCACCGTCCTCACCGTGACCGGCGTGCATCTCGGTCTGGCCTGGGGGACCCCGGTGAGCGGCACTGGCGTCGCCTGGCTGGTCCCGGTCTACGTCTTCGAGCTCGCCGGAGGCGGCAGCGTCCCGGTGCTCGCGGTCGCCGACGGGCTCATCGCCACGGCGCCCGCGGTCCCGCCGGGCGTGAAGATCCTCCCCGCGCCCGCGCCCGCGCTGCCGGAGGGCGCCGCGACGACGCCGAACGGCTAGCCGGCGATCCCCGCGAAGAGGTCGTCCTCGGGCGGGTTCACCGGCACGTGGGACAGCGCGAGGCTGTAGTGCTCCGTCGGGAAGTGCTCGCGGAGGATCTCCTCGGGCACCCGCATCAGCGGGAAGTCGGCGCTGATCTGGCTGCGGTGGGCCTGCAGGGCGCGCCGCTTGATGGCGATCTGCTCGCTGCAGTCGATCCGGGCGGTGATCAGCTCGTCCGGGGTGCCGAACTCGACCGCCTCGGGATCGTCGCCGAACGGGCTCTCCATCCCCGCCATCCGCGAGAACTCGATGATCTTCAGGACCGAGGAGCGGGCGAACGCGGTGTAGTAGAGCTTCGACACCCGCCACGGCTTGCCCACCTCGGGGTAGACCCGGGGGTGCTGCGCCGCCTCGACCGCGAGGAGGGTGGCCCGATGGGCCTGGACGTGGTCCGGATGCCCGTACGCGCCGTGGGCGTCGTAGGTGACGACGACGTCGGGGCGGAACTCGCGGATGATCCCCACCAGGCGTTCGACGATGCTGTCGAGGGGGGTCATCCAGAAGCTGTCGGGCTCCCGGTTCGACGGCTCACCCACCATCCCGGAGTCGTGGTAGCCGAGCCAGTGGAGCTCGCCGACGCCGAGGATCGCGCAGGCCTCGGTGAGCTCGGCGTGGCGCACCTCGCCGAGGCGGGGACGCACCTCCTCCTCGACCATGGTGGGATCGACGATCGTCGCCAGCCTGCCGTCGGTGCAGCACACGTTTGCGGTGCGCACTCCGAGCGAGGCGTAGTGGGCGAGGGTGCCGCCCATGGTGATGGTCTCGTCGTCGGCGTGGGCGTGGACGGCGAGCAGACCCGGGGCCATGCGCGTCCCCTACGCCTCGCTGATGGTGACCGAGCGCATCACGTCGCCCTGGCGGATCTGGCCCACCACGTCCATCCCCTTCACCACCTGGCCGAAGAGGTTGTAGGACTTGGCGAGCTTGTGGCGGTCGTCGACGGTGCAGATGAAGAACTGCGAGCCGTTGGTGTTCGGCCCGGCGTTGGCCATGGCGAGCGCGCCGGCGATGTACTCCCCCTCGACCGGCTCGTCCTCGAAGCGATAGCCGGGGCCACCGCGTCCGGTGCCCTCGGGGCATCCGGCCTGGATGACGAAATCGTCCACGACGCGGTGGAAGGTCAGGCCGTCGTAGAAGCCGTCTCGAGCCAGGAAGATGAAGTTGTTCACCGACTTCGGCGCGCGCGACGGGTCGAGAGCGAGAACAATGTCACCCTTGTCGGTTGTTATGGTTGCCTCATACTTGACCGAAGGGTCGATCACCTGTGCCGGTGCGGAGTACTGCTTCTTCTGCATCGGCCGAGTCTACCGGGACGGAGCCCACCGACCGGTCGGAGGCGACCAGGCCCTCAGGAAGGAATCAGGGAAGGCGGGTACCGATGGACGACCGGAGGCCGGGGGGGAATCGGCGCGCCGGCAGGCTCTCGGGGCTGCGGCGGCGCCACGCCGCGATCCCGCTCGCGCTCGTCCTCGTGGCCGCGGGGGTGCCGACGGTGGCCGCCCGCGGCGTGCCCCCGAGGGCGACCGCCCGGGCGACCCCGGCCCCGTCCCCGCCGCCGGACTCCCTGGACGCGCAGCTCCAGGAGGCGATGAAGCGCAAGACGGCGATCGACGCCACCAAGAAGAAGCTGAGCGGCGAGGTCCAGGCGGCGAGCGACCAGCAGCAGAGCCTCGCCGCGCTGATCGACGCCAACCGCAAGGCGATCACCGAGACCATCAAGCAGATCGCCGCCGCCGAGAAGGCGTATCGCGAGGACGTCGTCCGCGAGCGTGACGCCCGGGCGCGGCAGGCCGCCTTCGAGCGGCAGGCGGTCGCCGACAAGGCGCTGCTCGCCGCCTTCGTGCGCAGTCGCTATGTGCACGCCGAGAACTTTCTCGAGTACCTCGTGAGCAGCGACTCATTCGGCGAGCTGCTCTCCCGCGCGGCCATCCTCAGCCACCTCACCGACCGCGGCACCGAGCTGGTCCGCCAGGTCAAGGACGACGTCGCCGGGGCCGCCGCAGCAGCGGCGACGGCCGCCGCGGACGGCGAGGCGGCGCAGCACGAGGCCGCGCAGCTCGCCGACCAGGAGCGGCAGCTCAAGGATCAGATCGGCAAGGAGCAGGCGCTGATCGCGAAGCTCGGCGACGGGATCACCGCCGCGAACGCGGAGATCATCGCCGCCGACGCCCAGGACGCCGCCCTCGCTCAGGCGATCGCCGACCTGCGCGTGCAGGAGATCGACCGCGCCATCCTCGCCGCCGAGCAGGCGGCCTGGGACGAGGGCGAGTACTACTATCAGCACCACCTCATCGTCGGCGCCGACAAGCCGGTCCCCCCCGGGCAGGCGCGTTTCCTCTGGCCGGTCCCCGGCTCGGAGATCACCCAGTACTGGGGCCCGTGCGGCTATCCCTTCGAGCCGTCGTGGTTCGGCTATCCCCACTTCCACACCGGGATCGACCTCGCCGCGCCGATGGGCCATCCCGTCTACGCCGCCGCCGACGGAGTGGTGGTCGCCGCGTCGCGCAGCGACCAGGGCTACGGGAACCACGTGATCATCGCCCACGACAGCCACACCTTCACGCTGTACGGCCACCTGGAGAGTTTCGCCGTCCACCCCGGCGACACCGTGCACCAGGGACAGCTGATCGGGATGCTCGGCAGCACCGGCAACTCCACCGGTCCTCACACCCACTTCGAGGTCAGGGTCGACCACAACCCCGTCGACCCGGCGCCCTACCTGCCGCCGCTCCCCCAGGGGGCGAAGGGCCCGCCGGCGCAGTGAGGCGGTTCCGCAGAACCGATTTTGTAGAGTAGCGCCACCCGTTCCGGGGCGGCCGCCGGCCGGCGTGGCGGGTCGTGGCCGAGGAAGCAGGGAGCGCGAATGAACGTCGTCGTCTGTGTCAAGCAGGTCCCCGATCCGAACTCGGTGGGCCGGCTCGACCCCACCACCCACAACCTCAAGCGCGACGGCGTCGAGGTCGTCCTCGACCCCGGCGACGAGTTCGGCATCGAGGCCGGGCTGCAGCTCGCCGAGGCCCACGGCGGCCAGGTCACCGTGGTCTCCATGGGCCCCGAGAAGGGGCTGGACGCGATCCGCAAGGCGCTCGCGATGGGGGCGGCGAAGGGGGTGCTCGTCACCGATCCGGCGCTCGCCGGCGCCGACGCGCTGACCACCGCCAAGGTGCTCGCCGCGGCGATCCGGCGCGAGGGCTTCGACCTGGTGATCGCGGCGACCGAGTCGACCGACGGCTACACGGGGGTCGTGCCCCAGGCGGTGGCCGAGTACCTCGGCGTCCCCGCGGTCACCTTCGCGAAGGCGATCGAGAGCGACGGCTCGACGCTCAAGGTGCGGCGGCAGACCGAGGCCGGCTACGACCGGGTCGAGGCCGACCTGCCGGCGGTGGTGAGCGTCACCGCCGGGGTGAACGAGCCCCGCTACCCCTCGCTGAAGGGGATCATGGCCGCCAAGTCGAAGCCGGTCGACCGGCTGACGGTGGCCGACCTCGGCCTCGGCGCCGTCAGCGCGCGACAGACGATCGTCTCGGTCGTCCCCGCCGAGGAGCGCGCGGCCGGCGAGATCGTCGAGGACGACGGGACCGGCGCCCACCGGGTGGTCGAGTTCCTCGCCTCCAGGAAGGTGATCTGAGCCATGGCACTGAACAGGGTCTGGGTCTTCGCGGAGGTCCTCGACGGACAGCCGATCACCGCCGCGCTCGAGCTGCTCACCAAGGCGCGCAGCCTCGGGGACACCGTCGAGGCGGTCTGCCTCAGCCCGGAGGCGGGGTCCGCCGCCGCGGCCCTCGGCGCCCACGGCGCCACCACCGTCTACGCCGGCACCGACGCCGCCTACGCCGACCTGCTGCTCGGCGGTCCCGGCGCCGACGCTCTCGCCGCCCTCGCCGGCCAGCACTCGCCCGACCTCATCCTCTTCCCGACCACCTACTCGAGCCGCGACATCGCCGGCCGGCTGGCGGCGAAGCTCGACGTCCCGGTGATCTCCAACGGCCTCGACGTCGGCGTCGACGGCGGGATCACCGTGGGGAGCTCGATCTTCGGGGCGAGCCAGATGGTCGGCACCCGGTTCGAGGACGCCCGCCCCGCGATCGCCCTGATCCGGCCCAAGTCCTTCGCCGCCGAGCCCTCGGGCGGCGGCGCCCCCACGATCGTCCCGATCGAGCTCCCGATCGCCGACCAGCACCGCGCCGCCCGGGTGGTGGAGCGGGTGGTCGACAAGGCGACCGGACCCAAGCTCGAGGAGGCGCCGGTGGTGATCAGCGGCGGCCGCGGCCTCGGCGACCCCAAGAACTTCGCCCTCCTCGAGGAGCTCGCCTCCCTCGTCGGCGGGGCGGTGGGCGCCAGCCGGGCGGTCGTCGACGCCGGCTGGGTGCCCTATGCGATGCAGGTCGGCCAGACCGGCAAGACGGTGAAGCCCACCGTCTACATCGCCGTCGGCATCAGCGGCGCGATGCAGCACACCGTCGGGATGAAGGGGGCGAAGAACATCGTCGCCATCAACAAGGACGCCGAGGCGCCGATCTTCAAGCTCGCGGACCTCGGCATCGTCGGCGACGGCCTCAAGGTGGTCGGCCAGGTCATCGAGGAGCTCAAGGCCCGCCAGGGCTGACCGCCGACGGCCCCCACAGACGGCCCTGACAGAGGTCGCAGACGGGCGACTGTCTCAGCTTGTCTGAATTCGGCAGATCGTCCCGTATACTCGCCGGTCGGATGGATGACAAGGTCATTGTCGACCTGCTGGGGCAGGTGGGGACCCTCTTCACCTCGTCGCTCGAGCTGAAGGAGACCATCGACTTCATGCTCAAGGCGACCTCGCAGCTGGTCGCCTGCGACGCTGCCACGGTCTTCCTCGCCGATCCCGAGGGGCGAACCCTCGCGGCCATGGCCACGTTCCCCTACGTCGAGAGCGTCGGCAAGGTGGCCCGGTTCGACGTGGGCGAGGGGATCGTCGGCTGGGCGGTCAAGCACCGGACCACCGTCGCGGTCGACGACGCCACCAAGGACCAGCGCTTCAAGACCCTGGACCTCGCCTACGCCCCCCGCTCGACCCTGGTCATGCCCCTCGAGTCGCCCCGTCACCAGGTCGGCGCCCTCTGCCTCGCCCGGCGCTCGGTCCAGCCCTTCACCAGCCTCGAGCAGGCGATGGTCGGGATCATCGCCAACCAGGCGGCGATCAGCATCGACAACGCCCGGCTCTACGCCCAGCAGAAGGAACAGCTCGCGGAGATCGAGCTCCAGAAGCGCGAGGTCGAGGTGGCGAACACCCAGATCCGGGAGATCAGCCGCCACAAGAGCGAGTTCCTCGCCAACATGAGCCACGAGCTGCGCACCCCGCTCAACGCCATCCTCGGCTTCAGCGAGATCCTCAAGGACAACCTGGTCGGGGACCTCAGCCCCCAGCAGCGCCAGGAGTGCCTGGAGAACATCCACACCTCGGGGCGGCACCTGCTCGAGCTCGTCAACGACGTCCTCGACCTCAGCAAGGTCGAGGCGGGGCGGATGGAGCTCTCCTACGAGACGTTCGCGGTGTCCGCGGCCTTCAGGGAGGTGCGGAACGTGATCCGCTCGCTCAGCGAGCGGCGCGACCTGACCCTCAGCGACGACATCCAGCCTCCGGACCTGGAAGTTCGTGCCGACAAGAGCAAATTCAAGCAGGTGATGTACAACCTGCTCAGCAACGCCATCAAGTTCACCCCCGCGGGCGGCAAGGTGTGGGTGCACGCGCGGGCCGCCGGCCCCGAGCTGGTGGTGGAGGTCGGCGACACCGGGGTCGGCATCGCCCCGGAGCACCAGGAGCTGATCTTCACCGAGTTCTTCCAGGTCGATGGCGAGGCCACCCGCCAGACCCAGGGCACCGGCCTCGGGCTGTCGCTCACCCGCCGCCTCGTCCAGCTCCACGGGGGCACGATCTCGGTCGAGAGCGGGCGGGGGCACGGTTCGGTCTTCACCTTCCGCATCCCCCTGCTCGGGGTCGAGGGCGACAACGGGCACGCCCGCAACCGCATCCTCCTGATCGAGGACAACGCGAGCAATCGAGAATTGACCAGGATGGTCCTCAACGGCAACGGCTTCCGGGTCGACGTGGCGACCGACGGCAACGAGGGATTGGAGAAGGCTCGCACCGAGCTCTACGATCTGGTCCTCATGGACGTCAAGCTGCCCGGCCTCGACGGCATCACCCTCACCCGCATGCTCAAATCCGACCCCAAGACGGCCCGGATCCCGGTGGTGGCCCTCACCGCCCACGCCATGAAGGGGGACGAGCAGGAGGCCCTCGCCGCCGGCTGCGCCGCCTACATCACCAAGCCCATCGAAGTCGCACAATTCGTCCGTCGTATCACCAGCTTCCTGGAGGCGGGGCGTCCATGAGCAGCAATGCGGGCAAGACCATCCTCATCGTCGAGGACGATCAACCCAGCCGTGAGGTGGTCAGGCTCGCATGCTCGGCCCAGAACCACACCCTGATCGAGGCCGGCAACGGCACCGAGGGTCTGGAGATGGCGCGCGAGAGCAGCCCCGACCTGGTGATCCTCGACGTCAACCTCCCCGGGATGAGCGGCCTCGACGTCTGCCGCCGGCTCCGGGCGGACGGCTCCCGGGTCCCGATCATCATGCTCACCGCCAAGGCGGACACCATCGACGTGGTGGTGGGCCTCGAGCTCGGCGCCGACGACTACGTCACCAAGCCCTTCGAGGTCCGCGAGCTCATGGCCCGGATCGGCGCCCACCTCCGGCGCGCCGAGATCACCCCCCAGGAGACCCCCCGCGACCGCTTCGAGTTCACCGGGCTGATCATCGACCTCGGCCGCCGCCAGGTCTTCCGCGACGGGGAGGAGGTGCTCCTCACCCTCACCGAGTTCAACCTCCTCGCGCTCCTCGCCTCCCGGCCCGGCCAGGTGATGAGCCGCGGCGAGCTCCTCCGCCGGGTGTGGGGCTACGAGGTGGAGATCGAGACCCGCACCGTCGACGCCCACGTCTACCGGCTACGCAGGAAGATCGAGCCCGAGCCCGACAAGCCCACGTACATCCACAGCGTGCCGGGGATCGGGTACCGGTTCGCGGGGTAGGTCGTCCGGCGGGAGGCGCCTAGCCAGTCGGGCCGTGCGGCAGGTCCGCCAGGGGCTGGACCAGGAGCCGGACCCGGCTGATCGCGACCTCGCGGCCCTGTGAGTCGCGCATGGAGACGTCCCAGGACTGGGTGCGCCTCCCGGCCTGCCTCGGGGTCGCCTCGGCGCGGATCTCGGTGCCGAGGCGGGTGGCGCGGATGAAGGTGGTGTGGTTGTCGAGGCCGACGACCGCCGATCCTGGGACCTTGCCCGCCGCGTTGATGGTCGCGCCGATGCTCGCGATGGCCTCGGCGATCGCGGCATAGACGCCGCCGTGGACGATGCCGAAGGGCTGGAGGTGGTGCTCCTCGACGGTGAGGTGGGCGAGCACCCGGTCGGGGGAGACGCCGTCGACGACCAGGCCGAGGGCGCGGTTGTGCCCCGTCCCCGTGTAGACGGAGGGGTCCTCGAGGTCGAAGTCGGGGCTCAGTAGATGAAGCCGATCAGCGGGATGTCCTTGAGGGTCATGGTGCGCTCGTCACGGACGCCCACGCCCTTCACGTTCATCTCCGAGACGACGAAGCTGCCGTCGGGGTTGACCCGCTCGACGTAGGCCACGTGGCCGTACCAGCTCCCCCACATCACCAGGATCGCGCCCTGCACGGGCACCTTGCCCTCGGGCCTGCCGTAGGCGCGGGCGCGCGAGTACCAGCTCCAGGCGTCGCCGTCCCAGGGGACGTTGCGGCGGCTGGAGACGTAGTACGTGCACTGCCCCCACGGGAAGCGCGGGTTGATCCCGTGGGACAGCTGCGCCGCCGACACGCCGGGGACACCGGTCGGGAGCGGGACCACCGCGCTCGAGGGGACCGAGCCCGCCGGGGCGGCCGCCTGGGGCACCTGGATCCAGGTGTTCTGGGGCAGCGGGCTGTCGCTGTGGAGGCTGTTGTAGTCGAGGATCACCCGGGGATCGAGCCCGAGGCGGTCGGCGAGGTGGCTGGGCAGCTCCCCGGGACGGGCCTGCACCAGCGCGCCGGGACCCGGGGGCATGAGCAGCGGGGTGTCGGCACGCGGCTGCGACTGGTCGACGAGGCCGTTGGCCCAGCGCATGGCGCCGGGGTCGGCGTGGAAGGAGGCGGCGAGGCTCTGGAGGTTGTCTCCGGCCGCGACCCTGATGGTCTGCGCGGGCCGCTCGTTGTCGATGACCGAGAGGGGTGGGTGAACCACCGTGGCCCCGGTCCGGGCAGCGCTGCCGTCGACGTCCGCTCTCACCGACAGTGAGGGGAGGTGGGCTGCGGCCCTCGGCACCAGGAGGGGAATCGCCAGCGCTGCCACCGCTGCGCAGGCGTGGCGCAGGAGTCGATCACGCACCGGCAATAGGGTTCCCTTCAACCACCCAGGTTGGACTGCCGCTCCGGCAGTCCGAGAGGGGGGCCGCCGGAATATTGGGCGCGAGGCTAGCAGAGCACGATCCGGGGTGTCAAAGCGAAATGCGGGTGGGCCGGTGGCTTCTGCCCCCTTTGTTAACGGCCGTTATGTTGTATAAGTGCACTCAGAACTTGTGGTGAATCGTGCAATCGTGCAAGCGGAGCGTCACGCGCGCATGATGCGCTCGTGAGCGCCGAGCCCGTCCGTCCCGTCCCGCCGGCGGTCCCCGCGGCCGGCGAGCGCCCCGGCCAGGACGTGGAGCTCCGTCCGCGGCAGCCGCTGAGCGGTGCGCGACTGCGGCGTTCGACGTGGTGGTGGATCCGCACGGCGGCGATGACCGGCACCGTGGTGCTCGCCTACCAGCTGCTGGTGATCGCGGGCTCGGTGGCGCGCGGCGTGCTGACGGTGATCCTCTACGTGATCTTCGGCGGAGTCGTCGCCTACATCGCCGGGCCGGCGGTCGATGCGCTGGTGCGCTGGTTGCGGGTGCCGCGCACCGTCGCCATTCTCGTCACGCTCCTCGGCGGGATCGTGGTCATCGCGCTCCTCGTCTACCTCGTCGCCGGGCCGGTGGTCACCGAGGCGCGCACCCTCGCGGGGGAGATCCCGCGCCTGGTGAGCCGCGCCCAGTCGCAGCTGACCCGGCTCACGTCGTTCCTCAAGGAGCGCAACATCCCGGTCAGCGGGCTCGACATCGCGAGCAGCGACCGCTCGATCTCCTCACAGCTCTCGAGCCTCCTGCTCAGCAGCCTCACCGGCACCCTGAGCGCCGTCCTCGACGTCGTCATCGTCTTCGTCGTCGCCTTCTGGCTGCTCAAGGACGGAGACCGGCTGCGCGCGGGCCTCCTCCACCTGCTCCCCGCGCGCCTGCGCGCGAACACCGAGTTCGCGCTCGATGCGATGGGCGTGGTGGTCGGCGGGTACGTGCGCGCCCAGCTGCTCCTCGCGCTGATGATCGGCACCCTCGCGGGCACCGGCTGCGCGCTCATCGGCGTGCCCTTCCCGCTCGTCGTCGGCCTCGCGGCCGGCGTCTTCGAGCTCATCCCCATCGTCGGTCCCTTCGTCGGCGGCGCCGTCGCGCTGCTCCTCGCCGCCACCGTCAGCCCGCTGCTGATGTTCGGGACCCTCGTGCTCTTCCTCGGCATCCACTTCGTCGAGGGCTATGTGCTCGCGCCGCGCATCCAGGCGCGGTTCGTCCAGCTCCATCCGCTGATCGCGCTGCTCGCCCTCTTCGCGGGCGTCGAGGTCGCGGGCTTCCTCGGTGCGCTCTTCGCGGTGCCGGCCGCCAGCCTCGCCGCGGTCTATGTTCGGGCGGCGATCGGCGACATCCGCGCGAGCCGTCCCGAGCTCTTCTCGGTGCTCCGCGCCGACCACCACCGCGAGCGCCGCCGCCAGCACCTGCTCAGCGAGTTCCGCCTCTTCTCCCGCTCCCCGCTCGCGCGCCTGCGGGCCCGCCCGGGCCGTGGCGGTGGCGGCGACGAGGGTGGGCGACCCGGGGGTCGTTCGGAACGTTGACGCTCCGCGGGCACCGTCCGCGACGTTCCCGTCAATGTGGTCAGAATTTCATGGGATGGTGCATTCGATGCTATTTGTGACACCACAAGTATCAGGGCCTTGCTAAAATGTCGCGGAGGAGGCGCCCCGCCGAGGAGGGGGCACCGAGCGAGTACGGGGAGGCGCCATGAGGAAGTACAAGCCGGTGGAACTGCCCCTCCGCAATGTCCCCGCGGAGTATGCGCAACTGCACGCCGTCTGTCCGAACTGTCAGAGTCGCGATCCCTTCGTGATCGGGCGGCTCGGGCTGCGGCTGGTCTTCCGCTGTGACCAGTGCCGGGTGCGCTTCCACCGGACACAGTCCCTCTCCCGGGCCATCTGACGACCTTCTCCGATGGCGGCGGGGCCGTCCCGCCGCCGACCAGGCCTACACTCCCCGGTCGTGGTCATCGATCCGCCGGCACCCGCGTCCCTGCTGGTGGTGATGGCACACCCGGACGACGCCGAGTTCTCCGCGGGAGGGACGGTCGCACGCTGGACCGACGCGGGCGCCCGGGTCGCGTACTGTGTCTGCACCGACGGCGACAAGGGCACCTCCGACCCGTCCCGCGACCCTCGCGAGGTCGCCGAGCAGCGCATCGCCGAGCAGCGGGCCGCCGCCCGGGTGCTCGGGGTCGAGGAGGTCATCTTCCTCGGTCATCCCGACGGCACCCTCCAGGCGACGCTCGACCTCCGCCGCGACGTCGTGCGGGTGATCCGCCAGGTACGTCCCGAGGCGGTGCTGTGCCCCGACCCGACCCGCCGCTTCGGCCCCCAGTACATCAACCACCCGGACCACCGCGCCATCGGCGAGGTCGCGCTCGACGCCGTCTACCCCTCCGCTCGCGATCCGCTCGTCTTCCCCGAGCTCGTCGAGGCGGGTCTTCAGCCGCACAAGGTCGCCCAGGTCTTCGTCTCCAACCCGAGCGAGCCCACGTGCCTCGTCGACATCTCGTCCACCCTGGAACGGAAGATCGAGGCGCTGCGTCAGCACCGCAGCCAGATCACGGACGACCGCCTCCACGAGTTCATCCCCAGGCGCGCGGCCGAGATCGGCGCCCCCCACGGGCTGGCGGCGGCGGAGGCCTTCGCCCTCATCCGCCTGGGATGAGCTCCGACGTCAGCCTCGTCCTGCTCAACGGCGGGCGCAGCCGGCGGATGGGCCGGGACAAGGCGACGCTGGAGGTGGAGGGGAGGGCGCTCGGGCTGCGCCCGGTGGAGGCGCTCGGGGCGCTCGTCGCCGAGGTCGTCGTCGCCGGCCGCCCGGTGCCCGCTCTCGAGGCGCGGGCCGTCGCCGACGCCGTCCCCGGAGCCGGGCCGCTCGCCGGCGTCGTCGCCGGGCTGCGCGCGGTGCGCACCCCGCTCGCGGTCGCGGTCGCCTGCGACATGCCCACCCTGGTCCCGGCGGTGGTGGACATGCTGCTCGCGCGCCTGCGCGCCGAGCCCGACCTGCTGGCCGCCTGCTGCGCCGGTCCGAACGGGATCGAGCCGCTGCCCCTCGCCCTGCGGGCCCGCGCCGAGGCGCCGCTCGGGGCGGCGCTCGACCGCGGCGAGCGGAAGCTGCGCGATGCGCTCGCGGGCCTGCCGGTCGCGATCGTCCCCGAGTCCGGCTGGCGTCCGCTCGACCCCCTGGCGCGCTGCTTCGTGAACTGGAACCGCCCCGACGAGATCGGCTGCGAGCTTCGTTGACACCCATGGCGCACTGCGTTACATTGGCCGGTGACGATGTTGACATGGATGTCAACTTTCTGATCCGGAGGTCGCAGTGGGGGAGGTCGTCGTGACGTGGCATCCTCGCGGCCGCAGCCGCAAGAGTTCCCGTGAGGGAGGTGCCTGATGCCGGATGCCAGCCACGTCGGCCGTGTCTACCGGGCCCCCGGCATGGTCATCGAGGCCGAGCGGGCCCGGGCCTTCGCCGGCGCGATCGCCGGCGCCGATCCCGTGGTCGAGCCCGACGCCGTCCCCCCGACGTTCGCGGCGGTGTACTGCCTGTTCCCCACCCTCGGCCGCCTCTTCGGGGACCGCGAGGTCGGCATCGACCTCGCCGGGCTCATCCACGGTGAGCAGCAGTTCAGCTTCCACGAGCCGGTGCGGCCCGGCGACGTGGTCGACTCCCAGGCGCGGATCGCCTCGGTCCAGGAGCGGCGGGGGATGACCTTCGTCGAGATCGACCTCGAGGCGACCCGCGACGACCGTCCGGTGTGCAGCGGCCGCGCCCTGCTCGTCGTGCGGGCGAGCGGATCGAGGTGAGCGCGGTGGGCACGGTGCGTGCCGGCGACGTCATGACCCCGCTCAGCCGCCTCGTCACCCAGGCGCAGATCGACGCCTACGCCGACGCCTCGGGTGACCACAACCCCATCCACGTCGACGAGGAGTTCGCGCGGAGCGTGGGGCTGCCGGGGACCATCGCCCACGGCCTGCTCGAGCTCGGCATCCTCACCGACGCCGTCGCCCGCTGGGCGGGCGGATCAGACCGGGTCGCCTCGATCGGCTGCCGCTTCAGCAAGCCGCTCCTCGCCGGCGACACCATCACCTGCACCGGCACCGTCGTCGAGGTCGACGAGGAGCGAGGCGTCGCGGCGCTCTCCCTCGAGGCCGTCTCCGACCGTGGCGACCGCGTGCTCACCCACGGCCGCGCCGAGATCCGGCTCGACCGCTCGAGGTCCTGAGACATGCCACTCGACTTCAGCCTCACCCCGGAGCAGGAGGAGATCCGCGCCCTCGTGCATGAGTTCGCCGAGAAGGAGATGCGGCCCCAGGCGGACTACTTCGACGAGCGCGAGGAGACCCCCTGGGAGGTCATGCGCAAGGCGCACGAGATCGGGATCGGCCCGACGGCGATGTTCCCCGCCGAGTACGGCGGCGGCGGCCTCGACCGGATCAGCGAGCTGATCCTCGCCGAGGAGCTCACCTGGGGCGACGCCGGGATGGCGATCTCGATCCTCGCCAGCGGCCTCGCCGGGGCGGGGATCATCGCCATGGGGACCGAGGAGCAGAAGGAGCGCTACATCTCCCAGCTCTGCGACCCCAAGACCCTGCGGATCGCGGCGATGGGGCTCACCGAGCCGGACTCCGGCTCGGACTCGCTCGCGCTGCGCACCACCGCGACCAAGGTCGACGGCGGCTACGTCCTCAACGGCACCAAGCAGTTCTGCACCAACGGCGGCATCGCCGACCTCCAGGTCGCCTTCGCCACCACCGACCGCAACGCCGGCCCGGCGGGCATCGCCGGCTTCGTCATCGAGAAGGACAACCCGGGGATGCGCCAGGGCCGCAAGGAGCGCAAGCTCGGGGTGCGCGCCTCGCACACCGCCCAGGTGATCTTCGAGGACTGCTTCGTCGCCGACGACGCACGCCTCGGCTTCGACAAGGACGGCAACGCGACCGGTCCCGGCGCCATCGGCGCGATGCTCATGCTCGAGGCCACCCGGCCGGCGGTCGCCATCGGCGCCATCGGCATCGCGCGCGCCGCCTTCGAGTTCGCCCGCGACTACTCGCTCGAGCGCGAGCAGTTCGGCAAGCCGATCGCCAAGCACGAGGCCATCGCCTTCAAGCTCGCCGACATGGCCACCGAGATCGACGCCGCCCGGCTGCTCGCCTGGCGCGCCGGTTGGATGGCGGAGAACGGCATCCCCCTCGCCCGCGGCGAGGGCTCGATGGCCAAGCTCTTCGCGGGCGACATGGCGATGCGGGTCACCGTCGACGCCGTCCAGGTCCTCGGCAGCTACGGGTACATCAAGGAGTACCCGGTCGAGCGCTTCATGCGCGACGCCAAGATCTATCAGATCTGGGAGGGCACGGCCGAGATCCAGCGCCTGGTGATCAGCCGCTACGTGCTCGGCGAGCGCCGAGCCGCGGGGAGGCAGAAGCTGGCCGAGGCCTCGTGAGCATAATGCGGGGCTGTTCATCAGTCCTGCGGCGGAGGGGCCCATGTTCGAGCTCACCGGCAAGGTCGCGGTGGTCACCGGGGGGTCGCGTGGCCTGGGCCGGGCCGACTGCCTCGCGCTCGCGCGCGCCGGCGCCGACGTCGTCGTCACGGACATCCTCATCGAGAGCGACCCCGAGCTCCAGCGCTCGGCGGAGCGGGCCCAGTCGGCGCTCGCCCAGCTCTTCACCTCGCAGAACGTCGTCTACGCCGAGCGCACCAGCGAGGAGATCCGCGCGATGGGACGGCGATCGGCGGCGATCAAGATGGACGTGACCGACCGTGCTCAGGTGCGCGACGTCTTCGAGCAGGTGGTCGCCGAGTTCGGGTCGCTCGACATCCTCGTCAACAACGCCGCCACCCTCGACCACGTCGCCCAGATCGAGTCCCAGTCCGACGAGCTCTGGGACCGCGACGTGACCGTCAACCTCACCGGCGCCTACAACTGCACCAAGGCGGCGTTCGCTCACATGCGCCAGAACGCGTGGGGGCGGATCGTCTTCATGTCCTCGGTGGCCGGCAGCCTCGGCGGCTTCGGCCAGGCCTCGTACTCCGCGACCAAGTCGTCGATGGTCGGCCTGGCGCGCACCACCGCGCTCGAGGGCGCGCGCTACGGGATCACCGCCAACGTCGTGGCCCCCGGGATCATCGCGACCGAGGCCTACAGGATGGGCAATCCCAAGATGAACGACCGCATGGTGCTGCGCACCGCGATGCGCGCGCCGGGCGAGCCCGAGGACGTCGCCAGCGCGATCGTCTTCCTCTGCTCGCCGGAGGCGCGTTACATCACCGGCCAGGTGCTCCACGTGGCCGGTGGCATCGACCTCTTCACGTTCTGAGGAGGGAGGAGCACGGCCGCCGGCGATCCTCTGCTCTGGGGTGTCACCTACTGGCCCGCGACGACCGGCCCGTATCTCTGGCAGGCGTTCCCCGAGGCGCGGGTGGCCGGCGACCTCGCCGCGGTTCGCGCCGCCGGGTTCCCCGCGGTCCGCGTCCACCTCGGCTGGGACTCCTTCATGCCCTCGCACCGTGCGGTCAGCCGCCACCGGCTCGCCGAGCTCGAGACGCTGCTCGACGCCGCCCGCGGGCTCTCGCTCGGCGTGGTTCCGGTGCTCTTCGTGCAGTCGTTCGGCGACTGCGTGATGCTCCCGCGCTACATGGTCGACCGCGCCGCCCCGCGTCCGGGAGTTCGGGTCGTCTGTGACGGCAACGTCGAGCCCGGCGGCCCCCGCGACGCCTACGCCGATCCGCTGATGCAGGAGGCGGCGGTCGTCTGGCTCGAGGCGCTGCTCGACGCCTTCGCCAACCACCCCGCGGTCGTCGCCTGGGACATCGGCCACGACCCGGCGTCGACGGTGCGCCCACGGCGGATCGCCCAGCTCGTCGCCTGGGTCGAGCTGATCGCCGAGCGGGTCCACGCCCGCGGCGACCGCTGCCGGCTCACCCTCGGCGCCGCCGACCTGCTCGTCGCCCGGGCGGTGCGCCCGGCTCTGCTCGCCCCCCACCTCGACGCCCTCGGGGTGCTCGTCCCCCCGCAGCACCTCGGGCTCGGCGAGCCGCTCGACCCGGGACCCTCCGTCTTCCTCACCCAGCTCGCCCTGCGGCTCGCCGCCGGCGGGGGCGACCCCGTGCCGCTCACCGTCGTCACCGGGGTGGCCGCCGGGTCCCCGGTCGAGCGCGAGCCCACCCCGCCGCCACCGGGGACGAAGGAGGTCGAGGACATGGTGACCGTCGCCGAGGACGCGGCCGCCCGCCACGCCGGCGACCTCCTCACCCGTCTCGGCGAGGTGGGGGTCTCGGGGCTGGAGGCGACCGCGTGGTGCGACCTCGCCGGCCGGGTCGTCGAGGCGGCGCCGTACGACCGCCGCCCCTGGTTGGGGCGCCACGGGCTGCTCCGCTCCGACGGCGAGACGAAGCGCGGCGGCGAGGTGTGGGAGGCGGCGGCGCGGCGCGAGCCCGCGGTGGTGGCGGCGGAGCCCTGGCCCGCCCGGCTCGACCCCGAGGGCTACTACGCGGCCCTTCCCGACAGCGCCCGCGACCTGCTCTCGGAGTGGCGACGCGAACGGGAGGGCAGCGGCGCGGAGGCGGGCGCGGGACGGGACGGCCCGGTCTGACCGCGCCGTCGAGAGGCCCGGTGCTGGTATCCTCGGTCGAGGCGCCGGCCGCCGCAGGCCCGGACTGATCCCCGGGGAGCGCGGCGCGGCCCACCCCTCGGCATGCTCTCGCAGCGTCTCGCGCTGACCGAGGCCGTCCCATCGTGGTCGAGAGCACGTCTGGGTCGACGAACCGTGGTCAGCACGTCCCGGAGGACAGCTTCGTGCCCGAAGGCCGCATCAAGAAGATCATCCACGACCGCGGATTCGGCTTCGTCCGCGCCGATGACGGAAACGAGGTCTTCTTCCATCGCACCGAGCTCAGCACCGTCGACTTCGACGCCCTCGAGGAGGGTCAGGCGGTGACGTTCGACGTCGTCAACAGCCCCAAGGGCCCTCGCGCCCGGAACATGAAGCAGGCCGGCTGACGTGTCCGGAGCCGGGACCGGGGCATCCCCGGTCCGGCTCCAGGCCCGGCTACGGAGGCGGTCGTAGCTCCCGGATCCGTTCGAGAGCGGCCTCGACGCGTCGTGGGTCGGCGCCACGCACCCGGATGACGAGCTCGCGGGTCTCGGTCTGCGGGTAGGAGCCGACGCTGACGTCGGGGAACTCCGCCTCGATCCGGCGCATGGGCTCGAAGAACTCGGCCTCCACCGCGTAGCGGTAGCGGAGCTCCGCGACGGTGGACGCCGTCCCGTCGCGGAAGTAGGCGGGGAGCATCTCCTCGGCGAACAGCCGCTTCAGCTCCCGGGGGACCCCGGGCAGCACGAGCAGCCAGCGGTCGGCGCCGTCCCCGGTGGGGAGGGGATAGGCGAGGCCGGGGGCCATGCCGCTGCGGTTGGTGAGCACCGTCGCCCCGCGTGGGACCACCGTCATCCTGCGGTTCGGCGCGGTCAGCGCATTGCTGTCGATCCAGCCCGCCGCGTGGAGCCGGTCGACGACGCGCTGGACGTGGGCCTCGGCGTCGGGGTGCACCTCCAGCGGGCGCCCGAGCGCGTCGGCGAGCGCCTCGAGGGTGCGGTCGTCGGGGGTCGGACCGAGCCCGCCGCAGACGAGCACGCGGGAGATCGCGGGGTCGGCGACGGCGCGGCCCACCGCGTCGACGATCGGCGGGGTGCGGTCCGCGACGACCTCGATGCGCACGCACGGATAGCCGGCCTCGCGCAGCTGACCGGTGAGCCAGTGCGAGTTCGTGTCCAGGGTGAAGCCGCCGAGGATCTCGTCGCCGACGGCGACGATGACGGTTCCCCCGGGGCTCTCCACCATGGCCGCGAACGGTACCAGCGGGCCCCGCCGGCGCGGCGCGATCGACGCCGCCGAGCGGCTACAATCCCCCGGTTCGCGGCCGCCAAGCCCTCTCGCCGGCCGCCACCGCCGACGAGGTGCCCATGACCCTCAACGTTCTCGTGCCCATCGGACTGGCCGGTGGGCTCGCCCTCCTGTATGCCGTCTACCTCATCTACTGGGTGCTGAGACAGCCGGAGGGCGACGACAAGATGCGCCAGATCGCCCAGGCGATCCAGGAGGGCGCGTCGGCCTACCTCAACCGGCAGTACACGATCATCGCCGGCATCGGCGCTGTCATCGCCGTCTTCCTCACCATCACCCTGGGCTGGAAGACCGGCGTGCTCTTCGTCCTCGGCGCGGTGCTCAGCGGCGCCGCCGGGTACGTCGGGATGAACATCTCGGTGCGCTCCAATCTGCG
>DATKEY010000343.1:0-10429 GCA_035544475.1 Candidatus Dormiibacterota bacterium | reverse complement strand
CGGGGTGGCTGTTCGCCTTGCGGCCGTTGCAGCGCCTGCAGGCGACCACCTGGTTCTCCCAGGTGCTCGGTGCGCCCCCGCGCGACACGGGGACGACGTGGTCGATGGTCAGCTCCGATGCGGGACCGCCGACGCCGCAGTACTGGCAGGTCATGTCGTCCCGGAGCAGAAGGTTCCGGCGGTTGGGGCGGAGCGTCCGCCGGGGGACGTGGACGGCGCGGAGCAGCCGGGCCAGCACGATCCCCTGGGGGAGGCGCCGCTCGCGTAAGGCGGCCTCCGCCTCGCGCTCGGCCTCGCCGTCGAGAAGGGCGATCCGCTCCTTGTCGAGCAGGATGAGGAGACGCCGCTTGCTGATGACGTTGAGCGGCTGCATCGTCGCGCTGAGGAGCAGGACCGCCATGCTCAGCATTGTATGGGCGGATCGTGCCGTGCCGCGTCAAAGTGCTTCTACCGGGCCGCGGCGAGGACGACGGAGAGGACGAACGGGACCGCGCCGGCGACCGCGACGCTGAGCCGCCGCAGGCCCCGGCCGGGCGCGGGCTGCGCGGAGGCGCGGCGGCGCGCCTGGTCCCCGCCGCCCGGGCCGTACGCCATCCACCGCGACGGCCGCGCCCCGCCGAGGAGCGCGGCGATCCCCATGGTCGCCATCCCGAGGAAGAGGGCGGTGTTGCCGAGGACCGCCTTGGCGTCGGCGCCGGCGAGGCGGGCGGCGGCGGCGGCGGCGAGCGCGACCCCGGCGAGCGCCACGCCCCCGGCGAGCCCCTGGAGGAGCGCCTGGGCGGGGCCGGTGGGGGTGGCGGGGAGGCGCGGCCGGCGCATCACGAGGCGGGCAGGTCCTGGCCGCCCTCGAGCACCGGGGCGAAGAGGTCGCCGACCTCGGCGAGCCGCCGGCCGATCGTCCGGATCGTCCAGCCGTCCGGGCGGAGCCCGGGATCGTCGAGCTCCTCCCAGGTGATCGGGGTCGACACCGGGGCGCCCGGCGCGGGCCGGAGCGAGTAGGGGACCGCGAGCGTCTTGCCGATGATGTTCTGGGTGTAGTCGATCCGGATCCGCCCGCTGCGCCGGGCGACCGACCACTCCCAGCTGATCCGCTCGGGGAGGACCTGGCCGATCACCCGCCCCACCTCCTCGACCCAGCCGCGGACCGCCGCGTAGTCCGGCCCCCGGCGCAGCGGGACGTAGATCTGAAGCCCGGTCTGGCCGCTCGTCTTGGGAAGGCCGCGCAGGCCGAGGTGGTCGAGCGCCGCCTTCACCAGACGGGCGACCTCGCGGACGTCGTCGAAGGTCGCGGGCTCGAAGGGGTCGAGGTCGAAGACGGCCCAGTCGGGGCGGTCGGGGGCGTCGACCCGCGAATGCCAGGGGTGGAGGTCGATGGCGCCGCTGTTCGCGATCCAGGCGAGGGTGGCGACCTCCTCGACGATCACGTACGTGACCTCGCGTTCCCCGTGCCACGTCCAGCGGCGAATCCAGGAGGGGGCGTGGTCGGGGAGGCGCTTGCGCCAGAAGTGCTTGCCGTGGATGCCGTCGGGGAAGATCTGCATCCCCAGCGGCCGGTCGCGCAGATGGGGGAGGAGGACCGGGGCGAGGCGCACGTAGTGCTCGATCATGTCGCGCTTCGTGTATCCGTCCTCGGGCCAGTAGACCTTGTCGAGGTTGGTGAGGCGCAGCCGCCGGCCGGCGATCTCCCAGGGCGCGTCGCCGCTCAGCCCGCGCAGCCGCTCCAGCGCCTCCTCGATGCCGCCCGCGTCCTGCCCGGTGGTGGCGGCCGCAGCCGGCGTCGCGGCCACGGCGTCGGTGACCACCTCGGCGGGGGCGAACGGGCGCTCGCGGACGCAGTCCTCGGGCCGCAGGTCGGGCCTCAGCCCGCGGAAGACCGGGTGGCGCAGCGTCCCCGCCGAGGTCCACTCGGTGAAGCGCACCGCGCAGACCAGCTCGGGGCGCACCCAGGTCACCTCCTGAGGGATGACCGGGGCCGGCTCGAACGGGCTGTGGTCGAGGCGCAGGGGGTCGAGGCGGCGGTGCAGCTCGCCGATCACCCTCTCGTCGAGGCCGCTCCCCGCCTGGCCGGCGTGGACGAGCCGGCCGCCGTCGTAGACCCCGAGCACGAGCGAGCCGATGCTCCCGGTGCGCCCGCCCCGGCCGGCGGCGAGCCCGCAGACCACGCAGTCCTGCTCGTTCCACGCCTTGACCTTCAGCCAGGCGAGCGATCGCCGCCCGCCCTCGTAGCGGGAGTCGCCGCGCTTGCCGACCATGCCCTCGAGCCCCTGCTGCCCGATCGCGGTGAACAGGGCCTCGCCGTCGTCCTCGAGGTGGTCGGCGTAGCGCACCTCGGCGGAGTCGGTGAGCAGGTCGCGGAGCAGCCGCTTGCGCAGCCGCAGCGGCAGGTCGCGCAGGTCGTGGCCGTCGAGGTGGAGGAGGTCGAAGACGACCAGGCTGGCGGGGGTCTCGGCGGCGGCGCGGGCGACCTGGCGCGCGCCGGTGACGTTGATCCGGGACTGGAGGCGCTCGAACGAGGGGCGGCCCTCGGGGTCGAGCGCGACGATCTCCCCGTCGACCACCGCCTCGGTCGCGCGGAGCGCCCTCGGGAGCGCATCGCGGATCTCGGGGTAGCGGCCGCTCTCGTCGCGGCCCCTGCGGCCGCGGAGCCGGACCTCGCCGTCGCGGAGCGTCGCGAGCGCGCGCACCCCGTCGTACTTGATCTCGAAGAGCCAGCCCGGCCGCGAGAAGGGCTCGGCGACGGGGACGGCGAGCATCGGCCCGAGGGCGGTGGGGAGCCGCCGCTCCGGGGTGGAGGCGAGCACCTCGGCGAGGGAACGGTCGGCCGGCTCACGGGTGGTCCCGGGGTGGAGGCCCGCCGAGTCCCAGGTGTCGCCGTCGACGGTGGCGGCGATCTCGGCGAGGCTCCGCCCGGTCTTCACCGACCAGTCGAGGGCCCCTGCCTCGAAGCCGGGCACGGCGAACTCGTCGCGCTTCTTGATGAGCAGCCAGTCGCGGTCCCCCTCCGCGGTGGGCTCGGGGATCTCGGCGCCCCGGCGACGGCCGCCGCGCCCGCGGCCACCCATCCGCACGAGGGCGAACTCGCCACGCAGCTTCTGCCCGTCGATCCGCAGCTTCAGGTCACCTCGGCGGAGCGAGCCCTCGGTGTCCTCGGCGGTCTCCTTCACCCACTCGTACGTGCCCGCATCCCAGAGCTCGACGGTGCCGGCGCCGTACCCGGAGGGGATCACCCCCTCGAAGTCGCCGTACTCGATCGGGTGGTCCTCGACGTGGACGGCGTACCGCTTCGGCTCGGGATCGAGGGTCGGTCCCTTCGGCACCGCCCAGGAGAGCAGGACCCCGTCGTGCTCGAGGCGGAAGTCGAAGTGGAGCCGGGTCGCGCGGTGCATCTGGACGCAGAAGCGGCGCCCTGTGGGCAGGTTGCTCCAGCCGGGAAAGCCCCGCTCCGCCGGCGCCCGGACCGCCCCCGCCACCCCTTCGCCGCCGCGCGGCTCCGGGGTGCGGCTGAAGTCACGCTTGCGCCGGTACTCCTCGAGGGGCATGCCCTCAGCGTATGCCGCCGCCGATGAGACGGCCGACGGCGAAGGTCACCAGTGAGGCGAGCAGGCCCACCACGACCATCTCGGCGCCGCTGCGCAGCGGGCTGCGCCGGGTGACCAGGGTCTTGGACGCGCCGACGGTGAAGAGCGCGATCCCCGAGAGCGCGCAGGCGAGGATGAGCGCGGTGGCCCCGGAGGTGAACAGGTAGGGGAGCAGCGGGATGGTGGCCGCGACCGCGAACCCGCCCCCCGCCCAGGCCCCGTCGGCGAGCGGCGGCGGCCCCGGGTCGAGGCTGAGCCCGAACTCCTCGGTGACGAGCGTCTCGAGCCACCGGTCGCGGTCGGAGCTGATCCTGCGCACGAGCACCTCGACCTCGTCCGCGCTGAAGCCCTTCTCGCGGTAGATGCGGCGCAGCGCGTCGCGCTCCTCCTCGGGGGCGAAGGAGACCAGCTCGTCGGCGCGGCGCACCTCCTCGGCCATGACCTCACGCTGTGACTTGTTGCTGAGGTACGAGCCGGCGAACATCGAGGTGCCCCCGGCGATGATCCCGGCGACCCCGGCGAGGAGGATGACCCGCGTCGAGGAGGCGGCGCTGACGCCGGAGATGAGGCTGAGGTTGCTGACCAGACCGTCGTTGAGCCCGAAGATCAGGTCGCGCAGGTACTCGGCGAAGTAGGTGCGCCGGGGACGGCCCGCCGCGGCGGCCGCGTCGGTGCGCCCGCTGAGGCGGGCGGCGGCGCCCTGGTGGAGCCGCTCGTCGGGGACGATCCGCCCCGCGATGGCCCGGGATTTGGCGTCGGGGAGCAGCCGCGCCTGGCGCATGTAGTCGAACTTGCCGCGCGCCTCACCGCCCTCGATCAGGGAGATCACCGCACCGAGCCCGGCGGCTCGGGCGAGGAGCGGGAGGGCCATGTCGCGCAGGTTGGGACGCAGCGTCGGCACCCGTTCACCGAGCTCCTGGAGGCGCTCGCCCCAGTGGCCGGCGTGGCGCACCTCGTGGCCGGCCATCTCCAGCAGGGTCGCCTGCGGCCCCTCCTCCGAGGTGGTCGCCGCGAGCCGCCGGTAGAGGCGCGCCGAGCTCATCTCCTCACGCCAGTTACGGCGCAGCTGGGTGACCAGCTGGCGGCGCTCGGCGACGGTCATCGCCTCGGTGTCGAGCTGGCGCTCCCGCCCGTTCGTCGGGGGGTGGGCACCCGCCGTGGGGGGCAGAGGTCCGCTCCTCCTGGGCTGGTAGAATTGGGGTACGTCAACAGTGTCTCACGGACGCCAGTGCGCGCCGTGACACACCCGCCCGCCGCCCCTTTCTGCGGCAAATCGCAACCGGAGCACCCGACCCTCTGATCGACGACAGCGCACGTCCCGACGACCTCACCCCCACCCCGCCGGCACCGGACACCGCCGGAGGCGCCGGCGGCAGCTCCGGCGCGCCTGCGGCGAAGCCCCAGGACGGCTACCGCGCCGCCCAGATCCAGGTCCTCGAGGGCCTGGACCCGGTGCGCCGCCGCCCGGGCATGTACATCGGCTCGACCGACGTGCGTGGGCTCCACCACCTCGTCTACGAGATCGTCGACAACAGCATCGACGAGGCCCTTGCCGGCTACTGCGACCAGATCGTCGTGACCCTCCACGCCGACAACTCGGTGTCGGTGCTCGACAACGGCCGCGGCATCCCGGTCGACATGCATCCGACCGAGAAGCGCTCGGCCCTCGAGGTCGTCCTCACCAAGCTCCACGCCGGGGGCAAGTTCGGCGGCGGCGGCTACAAGGTGTCCGGCGGCCTCCACGGCGTCGGTCTGAGCGTCGTCAACGCGCTCAGCGAGCGCCTCGACGTCGAGGTCTACAAGGACGGCAAGATCCACGCGCAGAGCTACGTGCGCGGCGCGCCCACCGGCCCGGTCGAGGTGACGGGGAGGACGGACCGGCACGGCACCCTGGTGCGGTTCTGGGCCGACCCGCAGATCTTCCCCGAGATCGCCTTCAGCTGGGAGACGGTCGCCTCCCGGCTGCGCGAGCTCGCGTTCCTCAACAAGGCCATCGCGATCGTCCTGCGCGACGAGGCCCGCGACAGCGCCCACACCTTCTACTTCGAGGGCGGCATCCAGGCCTTCGTCAAGCACCTCAACGCCGCCCGCAACGTCGTCAACCAGAAGCTCTTCTACGTCGAGCGCGAGATCGACACGACGACGATCGAGATCGCGATCCAGTACCAGAACACCACCTTCACCGAGCACGTGCTCGCCTACGCCAACAACATCAACACCGAGGAGGGTGGGTCCCACGTCACCGGCTTCCGCAGCGCGCTGACGGCGACGCTGAACAAGTACGCGCGCAAGGCGTCGCTGCTCAAGGAGCAGGACGCCAACCTCAGCGGCGAGGACGTGCGCGACGGTCTCACCGCGGTGATCTCGGTGAAGCTGCAGGAGCCCCAGTTCGAGGGCCAGACCAAGACCAAGCTCGGCAACAGCGAGGTCGTCGGCCAGGTGTCGGCGGTCCTCAGCGACGCGCTGATGCAGTTCCTCGAGGAGAACCCGGGCGACGCCCGGCGCATCGTCGAGCAGTCGCTCACCGCCGCCCGGGCGCGCCACGCCGCGGCCCGCGCCCGCGAGCTGGTGCAGCGCAAGTCGCTGCTGGAATCCGCGACCCTGCCCGGCAAGCTCGCCGACTGCAGCGAGCGCGACCCGTCGCTCTGCGAGATCTTCATCGTCGAGGGCGACTCCGCAGGCGGCACCGCCAAGGCGGGCCGCGAGCGCCGCTTCCAGGCGATCCTGCCGCTGCGCGGCAAGATCCTCAACGTCGAGAAGGCCCGCGCCGACAAGATCCTCGCGAACGAGGAGATCAAGAACCTGATCACGGCGCTCGGGGTGGGCTTCGGCGAGAACATGAACGCCGAGCGGCTGCGCTACCACCGCATCGTGCTCATGGTCGACGCCGACGTCGACGGCTCCCACATCCGCACCCTGCTGCTCACCTTCTTCTGGCGCCACCTCCAGCCCCTGGTGAGGGGCGGGAACGTCTTCCTCGCCCAGCCACCGCTCTATGCGCTGCGCAAGGGCAAGACCGTCGAGTACGCCTACAGCGACTCCGAGCGCGACACCAAGCTGAAGGAGATCGGCGGCAAGGTCGAGGTCCAGCGCTACAAGGGTCTGGGCGAGATGAACGCGATCCAGCTGTGGGAGACCACCATGGACCCGGAGACCCGGGTGCTGCTCCGCGTCGACGTCGAGGACGTGCTCAAGGCGGACGACATCTTCGACCGGCTGATGGGCTCGGACGTCGAGCCCCGCAAGCGGTTCATCCAGACGCACGCCAAGAGCGTGCGCAACCTCGACATCTGAGGCGCATGGGAGCAGCAGCGGCCGGCATCACCGTCGCCGTCGACGCCATGGGCGGCGACAACGCCCCTGACGCGATCGTCCAGGGCGCGGTGGGATGGAACCACGACTCGGCGCCGCCGGGGATCCTGCTGGTGGGCCGGGGCGACGCCATCGAGGCGGCGCTGGCGCGCCACGTCGACGCGGGCCGGATGGCCGAGGTGCGCAGCCGGGTCGACATCGTCCACGCCGCCGAGGTGGTGGAGATGGACGAGCATCCCGCCCAGGCGGTGCGCGCCAAGCGCGACAGCTCGATCGTGCGCGCCTGCGAGCTCGTCGCCTCCGGCCGCGCCCAGGCGGTGGTCAGCGCCGGCAACAGCGGCGCCGTCCTCGCCGCCGCGCTCTTCACCGTCAAGCGCATCCCCGGCGTCGCCCGCCCCGCGATCGGCGCGCTCCTGCCCGGGCTCGACGACCGCCGCACCTTCCTCCTCGACGTGGGCGCCAACGCCGACGTCCGCCCGGAGTGGCTGGCCCAGTTCGCGGTGATGGGCAGCGTCTACGCCCGGGAGATGATGGGCGTCGCCGAGCCGAGGGTCGCGCTGCTCAGCAACGGCGAGGAGCCCGGCAAGGGCTCGGCGCTCATCCAGGCCGCCCACCCGCTGCTCGCCGCGGCGCCGATCCGCTTCACGGGCAACGTCGAGGGACGCGATCTGCTGAGCGGCGTCTGCGACGTCGCCGTCACCGACGGGTTCACCGGGAACATCGCCCTGAAGACCGCCGAGGGCGTCGGCGAGTACCTGTTCGCCGTGCTCCGCAACGAGGCCCGGGAGAGCCGGCGGGCGATGCTCGGCGGGCTGCTGCTGAAGCCCCGCCTGCGCGCCATCCGCGACCGGGTCGACTACCGCGCCACCGGCGGGGCGCTGCTCCTCGGCGTCGCCGGCGAGGTCGTGATCGCCCACGGCCGCTCCGACGCCACCGCCATCGAGAACGCCATCGGGGTCGCCCGTACCGCGGCCGAGCGCGACGTCAGCGGCGTCATCGCCGCCGCCATGCCCCGCCAGCCCGAGCCGGCGGCGGTGGCGCCCACGGAAGAGCTGTCATGAGCATCCAGCCCCCGCCCCCGTCCAACCCCAACGTCCGGCCGATCGAGCTCGAGCAGGAGATGCGCTCGTCGTACATGGACTACGCGATGAGCGTGATCATCTCGCGTGCCCTGCCCGACGTCCGCGACGGCCTCAAGCCGGTGCAGCGCCGCATCCTCTACGCGATGCTCGAGCAGGGCATGACCGCGGGGGCGCGGTACCAGAAGTCGGCGGCGATCGTCGGCGAGGTGATGAAGCACTACCACCCGCACGGCGACGCCTCGATCTACGACACGATGGTGCGCCTCGCCCAGTCCTGGGTGATGCGCTATCCGCTGGTCGACGGCCAGGGCAACTTCGGCTCGGTCGACGGCGACCCCCCGGCGGCCCATCGCTATACCGAGGCGCGGATGTCGCCGATCGCCATGCAGGTCGTCGAGGACATCGACAAGGACACCGTCGACTTCGTCGACAACTACTCGTCGACGACCACCGAGCCGTCGGTGCTCCCCGCGCTGCTCCCCAACCTGCTCGTCAACGGCTCGAGCGGCATCGCCGTGGGCATGGCGACGAACATCCCGCCGCACAACCTCACCGAGGTGTGCGACGGGCTGGTGCACCTCATCGACAATCCCGAGGCGACCACCGAGGACCTGACCAGGATCATCCGGGGTCCCGACTTCCCCACCGGCGGGATCATCTACGGGCGCGACATCGCCACCGTCTACGGCACCGGCCACGGCCGCATCGTGATGCGAGCCCAGGTCGAGTTCGAGGAGTCGCGCAACGGGCGCGAGCAGATCATTGTCCGCGAGCTGCCCTACCAGGTGAACAAGGCGCGGCTGATCGCGAACATCGCCGAGCTGGTCAACGACAAGAAGCTCGAGGGCATCAGCGACCTCCGCGACGAGTCCGGTCGCAAGGAGGCGTGCCGCATCGTCATCGAGCTGAAGTCGACCGCGCGCCCCCACACCGTGCTCAACAACCTCTACAAGCACACGCAGCTGCAGACCACTTTCGGGGCGATCATGCTCGCCCTCGTCGATGGCCGGCCGCAGGTGCTGGGCATCAAGTCGCTGCTCCAGGAGTACATCGGCTACCGGCGCGAGGTGGTCACCCGGCGGACGAAGTTCCTGCTGGCGCGGGCGAAGGACCGGGCCCACGTCCTCGAGGGGCTGATGAAGGCCCTCAGCCACCTCGACGAGGTGATCAGGATCATCCGCGCCGCCGCCGACGAGAAGACCGCCCGGACCACCCTCGAGCAGCGCTTCGAGCTCACCGAGCGGCAGTCGAAGGCGATCACCGATCTCCGCCTCGGCCAGCTGTCCCGCCTCGAGGGCGACCGGCTGCGCCAGGAGTACGAGGAGCTCCTCAAGGAGATCAACCGGCTCGAGGACATCCTCGCCGACGCGCGCAAGGTCGACACCATCATCAAGGAGGAGCTCGCGACCCTGCGGCGGAAGTTCGGCGACGCCCGCCGCACCGAGATCCGGCTCGGCGACGTCGAGCTCAACGAGGAGGACCTCATCCCCCGCGAGGAGGTCTTCGTCACCCTCACCAACCGCGGCTACGTCAAGCGCATGCCGCTCTCCACCTACCGGGCCCAGCACCGCGGCGGCCGCGGGGTGCTGGGGGCGCGACGGTCGACCGACGAGGACTATGTCGCCCACTCGACGATCGCCAGCACCCACAGCGACATGCTCTTCTTCACCAACCGGGGCAGGGTCTTCCGGCTGCGCACCCACGAGATCCCCGACGTGAAGCGGCAGGCCAAGGGCATGCCGGTGATCAACCTCATCGAGGTGGAGCAGCGCGAGCGGGTGACCGCGCTCATCGACATGGAGTCCTTCGGCGACGAGCAGTACCTGGTGATGGTCACCAAGCTCGGCCAGATCAAGAAGACCCCCGCCGCCGCCTACTCGGCGGTGCGCCGCAACGGGCTGATCGCCATCAACCTGCAGGAGAGCGACGAGCTCAACTGGGTGCGGGTCTCCTCCGGCGGCGACGAGGTCCTGGTGGTCACCCGTCAGGGCAAGGGGGTGCGCTTCTCCGAGAAGGAGGTGCGGCCGATGGGCCGCGACACCATGGGGGTGTCGGCGATCCGGCTGCTCAGCGGCGACGAGGTCGCCGGCTTCGACATCGTCAACCTCCGGGGCAACGTGCTCGTGGTCACCGAGCGCGGCTACGGCAAGCTCACCCCCATCGACGACTACCCGGTCCACCACCGCAACGGCCAGGGGGTGAACACCATCGAGCCCAAGGCGCTGCCGACCATCGGCGAGATCGTCGGCATGCGCGTCGTCGAGGACCTCTCCGAGGAGCTGATGGTGATCAGCACGATGGGCCAGGTGATCCGCATCCCGCTCGAGCAGGTGAACGTCCAGGGCCGCCAGACCAAGGGCGTGATCATCATGCGGATGAGCGACGACGACAGGGTCGGAAGCGTCGCCGGGGTCGGCTCTCCGGGCGCCCTCGACGCCTGACCGCTACCGTTCGGGA
>DATKEY010000342.1:0-5029 GCA_035544475.1 Candidatus Dormiibacterota bacterium | reverse complement strand
CTTTCGCGCTACAGCGTCAGTTGCCGGCCAGAAGGCCGCCTTCGCCACTGGTGTTCCTCCCGATATCTACGCATTTCACTACTACACCGGGAATTCCACCTTCCTCTCCCGCA
This sequence comes from Candidatus Dormiibacterota bacterium, assembly GCA_035544475.1. GTDB lineage: Bacteria > Chloroflexota > Dormibacteria > Aeolococcales > Aeolococcaceae > CF-96. Next base: position 4,916 of record DATKEY010000342.1, on the reverse strand, counting down.
CTCGAGCCGACCAGTATTGGAGGCAGTTTCGGGGTTGAGCCCCGAAATTTCACCACCAACTTAGCCGGCCGCCTTAGCGCGCTTTACGCCCAGTAAATCCGGATAACGCTCGCCCCCTACGTATTACCGCGGCTGCTGGCACGTAGTTAGCCGGGGCTTCCTTGGAGGGTACCGTCAGATCTTCTTCCCCTCCGACAGGGCTTTACAACCCGAAGGTCTTCATCACCCACGCGGCGTTGCTCCGTCAGGCTTTCGCCCATTGCGGAAAATTCCTAACTGCTGCCTCCCGTAGGAGTCTGGGCCGTGTCTCAGTCCCAGTGTGGCTGATCGTCCTCTCAGACCAGCTACCCATCTTCGCCTTGGTAGGCCGTTACCCCACCAACAAGCTAATAGGCCGCGAGCCCGTCTCCGAACGGCTTTCGCCTTTACTCACCAGAGGATGTCCCCCGGTGACCACATCCGGTATTAATCCTGATTTCTCAGGGCTATCCCGGACTCGAAGGTAGGTTGCTCACGTGTTACTCACCCGTGCGCCGCTAGACACCGAAGTGCCGCGCTCGACTTGCATGTTTCATGCACGCCGCCAGCGTTAATCCTGAGCCAGGATCAAACTCTCCGAAGAGAATTCCACGTATCGCGTGATCCGGCCGGAGCCGGACCCTGGTTCAACGTGATCGACGAGGTCCCACGCCGGGTCGCGACCTTGCGGTACGCGGCCCCATGGGCCTTTGCGGAAAGTCGTCTCCACTCTTCAATTGTCAAAGTGCACGGCACGTCACACACATGGTGACGCGTGCCCCCCGGCAGGCGGGCAAGGGTCCGATTGTAGAGGCCACGTCCGGCCGTGTCAAGATCGCGAGCGCCGCGGCGGCGATCGCGCTGTACTCGACCGATGCCTACCGGTGGCCCCAGCCCCCGGCAGCGGGACGGGAGTATACATGCCCCGCAGGGCGCCGTGGGGCGCCCCGGGGCGCGGACGGCGACGCCGCACCAGGGGGATCACGATGCGTCAGCTCACCTTCCTCGGACCCGGCCGGCTCGAGTGGCAGGAGGCCCCCGCGCCGGTGCTCGAGGGGCCGGGCCAGGCGCTCGTCCGACCCATCGTCGCAACCACCTGCGACCTCGACCGCTGGCTGATCTCCGGAGGCGCGCCGGCGCCGCCCGGTCCCTTCCCGCTGGGGCACGAGTTCGTCGCCGAGGTCCTCGACGTGGGCGACGAGGTGCGCAGCGTCGTCCCCGGCGCGCGGGTGGCGGTGCCGTACTCGATCAGCTGCGGGGAGTGCGATCGGTGCCGCCGCGGGATCACCGCGAGCTGCACGACGATCCCGGTCGGTGCGATGTACGGGGTGCCGGTCCGCGGGCAGTGGGGCGGCGCGATGTCCGACGTCGTCCGCGTGCCCTTCGCGGACGCGATGCTCGTCCCCCTTCCCGACGCCATCGCCTCGACGGCGGTCGCGAGCCTCTCCGACAACCTCCCCGACGGGTGGCGGACGGTCGCCCCCCACCTCGCCGCCCGCCCCGGCGCCGAGGTTCTCATCGCGGGCGGCGGAGCGGTGAGCATCTCGCTGTTCGCCGTCGACGTCGCCGTCGGGCTCGGCGCGTCGCGGGTCGTCTTCATCGACGAGGACCCCGAGCGCTGCACCCTCGCGGCCCGCCTCGGCGCCGAGGTCCGGCAGGGCCCGCCGCCGGCCCGCGCCGGCCGCTTCCCGATCACGGTGGACGCGAGCGGACGCCACGCCGGCCTCCACTGCGCCCTGCGCTCCACCGAACCCGGCGGGGTGTGCACCTCGACCGGAATCTACTTCGAGGCGACGACCCCGATGCCGCTGCTCGAGATGTTCACCGACGGCGTGACCTTCATCACCGCCCGGGCGAGCTCGCGACCGATCATCCCCGCGATCCTCGACGCGGTGGCGGACGGGCGCATCCATCCCGAACGGATCACCAGCGGCATCGTGCGCTGGGACGACGCGATCGACGCCCTGCTCGAGGTCCCGACCAAACTGGTGATGGAGCGGGACTGAGCTCAGATGGCGCGGCGGCCGGCGAAGGCGCGCGCGACGGTGAGCTCGTCCGCGTACTGGACGTTCGACCCCGCGGGCAGGCCGTGGGCGAGGCGCGAGACGGTCACCCCCGTCGAGGCGAGGCGCTCGGCGAGGTAGTGCGCGGTGGCCTCGCCCTCGACGTCCGGGTCGGTGGCGACGATCACCTCGGTGACCCCTCCCCCCTCGAGCCGCTGCACCAGCTCCTCGACACGGAGCTGGGCGGGCCCGACGCCGTCGATCGGGGAGATCGCGCCCTGGAGCACGTGGTAGACGCCGCCGAACTCGCCGCTGCGCTCGATGGCGAGCACGTCGAGGGCGTCCTCGACGACGCAGATCGACGCTTGATCCCGTCGCTGGTTGGAGCAGATGCCGCAGAGCTCGCCCTCGGCGATGAAGAAGCAGCGCGCGCAGGGGCGGACCGAGCCGCGCAGGTCGGCGAGGGCGGCGGCGAGCCGCTCCACCGACTCCCGTGGCGCGACGAGGCAGTGGAAGGTGAGCCGCTGGGCGGTCTTGGGACCGACCCCGGGCAGGCGTCCGAACTCCGCGGCCAGCCTCTCGACCGCCGGGGGAACGAGGCTCACCCTGCGTGCTAGAGCAGCCCGGGGGGGAGGCCCAGACCCGCGGTGATGCTGCCCATCTGCTTCGACGCGAGCTCGCGCGAGCGGTCGAGGGCGTCGTTGACGGCGGCGAGGACCATGTCGGCGAGCAGCTCCGCACCCTCCTCGAGCACCTCGGGCTCGATGGTCACGGCGAGCACCCGCTGATGGCCGTTGGCGGTCACGGTGATCGCCCCACCGCCGGCGGTCCCCGTCACCTCGGCGGTCTCCAGCTCCTCCTGCATCTTGGCCATCCGGGTCTGCATCTGCTGGAGCTGCTTCATCATCTTCTGGTTCTGCACGTACCGCCTCCGCTTCGGTGGACGGGATCAGTCTACGCGGGGCCGTCGGCGGCGGTGTCCCGCAGCCGGCTGGCGGTGATGCGGCTTCCGGGGAAGGTGGACAGGACCGCGGCGGTGGCGTCGGGCGCGCCCGGGGCCGGCGACGGCGGCGGCTTCGCCGGGGTGTCGGTCCCGGAGAAGACGGCCTCGACGCTGCACGGGGCACCCGCCAGCTCCGAGACGACCTCGTCGAGGAGCCTCGCCTTCTGCCGCTCCTGGAGGCGCTCGAGGTGGAAGCCGTACGGGGCGCCGACCTTCAGCCGCCCGGGGGCCGCCTCGAGCGGGCGGCAGGAGCGGAGCACCCCGGCGAGCATCGGATCGCGGCGGTTGACGGCGTCGACGATCGCCGGCCAGAGCGCCTGCCAGCCGTCGAGGTCCGTCGGTCCACCGGGCGCCGCCGGCGGTGGCGGTGGCGGCGGGACCGCGGCCGGCGGCGGCTGCTCGGCGACCGACACCGGGACCGGCGCCGGCGCCACGGCCACGGGCGGCGGCGGCGCAGGTGCCGCCGCGACCGGCGGAGCCGCCCGGCCGGTCACCGGGAGGTCGGGCCCGGATGCACCCCCGGCGAGCCGGCGCTCCAGCTCCGCGACCCGGGCGGCGAGCGCGCTGACGGTGGTGCCGTCGGAGCCGGGCCCCCCACCGGCGGGGAGGAGGCGGAACAGGCTGAGCTCGACCTGGGTGCGGGCATCGACCGGCTGCCGGAGGTTGATCTCCGCGGCACCGAAGGCGTCGATCGCCTCCACCCAGAGGCCACGGCGGGCGGTCGCGAGGCGGGCGCAGGTCTCCGCCTCGTCCACGGAGAGGTCGGCGCCGTCCGCGGCGCCCAGGGCGACGAGCTCTGCGGCGCGCGCCAGCCGCGACATGTCGCGGAGGAGCTGGCGGGCGTCGGCCCCGGAGTCGAAAGCGCGGCCTGCGGCCCGCATCGTCTCCGCCGCGTCCCCGGCGGCGAGATGGACGAGCAGATCGCGAACGGTCGCGGGGTCGGCGAGCCCGAGCGACCGCCGCACCGTCTCCACCCGAAGCGGTCGCTCGCCGGTCCCCAGCGCCTGGTCGAGGAGGGACATCGCGTCGCGGACGCTCCCCTGGCCGGCGCGGGCGAGGAGGTCGAGCGCCGCGGGCTCGGCCTGCGCGCCCTCCTGCTCGAGGATACGGGCCAGGTGGGCGGCGATGTCCGCCCTCTCGACCCGGCGGAAGTCGAAGCGCTGCACCCGCGAGCGCACCGTCTCGGGCACCTTGTGGGGCTCGGTGGTGGCGAGCACGAAGAGGACGTGGGGCGGCGGCTCCTCGAGGGTCTTGAGGAACGCGTTCCACGCCTCGGTCGTGAGCATGTGCGCCTCGTCGATGATGTAGACCTTGCGGCGCAGCGAGGCGGGGAGGAACTTCACCCGCTCGCGGAGCTCGCGCATCTCGTCGATGCCGCGGTTGCTCGCCGCGTCGATCTCGAGGACGTCGACGGCGCCGCCGCCGAGCACCTCGAGGCAGGCGGCGCAGCGGTTGCACGGCTCCCCGTCCTCGGGCGCCAGGCAGGTGACCGCGCGGGCGAGGATGCGTGCCGTCGACGTCTTGCCCGTGCCGCGGATCCCGGCGAAGAGGTAGGCGTGGGCGAGCTCGCCGCTGCGCACCTGGTTGCGGAGGGTCTCCGCGACGTGAGCCTGCCCGATGAGGTCGGCGAAGGTGGCCGAGCGGTACTTGCGATAGAGGGCGATGCTCACCGGGTCGCGCGATCTCCTCGACAGGTGGAATCCGGCCCCTCCCCGGCAGGGGGGGAAGGTAGTCGCGCACCCCACGTCGAAGGCGTGTCGCCGGCGCTCACCCGACGGCCCAGCTCGGGCCAGGTTGGCTGCGGCACCCCCGGGGGACCGCTTACCGCTGCTTCCTTCCGGACCTGACGGGGTTCACGGGCCCGGGTTGCGCAGGACCCGGCCGTCAGCGCC
>DATKEY010000341.1:0-10369 GCA_035544475.1 Candidatus Dormiibacterota bacterium | reverse complement strand
CGGCTCGACCAACGGCGTCCTCCACCTGCTCGCGCTCGCCCACGAGGTCGCCATCCCGCTCGAGATCGACGACTTCGACCGGGTCAGCGCGCGCACGCCGATCATCGCCGACCTCAAGCCCGGCGGCCGCTTCAGCGCCGTGGACCTCGGCCGCGCGGGCGGGGTCCAGCTGGTGGCGCGCCGGCTCATCGACGCCGGGCTGCTCGACGGTTCCGCCGCCACCGTGACCGGACGGAGCCTCGCCGACGAGGCGGCCGCCGCCGAGGAGTCCACCGGGCAGGAGGTCGTGCTCACCGTGGAGCGGCCGCTCAAGGCGAGCGGCGGCCTGGTCATCCTCCACGGCAACCTCGCCCCCGACGGCTGCGTCGTCAAGGTGGCGGGGGAGGAGCGGACCGCCTTCCGCGGCCCGGCGCGCGTGTTCGACCGCGAGGAGGATGCGATGGCCGCCGTCGCCGCCCGCCGGATCCACGCCGGCGACGTCGTCGTCATCCGCTACGAGGGCCCGCGCGGCGGCCCGGGGATGCGCGAGATGCTCGGGGTCACCGCCGCGATCGTCGGCCAGGGCCTCGGAGCCGAGGTCGCGCTGCTCACCGACGGCCGCTTCAGCGGCGCCACCCACGGGCTGATGGCGGGCCACGTCGCTCCGGAGGCCGCCGCCGGCGGCCCGATCGCCGCGGTCCGCGACGGCGACGAGATCGCCTTCGACCTGCCCTCCCGTCGCCTCGATCTCCTGATCTCCGAGGAGGAGATGGCGAGCCGCCTCGCCGCGTGGTCACCCCCGCCCGCGCGCTATGCGCGCGGGGTGTTCGCGAAGTACGCCTCGGTCGTCAGCACCGCGGCCCGGGGGGCGGTCACCTCCTGACCCGGGGCGCACCTCCCATGCCGTCTCAGGATGGTCCGGGGCGGCCGGTCCGGCAGTCGGGCAGGGGGGCGGTGTTCCCCTGCGAGGGGAATTCGTGGAGCACGACGACCTCGTGGCCGGTGATGCGAATGCAGGTGATCCCGGTCTCCAACCCTGACGCCCCCTCCACGATGCCTCCGTCGGGGTCGACGGCGCCGGTGTGGATTTCGACCCGCCGGGGCCGGGGCCCGTACCACCCGGTCACGGGACCGCGACGCCGCCGTCACGGCGGTTGCAGCCACGCCCGGGGGCTGTTAGGCTCAGGGACCGTTACAACTGAATATGGCTTCGACGGGGAGTAGTAGGGTTCGTCCGACGGGCGAACCAGCGAGCCGGAATGGTGAGAGCCGGCCGTCCGCACGATCCCGAACTCGCCCCCGAGCCGTCCGACCCGTGCCGTGACCCGGTGCGGGGAGCGTCGAACCACCCGCGTGGCCTACCCACCACGGGGTCAGTAGACCGGGCCGGAGTGGCGCCCGATATCCGCGCCGACGAGTGGGTCGCTCGTTGAACTGTCCCCCCCACGGGTCAGGCGGTACGCGGGCCGGCCAAGCCGGGTGGTACCGCGGGGGAAATCCCTCGTCCCAGCGAGAGCAGCTGCGGACGCAGGGATTTTTTGTTGCGGAGGAGGACAGCATGGCGACGGTTCAGGTGACGGGTACCACGACGGCGAACGGCGCGAAGCCGGTGGTGATCAACGAGGGCGACGTTGTCACCGGCGCGGAGATCCTGCTCGAGTGTCTGCGCCGGGAGAAGGTCGACACGATCTTCGGCTACCCGGGCGGCGCCAACCTCTGGATCTACCGGCACCTGCCGAAGTTCCCGGACCTCCACCACATCCTGGTGCGCCACGAGCAGGGCGCCACCCACATGGCCGACGGGTACGCGCGTGCGAAGCGCGGCACCGCCGGGGTGGTGTTCGCGACCAGCGGCCCGGGTGCGCTCAACTGCGTCACCGGGATCGCGACCGCGCAGTACGACTCGACCCCTCTGGTGGTGATCACCGGCCAGGTGGCGACCGTCGCCGTCGGCACCGACGCCTTCCAGGAGTCCGACGTCATCGGCGTGACGATGTCGATCGTCAAGCACTCCTACCTGGTGCAGGACATCGAGAGCCTGCCGCGGATCGTCCGCGAGGCCTTCCACATCGCGACCACCGGCAGGCCCGGAGTGGTGGTCATCGACCTCCCCAAGGACATCCAGAACCAGAAGCACGCCTTCCACTGGCCCGCCGAGCCGGTCCGGCTGCGCAGCTACAACCCGACGACCAAGGGCAACCCGCTGCAGATCCGCCGTGCCGCCCAGCTCATCGACGAGGCCAAGCGGCCCTGCCTGCTCGCCGGCCGCGGGGTGCTCATCAGCCAGGCCGAGGACGAGCTGCTCGAGCTCTCCCGCCGGGCCTCGATCCCGGTGGGCTGGACCCTGCTCGGCACCGGGACCTACCCGGTGGGCGACGAGCTCAGCCTCCACATGGTCGGCTTCATGGGCGCCGGCTACACCAACAAGTCGGTGCTCGGCTGCGACCTGCTGATCATGGTGGGGATGCGCGCCGACGACCGGGTGACCACCAAGATCGACTCCTTCGCGCCCCAGGTCGAGAACATCATCCACATCGACATCGATCCGGCCGAGATCGGCAAGAACGTCAGGCCGACGCTGCCGATCGTCGGCGACGCCAAGCAGGTGCTCGGCGAGATCGCCAGGCTGGTGCAGCCGAAGCGGCTCGACTCCTGGATCACCCAGATCGACCGCTGGAAGGAGGAGCACCCGATCCGGTACCGCACCAACACCGGTGTGCTCCAGCCCCAGGACGTGCTCAAGGAGATGTACCGGCTCGCCGACAGCGAGGCCATCGTGGTCGCCGACGTGGGCCAGAACCAGATCTGGGGTGCGCTGTGGTGGGACTACCGCCAGAGCGGTCTCTACCTGAACAGCGGCGGCGCCGGCACCATGGGCTTCGCCTTCCCGGCGTCGCTCGGGGTCAAGCGGGCCCGTCCCGAGAAGACCGTGTGGTGCGTCGCCGGCGAGGGCGGCTTCGTGATGACCATGCAGGAGCTGGCGACCGCGGTCCACGAGAACCTCGACGTCAAGATCGTCATCCTCAACAACTACTGCCTGGGGATGGTCCGCCAGTTCCAGGACGACTACTACGAGGGTGTGCGCAGCGCCATCGACCTCCACGGCGCCCCCGACTTCGTCAAGCTCGCCGACGCCTACGGCATCCCCGCCTGGCGCACCGAGCGGATCGGCGACGTCCCCGGCATCCTGAAGCAGATGCTCGACCACCCGGGGCCGTGCCTCGCCGAGTTCATCATCGACCCCGAGGCCAACGTGCGCCCCATCGTCCCCCTCGGCGCCGGGCTGCCCGACTTCGTCGAGGAGATCGTGGAGGAGGGGATGTGAGCACCCGCCATCGCCTGCTCTCGCTGCTCGTCGAGAACCACCCCGGGGTGCTCAACAAGGTCTCCAGCATGATCCGCCGGCGGGGGATGAACATCACCTCCCTCACCGTCGGCGAGACCGACGACGACTCGGTGTCGCGGATGACGATCGCCATCGACGTCGGTCGCGCGCAGGCCGACCAGGCGGTGAAGCAGCTCTACAAGCTGATCGAGGTGGTGAAGATCAGCGACATCACCGAGGATCCGATCGTCGACCGGGAGCTCGTGCTGGTCAAGGTGGCCGCCTCGCGCGGCGACCGCAGCGAGCTGCTCCAGATCGTCGAGATCTTCAAGGCCAAGATCGCCGACGTCGGCACCGAGTCGATGGTGCTGGAGATGAGCGGGTCCGAGGACCAGGTCGAGACCTTCCTCGAGCTCGTCCGTCCCTTCGGCATCCGCGAGGTGGCGCGCAGTGGCACCGTCGCGATGGCCCGCGGCCGCGACGGCCTCCGACTCAGCAGCAAGCACCAGGGACGCGGCGCCGCGGCGCAGCCCGACCTCGAGGCCGCCGATCAGAAGCGCCGCGCCGCCGGCGTCCTGGTGGGGGATTGAGCATGGCACCGTCCGCACCGCCGCGCTTCCAGGCGGCGATCGAGACCCCGGAGGAGGCGCTGCGCCGCGCCTCCGGGGAGCAGGCCCCGCCGGCCCAGGTGGAGCTGGTCGCCAAGGCCCAGCGCCGCCGCCGGCGTCGGGTGGCGACGACCACCGAGAACCCGCCCGACGCCCCCGTCGGCGTGCAGCAGACGATGGAGAACCCGTGATGGCACCGGCTGACGAGAACCGCGTCTACATCTTCGACACCACCCTCCGGGACGGGGAGCAGGCGCCGGGCTTCGCGCTCAACGTCGAGGAGAAGGTGGAGATCGCCCACCAGCTGGCGCGTCTCGGCGTCGACGTCATCGAGGCCGGCTTCCCGATCAGCAGCCCGGGCGACTTCACCGCCTGCCAGCGCATCGCCCGCGAGGTCGGCACCCTCGACGGCGCGCCGGTGATCACCGCCCTCGCCCGCGCCGTGCCCAAGGACATCGACGCCGTCTGGGAGGCGATCAAGGACGCGCCCCGCAGGCAGATCCACATCGTCCTCAGCGTCAGCGACATCCACATCGAGAAGAAGGGGCTGGGGACCCGCCAGCAGGTTCTCGAGAAGGGCATCGCGGCGATCGAGTACGCGCGCCAGTTCTGCGACTTCGTCGAGTACTCGCCCGAGGACGCCGGCCGCGCCGACCGCGCCTACCTCTACGAGACCGTGGAGGCGATGATCGAGGCCGGGGCGACGGTGATCAACGTCCCCGACACGACCGGCTACACGCTTCCCCACGAGTTCGGCGGCATGATCGGCGACCTGATGCACCACGTCCGCAACGTCGGCAACGCGATCATCAGCGTCCACTGCCACAACGATCTCGGTCTCGCGGTGGCGAACAGCCTCGCCGCCATCGACAACGGCGCCCGCCGGGTCGAGTGCACCATCAACGGCATCGGCGAGCGGGCGGGCAACGCCTCGCTCGAGGAGCTGGTGATGATCCTCAAGACCCGCGAGAAGCTGCTCGGGCTGCACACCAACGTCAACACCCGGCTGCTCGCGCCCACCTCGCAGCTGGTCCAGGCGCGCACCGGGATGCACGTCCAGGCCAACAAGGCGATCGTCGGCGCCAACGCCTTCGCCCACGCCAGCGGCATCCACCAGGACGGCGTTCTCAAGGACAAGCTGACCTACGAGATCATGACCCCCGAGGAGGTCGGCGTCGCCGACACCCGGATCGTGCTCTCGCCGCGCAGCGGCCGCCACGCCTTCCGTCACCGTCTCCTGGAGCTCGGCTACGACCTCGCGGACGACGCCTTCGCCCGCGCATGGGACGCCTTCCTCGTCCTCGCCGACAAGAAGAAGGAGGTCACCGACCGCGACCTCCAGGCGCTCGTCGCCGACGAGGCCCGCACCGTGCCCGAGCGCTTCAACCTGGAGCTGGTGCAGGTCTCCTGCGGCACCTCGGGGCGGCCGAGCGCGACGGTGCGGCTGCACGACAGCGAGCGGCCCGACCGGGTGCTCGAGGACGCCGCCATCGGCGACGGTCCCGTCGACGCCGTCTGCAACGCCATCGCCCGCCTCGTCGACCTGCCCACCGAGCTGGTCGACTTCACCGTCCGCGCCGTCACCGGCGGGCTCGACGCCATGGGCGAGGCCAGCGTCCGCGTGCGCCACGAGGACCGCATCTTCAGCGGTCACGGTGCCGACACCGACATCATCGTCGCCAGCGCCAAGGCCTACTGCAGCGCTCTCAACAAGGTCGCGGCGGAGCGGCCGGCGGTGTCGCTCCCCGCCGGGTCCGGCGTGTGAGCGGCGGCCAGCAGGGCGGCGGCGCGGTGCACCGCGTCGCCGTCCTCGCCGGCGACGGCGTCGGACCCGAGGTCACCGCCGCCGCGCTCGAGGTGCTCGACGAGGCCGGCGCCCGTCACGGTTTCCAGGTGGAGCGCACCGAGGCGCTGATCGGTGGCGCCGCCATCGACGCCACCGGCACGGCGCTCCCCGACGGGGTGCTCGACATCTGCCGCGCCGCCGACGCCGTGCTCCTCGGCGCCGTCGGCGGGCCGAAGTGGGACGACCCCCGCGCCGCCGTCCGCCCCGAGCAGGGATTGCTGGGGCTGCGCAAGGGTCTCGGCCTCTAAGCCAACCTCCGGCCGGTCCGCGTCTACGACACCCTTGCCCAGTTCTCGACGCTGCGTGAGGAGGTGATCCTCGGCACCGACTTCGTCACCGTGCGCGAGCTCACCGGTGGCCTCTATTTCGGCAGGCCGCAGGGCCGCGAGGGGGAGCCGCCCGACCGGCGCGCCGTCGACACCTGCGCCTACACCGAGACCGAGGTCGAGCGCGTCTCCCGGGTCGCGTTCGAGCTCGCCCGCGGCCGTCGCGGCCGGGTGTGCTCGGTCGACAAGCAGAACGTGCTCGCCACCAGCCGTCTCTGGCGTGAGGTGACCACCGAGGTCGGCAGGGACTACCCCGACATCACGCTCAGTCACATGCTCGTCGACACCGCCGCGATGCAGCTGGTGCGCGACCCGCGGCAGTTCGACGTCCTCCTCACCGAGAACATGTTCGGCGACATCCTCAGCGACGAGGCGGCGATGATCGCCGGCTCGATGGGGATGATGCCCTCGGCGTCGCTCGGCGGCGACGGCTCGGGCAGCGGACGCTTCGGCCTCTACGAGCCGGTGCACGGGAGCGCGCCGGACATCGCCGGCCAGGGGGTCGTCAACCCGCTGGCGGCGATCCTCAGCGTCGCGATGATGCTCCGGATCTCTCTGAACGAGCCCGAGGCCGCGGACTCCATCGAGCGGGCGGTCGACCAGGCCATCGAGCTGGGGGCGCGGACGCGCGACCTCGGAGCCGACGACGACCGGGCGCTCGGCACCGCCGAGATGACGGAGCGGGTCGTCGACCTGCTCCCGTATCCTGCCCATCGATGAGCACGAACGGGAAGGGAGACCCGTTGCGCCGGGTCGTCGTCTACGACACCACGCTGCGCGACGGCGCGCAGGGGCCCGGCATCGCCTTCAGCGCCTCCGACAAGCTGAAGATCGCGCGCCGTCTCGACGCGCTCGGGGTCGACTTCGTCGAGGGCGGCTGGCCGGGGAGCAACCCCAAGGACACCGAGTTGTTCGCCGCCCTGCGCGAGGCTCCGCTCGAGCGCGCGCGGCTCGCCGCCTTCGGCGCCACCCGCCGCGCCCACATCGCCGCCGTCGAGGACGAGAACCTCCGCGACCTGCTCGCCAGCGGCGCCCCGGTGTTGACCCTGGTCGGCAAGGCGAGCGCCTGGCAGGTGCGCGAGGTACTGCGCTGCAGCCGCGACGAGAACCTCGCGATGATCCGCGACTCCGTCGCCTACCTCCGCGAGCAGGGGCGCGAGGTGATCTTCGACGCCGAGCACTTCTTCGACGGCTTCGAGGCGGATCGCGAGTACACCCTCGCCACGTGCGCCGTGGCGGCGGCCGCGGGCGCGTCGTGGATCGTCGCCTGCGACACCAACGGGGGCCGAATGCCCCACGAGGTGGTGCGCGGCATCGACTCCCTGCTCGAGCGGCTCTCCGGTCTCGGCCGCGACGGAGGTGGCGGCGCGCGGGTCGGGATCCACTGCCACAACGACTGCGACCTCGCGGTCGCGAACACCCTCGCCGCGGTCGAGGCGGGGGCGGACATGGTGCAGGGCACCATCAACGGCATCGGCGAGCGCTGCGGCAACGCCAATCTCTGCAGCGTCGTCCCCAACCTGCGGATCAAGCTCGCTCTCGACGCGCTCAGCGAGGAGGGGCTGCGGCATCTCACCGAGACCTCGCAGTTCGTCGCCGAGATCGCCAACCGCACCCCCTCGCCACAGCAGCCGTTCGTCGGCGAGGGCGCCTTCGCCCACAAGGGCGGGCAGCACGTCGCCGCGGTGATGCGTCACCGCGACGCCTATCAGCACATCGATCCCGCCCTGGTGGGGAACCACGCGCGGGTCCTCGTCAGCGACCTCGGCGGTCGCGGCAACGTCCTCTACAAGGCGAACGAGTTCGGCATCGACGTCGAGCGCGACGACCCGGTGACCCGGCGCCTCGTTCGCACCCTGAAGGACATGGAGCACCGCGGATACTCGTTCGAGGGTGCCGACGCGTCCTTCGAGATGGTGATCCGGCGCACGCGTCCCGACTACACGCCGCCGTTCACGCTGCTCGACTTCATCGCGCTCACCGAGCGCCGCCACGGCAACGGCGCTGTGATCAGCGAGGGGACCATCAAGGTGCGCATCGGCGACGAGGTCCACCACACCGCCGCCGAGGGCAACGGCCCGGTGAACGCCCTCGACCTCGCGCTCCGCAAGGCCCTGGTGCCGCGGTTCCCGCAGATCGCGCACGTTCGCCTCCACGACTACAAGGTGCGCATCCTCGACGAGGCGGCCGGGACCCATGCGGTGACCCGGGTGCTCATCGAGTCCGGCGACATCCGCGACGGGCGGCGCTGGAGCACGGTGGGCTGCTCGCCGAACATCATCGAGGCGTCGTGGGCGGCGCTCGCCGACTCCATGGAGTACGCGCTGCTCAGGATCCCCTCCTGACCGACAAATCTCCCCACGGCGTGGAGTAGCCTTGCCCGGCACGGGGGCCACGACGCGGCCGGGCGGGCGGCCGGCGGCCGGCCGGGGAGATTCGGGCATGGAGCTGTGGAACTGCGAGAGCTGCGCATCCAGGAACGCCGGCGCGGTCTGCTGGAAGTGCGGCGCCGCCCGACCGAGCGGGGCCGCCGTCGCGTCCCCGGCGACCCCCGCCGCCCCCTCCGCCCCCGACCCGACGGCGGTGCCCCACCGGCCGCCCGCGCCGTCCTGGTCGGAGCCGATCGCGGCGCCCGCCGGGGCCGCCGCCCCACCGCCTCCTGCCGCCCCGGAGCCGCCCCCGCCTCCGCCGGCCGCGGCCGCCCCGGAGCCGCCCTCGCCGCCGGCGCCCGCAGCCGCGCCGGAGCCGCCCCCGCCACCGCCGGCCGCTCCCGAGGCCCCGCCCCCCTCGGCGGCGCCGGCCCTGCCGACGACCACCATCCTGGTGGCGGCGGGTCTGATCATCGTCGTGCTCGTCGCGGTGCTCCTCATCGTCACCCTGAGCAACCACAGCCCCAAGGCGCTCGTCACCCCGGCGAGCATCGACGGGCTTCCCCAGATCCACGGGACGACCGTCGACGCCCTCGCCGACCAGGCCCGGAGGACCGCCGGGACCCAGGCGCAGGGGATGCAGGTCGGCGTCTACGGGCGCAACCAGATCCCCACGCTCATCTTCGTGGTGGTGCCCTCGACGGCGAACAACGGTCTCGGCAGCTTCGAGAACAGCTTCATCCGCGGCGCCTCGCAGGTGGGCTTCAGCGCCTCCCAGTTCCAGCACCGGTCGTCGGGTGGGGTCACCTACGACTGCGGCATGGTCCAGGTGACCGTCGGCGTGCCCCTCTCCTTCTGCTTCTTCGACGACGGCACCGCCACCGGCGGCGGCCTGGTGCCTGGTGAGCCGGGGATCGACCGGGCACTCCAGCTCACCAGCTCGGGGCGCGGGGCCGCCGAGAGCGGCTGAGGACCGATCGGTCCGGTCGGTACACTTGTCGGTGGCGTCCACGACCAGAGGTGACAGGTGGCCGCATCGGTCCGTCCCGGCATCCGCGCCACCGGCGCCACGGCGGAGCACCTCGGCGAGCAGGTGCTCTGCATCCCGCGCCGGACCATCTTCCCCGACGGTGCCTGGCACGGCCTGGTGACCGGCGGGCTCGTGCGGGTGCTGCGGACCATCAGGGCGGCCGCCGAGTACCGGCCCCGGGGCCTCGTCGAGGACGACCCGAGCCAGCAGCAGGTGATCCCCTACTGCATCGTCCGCCACGACGACGACACCTACCTGCTCACCCGGAGGCTGCGGCGCTCGAGCGAGCGCCGGCTCCACCACCTCTACTCGCTCGGCGCCGGAGGGCACATCAACCCCGGCGACGGCGTGGGCGGCGACCCGGTGATCGGCGGTCTGCGCCGGGAGTGGCGTGAGGAGGTCCGCTGCGCGGCCCCGGCGACCGCGAGCCTGGTGGCGGTGCTCAACGACGACACGACCCCGGTGTCGCAGGTCCACCTGGGGTTGGTGTTCCTCGTCGAGCCCCTTTGGGGGACGGTGGCGGTGCGCGAGTCGGAGAAGCTCGAGGGCGAGGTCCTCGGCCTGGAGGCGATGCGCCGGCACTACCTGAACATGGAGTCGTGGTCGCAGCTCGCCTACGACGACCTCGTCGCCGGCGCGCCCGACCGCGCCCGCCGCAGCCCGCTGGTGGTCGAGCTCGACCCCGCCCCGTAGCCTCCGACTGCACCCCCCAGCCCCGCCCCTCCCACTGCACCCCCCCCCCCCCGCCCCTCCCACTGCACCCCCCACCCCCCGCCCCTCCCACTGCACCCCCCACCCCCCGCCCTCTGCAAAGGAGCCGGAGGCCCGAAATTCGGCCCCTGCTAGACTGACCGGACAGTGACCCCCCGCATCCTGTCGCTCCAGT
>DATKEY010000340.1:0-10837 GCA_035544475.1 Candidatus Dormiibacterota bacterium | reverse complement strand
CTCCACTGGCTGCGCCGCTTCATGGCGGTGCGCCGCCGCCACCCCGTGTTCGGCGAGGGGGGCTTCGAGGTGCTCGAGGCGAGCAATCCGTCGGTGTTCGCCTTCCTGCGCGTCCTCGACGACAAGCGGGTGCTCTGCGTCAACAACCTCTCACGCTTCGCCCAGCCGGTCGAGCTCGACCTGCGCACCTATGCGGGGACGACCCCGCTCGAGCTCATCGGCCGGATCCCGTTCCCCGCGATCGGCGAGCTGCCCTACCTGCTCACGATGGGCCCGCACGGCTTCTACTGGTTCTCGCTCGAGGCGCCTCTCGGATGAGCCCCGCCACCCTCCTCCAGCGCCACGGCCTCGACGAGACGACCGCCGCCGCCCTGCTCGCCTACCTGCAGCGGCAGCGCTGGTACGGCAGCCGGGGACGGGCTGTCGCCGGCTTCGAGGTCGAGGACGTCGCGACCCTGCGCCACTCCGCACCGGCGGTCCTGCTCGTGCTCGCCACCATCGCGTACGAGGATGGGGGGCGCGAGCGCTACAGCCTGCCGATCGGGATCCGCCCCGGGCCCGCCGCGCAGTTCTTCGACCCCGAGCGTGTCGTCCACGAGACCGGCGGCGAGGCCGGGCCCGCCGTGGTCGTCGACGCCCTCGGCGACCCCGAGTCGAGCGCCGCGATCTGGGAGCTCGTCGCCATCGGGGCGGTACTGCGCACCGACGCGGGCGAGCTGCGCTTCCGCGGTGGCGGGATCGCCGGCGGGGTCGACCCCGGCTCGATCCGCCCCCTCGGTCGCGAGCAGAGCAACACCTCGCTGGTGCGCGACGACCGCGAGCTGCTGAAGTGGTTCCGGGTGGTCGAGGACGTCCGGTCTCCGGAGCTCGAGATGACCGAGGCGCTCCACGGAGCGGGCTTCGAGCACGTCCCCGCCCCGCTCGGGGTGGTCGAGTACCTCCGTCCCGGCGCCGAGGCGGTGCTCCTCGCGCTCGTCCAGCCCTACCTCCACAACGGCACCGAGGGCTGGGCGCTCGCGCTCACCTCGCTTCGCGACCTCTACGCGTCGGCGGACGAGGACGGCGCCGCGAGCGAGGAGGCGGCGATGCGCCGGGTCGAGGAGCAGGGGGCCACCTTCCTCCCCGAGTCCGCGCGGCTCGGCGAGGTGACCGCGGAGATGCACCTCGCGCTCGCCTCCGACCGCGTTCCCGAGGCGATGCGCGCCCGGCCGGTGACCCCGGCCCTGCTCGGCTCGTGGGCCGACGCCATGACCCGTGAGCTCGACCAGCTGCTCGCCGGCGCCGGCGCGGCGCTCGAGCCGCTCCGCGAGTGCCGCGCCGAGGTGGTCGCGAGCTTCGACGCGCTCCGCCGCCTCGGCGGCGGAGGGCTCGCGATCCGCGTCCACGGCGACTATCACCTCGGCCAGGCGCTCCGCACCGACGACGGCTGGACGGTGCTCGACTTCGAGGGCGAGCCCGCGCTCGGGGTCGCCGAGCGCCGCGCGCTGAGCTCGCCGCTGCGCGACGTCGCCGGCATGCTCCGCTCCCTCGACTACGCCGCCGCGGCGGCGCTCGCCGAGCGCACCGAGACCGACCCGGACCGGGTCGAGGCGCTGCGCCGCCATGGCGACGCGTGGGCGGAGGCGAACCGGAGGCTGTTCTGGGGCGCCTACCTCGCCCGGGTCGGCGATCACCCCCTCCTCCCCGGCAGCGCCGAGGACAGCGTCGCCCTGCGCCGCGCCTGGGAGCTCCGCAAGGCGGTGTACGAGGTCGGCTACGAGCTCGGCCACCGGCCCGACTGGGTGGCGATACCGCTGCGATTCCTGCTCGACGGAGGCCGGTCATGACACCTGCCCGCCGCACCCCGGCGGACGCCCCCGCGTCCGCCCTCCCCGACCTCGGCGACCAGGGCGCCCGGCTGATCGCCGGCGAGCACCACGAGCCCCATCGCATCCTCGGCGCGCATCCCCTCGGTGCGGCGACCGTGGTCCGCGCGATGCATCCCACCGCGCAGCGCTGCACGGTGGTCTGGGAGGGCGGGGAGGCGCCGCTGTCGCGCTCCGAGGGCGGGCTCTTCCAGGGCCTCGTCCCCACCGCCGAGCTGTCCGAATACCGGCTGCGGTTCGAGCAGGACGAGCGCAGCTGGGTGATCGACGACCCGTACCGCTTCCTCCCCACCCTCGGCGAGCTCGACCTCCACCTCATCGGCGAGGGTCAGCATCGCGAGCTCTGGCGACGGCTCGGCGCGCGGGTCATCGAGCACCAGGGGGTGGTGGGCACCGCGTTCGCGGTCTGGGCGCCGAACGCGCGCAGCGTCCGTCTCGTCGGCGACGCGGGCTTCTGGGACGACCGCGTCCACCCGATGCGCAGCCTCGGCTCCTCGGGGGTGTGGGAGCTCTTCCTCCCCGGGGTCGGCGCCGGCTGCCACTACAAGTTCTCGGTCACCACCGCCGACGGGCGGCGGGTGCTGAAGGCCGACCCGCTCGCCCGCGCCGCCGAGACCCCGCCGGCGACGGCGAGCGTCGTCGACGTCGCCCAGCACCGCTGGCACGACGACGAGTGGATCGCCGCGCGGACCGCCGCCGAGCCCGCGGAGCGCCCGATGTCGGTGTACGAGGTGCACCTCGGCTCCTGGCGGCGCCACGGGGCCGAGGGTGAGGAGATGCTCTCCTACCGCGACGCTGCGGTCGAGCTCGGCGACTACTGCCGCTCGATGGGCTTCACCCACGTCGAGCTGCTCCCGCTCGCCGAGCACCCGTTCGGCGGCTCCTGGGGCTACCAGGTCAGCGGCTACTACGCACCGACCTCGCGGCACGGCTCGCCTGACGACCTCCGCGAAATGATCGACGGCCTCCACCAGCGGGGGATCGGGGTGATCCTCGACTGGGTCCCCGCCCATTTCCCGCGCGACGAGTGGGCGCTGGCACGCTTCGACGGCACCGCCCTCTACGAGCACGTCGACCCCCGCCGCGGCGAGCACCCCGACTGGGGCACGCTGGTCTTCAACTTCGGGCGCAACGAGGTGCGCAACTTCCTCGTCGCCAACGCGCGGTACTGGATCGAGGAGTTCCACATCGACGGGCTGCGCGTCGACGCGGTCGCGTCGATGCTCTACCTCGACTACTCGCGCCAGCCGGGGGAGTGGATCGCCAACCCGTACGGCGGCCGCGAGAACATCGAGGCGATCGAGTTCCTCCGCGAGGCCAACTCCCTGATCCGCGACCAGTACCCGGGGGTGGTGATGGTCGCCGAGGAGTCGACCGCCTGGCCGGGGGTGAGCCGCCCGGCGAGCACCGGCGGGCTCGGCTTCTCCTTCAAGTGGAACATGGGCTGGATGCACGACACCCTGTCGTACATGTCCCTCGACCCGATCTTCCGCCGCTACCACCACCACCAGCTCACCTTCGGGCTCTGGTACGCCTTCAGCGAGCGCTTCGTCCTCCCCCTCAGCCACGACGAGGTGGTCCACGGCAAGGGCTCGCTGCTGGGGAAGATGCCCGGCGACCGCTGGCAGCGCTTCGCGAACCTGCGCGCCCTTCTCGCCTGGATGTGGGCGCACCCGGGCAAGCAGCTGCTCTTCATGGGCGGCGAGTTCGGCCAGGAGCGGGAGTGGCGGCACGACCACTCCCTCGACTGGCACCTCCTCGAGGAGCCCGACCACGCCGGGGTGCAGCACCTCGTCCGCGACCTCAACCGCGCCTACACCGCCGAGCCCGCCGCCTGGCAGCGCGACGACTCCCCCGAGGGCTTCCGCTGGATCGATGCGGGCAACTCCGACCAGAACGTCTTGTCGTTCATCCGCCTCGACGCCACCGGGCGGCCCGGCCTGGTCTGCATCGCCAACCTCTCGCCGGTCGTCCACCACGGCTTCCGGGTCGGGCTGCCCCGCCCCGGCCGCTGGCTCGAGGTGGTGAACACCGACGCCGAGTCCTACGGCGGGGGCGGGGTCGGCAACCTCGGGAGCGTGGTCGCCGATGCCACCGAATGGAACGGCCAGCCCTGCTCGGCGGCGCTGACGCTGCCCCCGCTCGCGGTGCTCTGGCTGACCCCTGACAGTTGAGTCCGGGGACCTCTCTACGGCCACGGAGGGTGTGCGTCACCCGGTAGGCTTGGAGCGTGGTGGAAGACGTCCGCTCGAGCATCGGCAGCCTCCGCGACCAGCTGCTCGACGGGCTCCCCGCGCGGGTCCAGGGCATGGCCGAGGAGCTGATCCTCGAGTGGTCGGCGGCGGTCGAGGCGGTGCCCGAGCTCGCCCGGGTCGCCACCGCCGAGGTCATCCGGCTTCTCCGCATGGCCCCCGCCGAGCGGGAGGCGACCCTGCGCCGGCGCTACGCGCGCCTCCACGGCGAGGAGCCGCCGGAGATCGGCCTCCTCGGCGCACGCACCCCCTCCCCGAGGAAGGCGACCGGCTGACCTCCCCCCGCGGGTGGGGCGGCGCGCAAGAACCCACCCCGGCGCAGCGTTGAGGTCGAAGGAGGATGGCCGCTGCATTCCCGCGGTGGCCCTCAGGAAGGGATGCACATGAGAACGCAGCCGAGGCTGGGCACAGCCGTCGCCGTCGTGGCGCTGATCGCGGGCTCCTTCGCGCTCGCGCTCGTGGGACAGTGGGGACGGGCGGGAGCCGCCACCGGCGGAGGGGCGACGATCTCCGTCCAGACCATGGACTCCTGCCACCAGATCAAGGGACAGGCCGACTACGCGCTGAGCGGAGGCGGCGTCTCGATGAGCGCGACCACCCCCGCGGGCGCCGGCACCGCCGGTGGCAGCGGCTGCCCGGTGCCGACCGGGAGCTGCTCGGCGGGCCCCTGCGCGGTCTTCAGCGGGGTGCCGGACGGCACCTACCGGATCGTCACCACGAAGACCCCGCCGCCGAACTCCTCGAACCCCGAGGGCTACGCGCCCTGCGAGGGCGGCAGCGCCTGCCGCTCGCAGGTGGCGGACCTCACCGTCTCCGGCGGCAGCGTCTCGGCGACGGTGACCAACGTGTATCCCGACCAGAAGGTCACCACCTTCCACTTCTCCGGCACGAGCGGTGACCCGATCGTCTTCCACGACTTCGGCCTCGCCGCGCCGGGCAGCAACGGCGCCCAGTGCGACGGCGACTCCGACGCCGACGACCACAGCACCGGCTCGCCGAGCGGCGACTGCGCCTTCACCCCGGAGAGCGCCGAGGCGTCCGCCTGCCAGCCGTTCCCGTGGAGCTGCGGGCTCGGCAGCGGTGGTCCCGGCTCCGCGCCGCCCCCGGCGGGCCGCCGGCTGGCGGTCACCGTGCCCTCGTCCGTGAGCGCCTTCACCTCCACTCCGGTGACGGTGAGCGCGATGAACGGCACCGCGGTCGACCCGACCTTCACCGGCACGGTGACGCTCAGCGACACCGGCGACAGCCTCGCCGCGCTCCCCGCCGCGTACACGTTCACCTCCGCGGACAACGGCGTCCACGTCTTCGACGTCACCTTCCACCGGACCGGGGCGATGACCCTCACCGCCTCGCTGAAGGGCAAGTCGGGCGGCACCGGCGGCAGTGACCAGCTCACCGTCGCGAACGACGACGCCAGCTTCGTCGAGGACCTCTACCACGACATCCTCGGCCGCCTCGGCTCCGACTCCGAGGTCACCTACTGGGCCGGGCAGCTCGCCCACGGCGAGCCGCGCGAGGCGGTGGCCGCCTTCTTCAGCACCTCCCAGGAGGTGTACGGTCGCGACATCGACGCCGACTATCAGCTGCTGATCGGCCACGCCGCCGACCCGGCCGGCCGCGCCTACTGGGTCGGCGCGCTGAGCGGTGGTGCCTACGACGAGACGATCCTCGCCGAGCTCGCCTCGACCTCCACGTACTACTCGGGGCACGGCGGGGGCACCGACAAGGGCTTCGTCACCGCGCTCTACAAGGACCTGCTCGGCCGGGCCCCGGCCGCCGCCGAGCTGAACGGCTGGCTCGCCGGAGGGCCGATCACCGATCGGGCCGCCGTCGCCGGTGGCTTCGCCCTCTCCCACGAGCACCACTACGACGTGGTCGCCTCACCGACGGGCTGGTACCGGCTCTACCTCGGACGCGCGGCGGACGCCGGAGGCGCCGAGTACTGGGCGACCCAGCTCGACCAGGGCGTGCACGACGAGGTGGGGGTCGCCACCTTCACCAGCTGCGCCGAGTACTACGGCAAGCCGGTCGCCTACTAGCACCGGTCACGCGGCCGGCTCCGGCCCTGTTGTCAGCGGGGGTCGGCGACCCCCGTCCACCTCCGGGCATCGACGCGATGCCCGGAGCCTACCCCCCCGCCCTCAGGCGGAGCGAGAGGCCGGCGCTGGCGCCGCCGGCGAGGAGCATCGCCAGCCCGGCGACGAGGGGCGCGCCACCGCCGGTCGCGGGGACGCCCAGCGACGGAGCACCGCCCGGCGCCGGTGTCGCTGCGGTCGTGCGGCGCTGTACCGACGAGGCGACGGCGCCGGTGATCGGTGGGATCCCGCCGGCCGACGCCGCCGCGGAGGGCGCGGGCAGGACGGGCGGCGGCGGGGCCGCGAGGGTGAAGATCACCCTTCTCTCCGGGTCGGGGGTGCGCAGCACGAGGGTGTAGACCCCGTTCTGCGGAACGACCCCCGCCGCCTTCGCCGCGGCGACCAGGGCGGCGGGATCGATGCCCGGGGCGAGAAGCCGCACCGCCTCACCGGAGGTCGACGGCCAGCTGCCGGAGGCGAGGCTCACGTCGGGGGCGCCGGGGACCTGGGCGAGGATCTCCCACGTCCCGTCCCCGTCGAACCCCGTGCCCCAGATCACCACCGGGGCGTAGGGGAGGCCGGCGATCGCGAGAGGATCGAGGGGAGCCACGGCGACCGCGCATCCGGGGGAGGGCACCGGCACCCCCGCCGTGCACCCCGGCGTGGCCGTCGCCACCCAGACCAGCTCGGAGCCGTGGGCGGCGTGCGCGGCGGGGGCGAACCCGGCGAGCGAGGCGAGCGCGAAGCCGCCGGCGCCGAGCGCGGCGCCCAGGGCGGCGGTCAGCCGCGAGGGGATCGGCGGCCGGCGCGGCCGGCGGCGGTGGGCGCGGAGGTCGAGGACGAGCACCAGCCCGCTGGCGGCAGAGGCGGGGATGACCACGACGAGAACCCAGAGCAACGCCGAGCCCATCCCGCCTCCTCCCCCGTGCGGACGGCTCCCTCGCGCCGGCCGCGGCCTCTCTCCGCTGTCGCGGGGAGAGTACGACGTGCGCCACAAACTGTCAATATCTTGACCGCGGCGCTGTCAGTTCCTGTCAGACCTGGCGGCCCGCCTCGGTCCAGTAGCGGTCGCGGAGCAGCCGCTTGAGCAGCTTTCCGGCGGAGTCGCGCGGGAACTCGTCGACGAAGTCGACGCTGCGCGGCCGCTTGTACGCGGCCAGCTGCCGGCCGACGAATCCGATCAGCTCCTCGGTGCCGGCGGCGGCGCCGTCGTGGAGCTTCACGATCGCCTTGAGCGACTCGCCCCATTCGCTGTCGGGCACGCCGATGACCGCGCAGTCCTCGACCGCCGGATGGGCGTGGAGCACCGCCTCGATCTCCGCGGGATAGATGTTCACCCCGCCGCTGATCACCATGTCGACCTTGCGGTCGCAGATGTGGATGTACCCCTCCTCATCCCGCCAGGCGACGTCGCCGACGCTGAAGAAGCCGTCGCGGCTGTTGCGCTCGGTCGCCTCCGGCTTGTTGTGGTACCCGGTGAAGACCCCGGGCGAGCGGGTCCAGAGCTCTCCGGGCTGACCCTCGGGTACCTCGTTGCCGCCGTCGTCGAGGAGGCGGATCTCCACCGAGGCGAGCGCCCGTCCGCACGAGTCGGGCTTGCGCAGCAGCTCCTCGGGGGTGATGAGGGTCACGAGCCCGGTCTCGGTCGAGCCGTAGAACTCGAAGACGTGCGGGCCGAAGAACTCGACGGCGCGGCGCTTGAGGTCGGCGGGGAAGGGCGCGGCGGCGACGATGAGGCAGCGCATCGTCGAGACGTCGTGGGCGTCGCGCGTGGCCGCGGGGAGGTCGAGGATGCGCTTCACCAGGATCGGCGCCATGAAGGTCGTGGTGACGCCGTGCTCGGCGATGAGCTGGAGGGCGCGCTCCGGGTCGAAGCGGCGCAGCACCACGGTGGTCGCGCCGAGGAGCTGCTGGAGCCCGCTGAAGACGCCCGGGGCGCTGTGATAGCTCGGCCCGGCGAGCAGGTGCACGTCGTCGGTCGTGAACCCGAAGGCCGCGAACCACGTCGCCATCACCGAGGGGTCGCCGCCGACCCCGCGCACTGCGCCCTTGGGATTCCCCGTGGTGCCGGCGGTGTAGATCATCGTCGGCCCCCCGAGGGTCCCCGCCTCCACGGGTGGAGCGCCGGACGCGGTGGCGAGCAGCTCCTCGTAGCTCCGCCAGCCGGGTGGCGGCGCCGCGTCGCCGAGCACCAGCCAGCGGCGTGCGCCGGCGTCCTCGACCTTCGAGCGCGCCTCGTCGACGGCGCCGACGAACTCGGGGCCGGCGACGACCACCCGGGCGCCGCTGTCGTTGAGGAGGTAGGCGATCTCCGCGCCGCGGAGCCGGGTGTTCACCGGCACCGCGACCGCACCGAGCTTGCGCAGCGCGTGACCGACCTCGAAGCCCTCGATGCAGTTGTAGTGGATGTGCGTGCAGCGGTCGCCGGCGGCGAGGCCGAGGCCGGCGAGCGCGCCGGCGAGCCGGTCGGCCCGCGCGTTCAGCTCGGCGTAGCTGCGACGCCTCCCGGCGTCGTCGACGAGCGCGGTCTTCTCCGGGGACTGCGCGGCGTGCATCGCGAGGATGTCGAGGTTCATCCCCCCAGTGTGAAGGAGAGCGACAGGCCGGGGCCGCTCCTCGATCCGCCCGCGTCCACGGTGGCCGCGGCCGGCGGTCCGGGATCGCCGCCGAGGCCGGAGAGCGCGGGCGAGCACGACCAGAGCAGTCCGCCGTCGTGGGTCCACTGCCGGCAGGCCGTCTGCGGCCGGAGCTCGTCGAGTGCCCCGGCCTCGGCCCCGGTCTGCTCGTCGGTGCCGTCGAGGAGCCAGCCCTCGGCGACCCGGCGGACGCCGGCCGGAGGTGAGGGCCAGCCGTCGCCCTGGGTTCCGAGCACGTGGCTCATCACCGCGTTCCAGATCGGGGCCGCCCCGCTGAGGCCGGTGGTGTTGCGCATCGGCCGGTCGTCGGCGTTGCCGACCCACGTCGCCACCGCGAGCCGGGGCGTCCAGCCGACGGCGAGGTTGTCGCGGAAGCCGCTGGTGGTCCCGGTCTTCGCGGCGACCAGGTGGCCGGGGATGGTGAGCGCCGAGTGCGCGCCGAACGACGCCGCGCGGTTGGCGTCGTCGGCGAGGATCGCGTTCATCACGAAGGCGACGCCGGGGTCGAGGGCCCGGTGGCCGGGCCGGCGGTGCAGCAGCTCCTGCCCGCCGCGGTCGCGCACCGAGAGGAGCACGTGCTCGGAGCGGAACCACCCCTGGGCGGCGAGGACGGTCGCCGCCTGGGCGATCTCCTCGAGCGGCACCGGGTAGGTGCCGAGGGTGAGGCTGGCGCCGTAGGCGGAGTCGGGACGGGTCAGGGTGGTGACCCCGAGCGTCCGCGCCATGCGCAGGACGTCGGGGATCCCGGTGAGCAGCTCCGCCTTCACCGCGGGGACGTTGAGCGACCCCGCCAGCGCATCCTTGACGGTCACCACTCCCCGGTAGCGGGGTTCGTAGTCGTGCACCTGGTAGCGCCCGGCGCCGTCGTCGCCGCCTCCGTGGGGGAGGCTGAAGGGCGCGTCGCGGAGCGGGCTCAGCATCGACAGCCGTCGCGACTCGAGCGCCGCCGAGTAGGTGAAGAGCTTGAAGACCGACCCGGGCGACCGCGGCTGCGCGGCCATGTCGATCTGCGACCCGGCATGTCCCGGACCGGCCCCGCCGACGTCGGCGAGCACCTCTGCACTGCGCGGGTCGACCGCGACGAGCGCACCGTCGCCGGCGTGCTCGGCGGTCATCGCGTCGACCTGGGTGGTCACCGCGTCCTGGGAGAAGCGCTGCAGCCCGGAGTCGACGGTGGTGGTGATGCGCAGCCCACCGCCGACCGCCTCGACGCCGAGACGCTCGCGCACCTCGCGCACCGCGCGTGCGGTGATCGTGGGGAAGAGGTCGACGTCCGCCATCGCCCCGGCGACGAGCGCGGGTCGCTCGGCGAGCGCGGCCGCCGCCTCGTCGCGGGTCGCGGCCCCCGTCTCGACCATCGCGGCGAGCACGGCGCGCTGCCGCGCCCGCGCCGCCTCGGGATGGAGGTAGGGGTCGAGGAGGGCCGGGCTGTTCGGGAGGCCGGCGAGCAGCGACGCCTGAGCGAGGTCGAGCCGCGCGGCGGGGATCCCGAAGTACGTCCGCGCCGCCGCCTCGGCGCCGTAGGCGCCGTGCCCGTAGTTGATGTCGTTGAGGTACTCCTCGAGGATCCGCTCGCGGCTCAGGGTGCGCGCGAGGTGGCGGGCGATGAAGATCTCCCGCAGCTTGCGCTCGACGGTCCGCGGGGAGGTCCTGACGTAGAGCACCTTGGCGAGCTGCTCGGTGATGGTGCTCGCCCCCTGCACCGCCCCGCCGCGGACGAGGTCGGTCCAGGCGGCGGCCACGAGCCGTGTCGCATCGACCGCGCCCTCGTTCCAGAAGTTGCGGTCCTCGACCGCGACGGTCGCCCGGCGGAGCTCCGGCGCCATCCGGTCGAGGGCCACGGGGATGCGGCGCTCCCCCGGCGGGTGGAGGACCGCGATGAGCTCGCCGTGGCGGTCGAGCACCACCGTGTCGGCGGGAAGGCGGCGCGGGTCGGGGACGGCGCCGAGGTGGTCGTCCATGAGCGCCAGGGCCGCCTGGCCGCCGCCCCAGAGCAGGACCCCGCCGAT
>DATKEY010000339.1:0-2320 GCA_035544475.1 Candidatus Dormiibacterota bacterium | reverse complement strand
CGCGGCCTCGCGCGTCACGCCGCCGACCGCCCCGTCGAACGGCTCGAGCGTCACCAGGCTCCTCCGGTCGTGCCAGGTGGAGAACCCGTTGCGCGCCTGCGCCTGCTCGATGACCTCGCGGCCGGTGAGCGCGTTCGCCTGCGAGGCGAAGAGGAGGATCAGGGTGGCCGGGAGCACCCCGCAGGAGAACGAAGCCTCCGCCCGTGTCGAGCGTGCCCTCACGACTCGCCCGCAGGTCCGGCATCCCGCGATCGCTGCGCCGCGCGGGTGGGCAGGAAGCCGCGAACCGTCTCGATGGTGTCGGCCTCGGCGGGGGTCTTGTCGGTGCGGTAGCGCTTGACGCGGGCGAAGCGCAGCGCCGCGCCACCGGGGTAGCGCGGGCTCCGCTGCACGCCGTCGAAGGCGACCTCGACGACCAGCGACGGCTCCGCGCGGACGGTCCACACGTCGCGCGAACGCTCGAGGGCGAGCAGCCGCTCCGTCTGCCACGCGAGCATCTCGTCGGTGAGGCCCTTGAAGGTCTTGCCGATCATGACGAAGCCGCCATGTACCGGGTCGCGCGCGCCGAGGTGCAGGTTGCTGAGCCACCCGCGGCGGCGGCCGTGCCCCCATTCGGCCGCCAGCACGACGAGGTCGAGCGTGACCGCCGGCTTCCACTTGAGCCACTCGGTCCCGCGGCGCCCGGCGCGGTAGGGCGAGTCCGGCGACTTGAGGAGCACCCCCTCGTGGCCCTCCGCGAGGGTCTGCCGCAGGAAGCGGTCGAGGGTGCTCGGGTCGGCCGTGAAGAGCGCGGCGACGCGCAGCTCGGGCGGTACGATCTCGCCCAACATCCCCCAGCGCTCGCGCTGCGGCCGGGCGACGAGCGAATGCCCGCCGACCAGCAGGCAGTCGAAGAAGCGCGCGCTGAGCGGGGTCTCCCGACGCACCTCTTCGACCTCGAGCTTGCGCCCGAACCGTCGCATGGTGTCCTGGAAGGGCTCCGGCCGGCCATCGGCGCCCAGCGCGATCGCCTCGCCGTCAAGGATGGCCTCCGACGCACCGATGCGGCGTACGCTCTCGATCACCTCGGGCACGGCGTCGCCGAGCGGTTTCCGCCGGCGGCTGTAGACCTCGATGCGGTCGCCCGACTTGTGCACCTGAATGCGGACGCCGTCGAGCTTCGCCTCGACGGCCACCTCCCCGAACCGCTCGAGCGCCTCCGCTGGCGAGCCGGCGGTGCCCGCCAGCATGGGGAGGACCGGCCGGAAGAGCCGAATGGCGCGTCCGGCGAGGCCCGCCTCGCCGTCGCGGAGCGCCTTCTCGCCCACCAGGGCGAGGTCACCCTCGATCATGAGCGCGTCGCGCACCGTCGCGGCCTCGAGGCCTGCAGCCGCGGCCACCGCGTCGGTCAGCACGCCCTCGAGCGCACCCTGGCGCAGCTCGCCGACCAGCCAGCGCGCCAGAAAGGAGCGCTCCGGCGGCGTGGCTCGGGCGAACAGCTCCGCGAGCCGGCGCGCGCGCTCGCCCGCCGACCCCTCGCCGGAGAGGTCGCGAAGGGCAGCAAGGGCGCCGGCGACGTCCTCGAGGCCGAGGGTCGCCTCCGCGGCCGCCGGGGCCGCCTTCCATGCCTCGTCGACCGCCGCCGGTCCGACGCCCAGCCGCTCGCGCCCGGAGCGCCCGGAGAGGAACCGCAGCGCCGACGCCACCGCGCCGGTCCGAACGCCGCGGAGGAAATCGGCCAGTCTCCGCACCTTCTCGGTCCGTGAGCGGGTCGCCGCGACCGCGTCCGAAACAGCGACGAGCTCTCCGAACCTCGTCATCGGCGGGCAGATTGCCGCCGATACCGTACGCCGGCAAGGCAGGCGAGAGCGGGACGCCACCTGCAGCACGGCTGCCGCACGGATGGGTGCTCCGTGGCGACTGCGAAGATGGCCTACCCGCACGATGGCTGAAGCCCATCGCAATATCGCAGAGCACAACCCCGGGGCGTTCGGCTTCGGCACGGCCAAGACGATCACCGAGAACGGCGCGCCGGCCGGGGACCTTGCTACCCCGATGAACCACAGCGGCCCCTCGACGCTGGTGAGCATCTTCTGCGTCCCGCCGACCTTCAGCACGTCGGTCGACAACACGGGCGACCTGCCCGGCCCGGGCGCCGTCTCGCTCCCGGGGACGGCCCAGCTCCTGCCGTAACCTCCAGGACCGCGGGCCGCCCCGGTCTGCCACGATGCAGGCCGGGGCGGATCCGCGCGGCTGACGGCCGCGACCGTGGGGCCGGACCCCCTTCCCGCGATGCGCCCGATCACTCGCGGGTCGACGTGCCGTCCGCCTGCACCACCTG
>DATKEY010000338.1:0-10786 GCA_035544475.1 Candidatus Dormiibacterota bacterium | reverse complement strand
GCGAACGGGGGGGAGGTACTCCCCCCCGAGTCAGAACCGGTCGGGACTGCCCGCCCCTCCGCGAATCCCGAGACCGCCCGTAATGGACGCGAACACGCTGCTGACCTACGGCTTCCTGGCCGTGGTGGCCCTCGTCGCCCAGGCCGCGGACCGGCAGAGCGCCGAGCCTGGCGCAGCACAGCGGCCCCGGGGCGGCCTCGGCCTGCTCGACGTCGCACGGCTCCTCGTCGTGTTCACGATCGTCTACGCGATGCTCCTCGGCGCCGCCGAGATCGCCGACCGGGGGAAGGGGGGCGGGAGCGTCGTCGACGGGGTGCTCCAGATCGCCGCCGGCGGGGTCTCGCTCGTACTGATCCTCACCGGCTGGGAGCGGATCCCCGGGCTTCGCGGGCTGCGGCCGCGGGCGCCGATCTCCTGGCTCGCCCTCGCCCTCTTCCTGCTCGCCCTCGCGCACAACCTCGCCCCGACGTCGGGGACGTCGTCGGTCGCCGACACCGTGTCGAAACCGCAGACGACCACCGACCTCGTCACCGGCCAGGTTCCCTTCGTGATGCTCGCCGTCGCGTCGGTGGGCCCCGGGGTCCGCCGGACCGCCCGCGAGACGCTCGAGCGCCTCGGCCTGCTGCCGCTGCGGCCGTGGTGGTGGCTCGTCGGGATCGTCGTGGGGATCCTGGTGGTCAAGGGAGGGACGCACGTCTACGACCTCGTCAACACCCTCACCCCCGCCGACTGCCGGGCTCAGCAGGAGAAGGTCTTCCAGCACCTCGCCGGTCCGGCCCGCCACTGGTACGCCCAGGTCGCCATCGGGGTCGCCGCGGGGACGGGGGAGGAGCTGCTCTTCCGGGGTGCGCTCCAGCCCCGGGTGGGGATCCTGCTCGCCTCACTGCTCTGGGCGAGCTTCCACCTCCAGTACACCTGCCACGGGCTCCCCTCGGCGTCGAACCTCTACATCCTCCTCCTCGGGTTCGTCTTCGGCCTGCTCCGCCGGCAGTTCGGGCTCGGCACCGCGATGGCCGCCCACATCGCCTACGACAGCACCATCCTCCTCGGGTTCTAGGGCGATCCGGTAGGCGGCGCACATCGCGAGGAAGCGCTCGAGGGTGGGGCTGTCGAGGAGCGCGCGGTGGCGGGCGACGAGAGGGACGACCACCTCCCGCAGGGCCCGCCCACGGGCCATCCACTGGTAGTAGCTGCGGCCGCCGTGGTGATAGGGCCCGTAGAGAGTGCTCCCGGCGACGGTCCGCTCGAGCCAGCGGAAGAGCGCCTCGTGGCGGGTGTGCATGCGCAGGGTCACCTGGGGCTGGCGGCCGTCGCCCCCGAAGTGGCCCTCGCCGACGAGGAGGCCGAGGAGATACCCCGCCTCGAGATCGGAGAGTTGTTTCACCGTCAAGATTCCCGTGAAACGTTCCTCGCACCGGAGTTGTTTCACCGTCAGGTTTCCCGTGAAACACCCCCGCCCCGCCCCCGCTCCGCCCGCGCCTCCACCCGCCGTCCGGCGCGCATAATCGATCGTCGTGCCCACGAGGATCATCGCCGTCGCCAACCAGAAGGGTGGTGTCGGCAAGACCACCACGACGATCAACCTCGGGGCCGCCCTCGCCGACCTCGGCCACCGCGTCCTGCTGGTCGACTGCGACCCCCAGGCGAACGCCACCTCGGGCCTCGGCATCGCGGCCGACGACGTCGCCGCGAGCATCTACGACGTCGTCGTCCTGGGCCGCCCCCTCGCCGACGCCCGGATCCCGACCCAGGTCCCCAACCTCGACCTCGTCCCGTCGACGATCGCGCTCGCGGGCGCGGAGATCGAGCTCGTCGGGCTCGCCCGCCGCGAGATGCGGCTGCGCTACGCGCTCGAGGCCCTCGACGGCCACAGCGACGACTACCTCCTCCTCGACTGCCCCCCGAGCCTGGGCCTGCTCACCGTCAACGCCGTGGTCGCCGCCCACTCGCTGCTCGTGCCGATCCAGTGCGAGTACTACGCCCTCGAGGGCCTCGGGCTCATCACCCACACCCTCGACCTGCTCCGCCGCGAGCTCAACCCGGCGCTCGTGGTCGAGGGCATCGTGCTGACCCTCCACGACCCCCGCCTCACCCTCTCCACCCAGGTCGTCGAGGAGGTGCGCAGGCGCTTCCCCGAGGAGACGATGAACACCGTCGTCCCGCGCAACGTCCGCCTCAGCGAGGCGCCGAGCCACGGGCTGCCGATCAGCCGCTACGACCCGACCTGCAAGGGTGCGGTCGCCTACGGCCTCGTCGCGCGCGAGCTCCACGACCGGGTCCAGCGGCGTCACCGCACCCTCCAGGGCCGGGCCTCGACGACCAGGGCCGCGTGGTGAGCGGGGAGGGGGGCTCCGGGACGCGGCGTCGCGGCCTCGGGCGAGGCCTCGACGCCCTCCTGAGCAGCTCGTCCCGCCCGGTCCCCGTCCTCGACGAGGACCCGGGGCCCGCTGCCGGCGACGACGACGCCCGCCTCATCGAGGTCGCGGTCACCGCCGTCACCCCCAACCCCGAGCAGCCGCGCCGGGAGTTCGCCCCCGAGGCGCTCGCCGAGCTCGCCGACTCGATCCGCTCCCACGGCCTCCTCCAGCCGATCGTCGTCGAGCGGGACGGCGCCGGCTTCCGGCTCGTCGCCGGCGAGCGCCGCCTCCGCGCCGCCGCCCTCGCCGGGCTCTCCCGGCTCCCGGCGATCCTGCGGCCCTCGACCCAGTCCGGACGCGAGGCGCTCGAGCTCGCCCTCGTCGAGAACCTCCAGCGCATCGATCTCTCCCCCCTCGACGAGGCCGCCGCCTACGCCCGCCTCGCCGACGCCTTCGGCCTGTCCCACGAGGCGATCGCGCTGCGCGTCGGCCGGAGCCGCGCGGCGGTGACGAACACCGTCCGCCTGCTCGCGCTCCCGGCCTCGGTCCAGGGGGCGCTGCGTGACGGCCGCCTCACCGCCGGACACGCCCGGGCGCTCCTCGGCGCGCCGACCGACGCCGACCGCGAGGAGCTCGCCGTGGCGATCGGCGTCCACGGGCTCTCGGTGCGCCAGGTCGAGCACGAGGTCGGGCGCCGGGCCGCCATCGCCGCCGCCGCGCCCGCCGCCACCGACGCCGCCCGTCCCCGGAGCACACCGAAGCCACCTCGGCTCTCGGCGGACGACCGCCTGCTCGAGCGCAACCTCGAGGAGGCGCTCGGCGCCCCGGTGACCCTCCGGCGCCGGAGGCGGGGTGGGCAGCTCACCGTCGACTTCCACGACGACGAGCAGCTCGACGACCTCTACACCCGCCTCGGCGGCGCCCCGCTCTGACCGCGGCGCCGCCTCCGGGGTCTCCGGGCCCCCGCCCATATAATCGGACGGACGTGTCTCAGATCACCACCGAGTCGCCGGGGGTGGGGGTGCCGTCGGCACCACAGCGCCCGCGGCGCCGGTGGGAGAACCGGAACCTCGCTCGCGACATCCTCGAAGTCCTGGCGCTCGCGTTCGCGCTCTACATCGTCATCGCGCTCGCGCTCCAGACCGTGCGCGTCGAGGGCGAGAGCATGGTGCCGACCCTGAGCAACAACGACCTGCTCTTCGCGGACAAGCTCTCGTACCACCTCCACGCGCCCGACCGCGGCGACATCATCGTTCTCAAGCCGCCCGACGAGCCGAACCGCGACTTCATCAAGCGGATCATCGGCCTGCCCGGCGACACCATCGAGATCGACGGTCACTACTCGGAGAACGGCCGCCAGCACACCGCCGTCCTCATCCGTCCGCCGGGCGCGACGGGCTTCGAGGTCCTCCACGAGCCGTACCTCCCCGACCAGACGAAGGATCCGTGGGACGAGATGACCTTCTGCTGCGACTCCGGGGGACACTCGACGACCGAGCCGCAGCCGCTGGTGATCCCCAAGGACGAGTACTTCGTCATGGGCGACAACCGCAACCGCTCGCGGGACTCGCGCTTCATCGGGCTCATCCCGCGCAACAACATCCTCGGCCGCGCCTGGATTCGGATCTGGCCGGTGAGCCACCTCGGCTTCCTCGGCCAGGGCCCGGCGCTCTCGGGCGCCCTGCTCCTCCCCCTCCCGATGTTCGGCCTCGAGCGCGCGCTGCGTCGCCTCCGCCGGCGCCCGGAAACCGCCTAGCCGACCTCGACCACCCACCGCGAGTGGGTGCGGTCCCAGTCGACGATCTCCGACGGCTGGAAGAACAGGGCGACCTCCTGGGCGGCACGCTCCGGCGAGTCGCTCCCGTGGATGACGTTCATCCCGAGGTCGACGGCCAGGTCGCCGCGGATGGTGCCGGGCGGTGCCGAGGCGGGGTTGGTCGGTCCCATCATCGCCCGCACCATCGACACCGCTCCGGGGCCCTCCCACACCATCGCGACCACCGGCGACGAGGTGATGAACCCCACCAGGCCTGGAAAGAACGGCTTCTCCCGGTGCTCGGCGTAGTGACGGCCGGCGAGCCCCTCGTCGATCCGCATCAGCTTCAGCGCGACGAGCTGGAGGCCGCGACGCTCGAGGCGGCCGATGACCTCCCCGACGAGGCCACGCTGCACCCCATCCGGCTTCACCAGCACCAGAGTGCGCTCGCCCGTCATGATCCTGCCATGATTGTCATGAACTTCTCCGCGTCACGGAAGGGTCCGATCACCGCGCCGCGCAGGCCGCCGTCGAGGATCGCCACCGCGAGACGGCGCACGTCCTCGGCGGTCACCGCCTCGATGCGGGAGACCACGGTCTCGGGGAGGAGGATCTCCCCGCCGAGCAGCTCCTGCTGCCCCAGGTAGGAGCACATCGAGTTCGTCCCCTCGAGGTGGAGCACCAGCCGCCCCCGCGCGTACTCGCGGGCACGCGACAGCTCCTCCTCGGAGAGCGGCTCGGTCGCCAGGCGGCGCAGCTCGGCGACGGCGGCGGCGAGGGCGGCGCGCGCCTGGCGGGGCTCACAGCCGAGGTAGATCCCCAGCGCGCCGCTGTCCCAGAGCTTCACGGTGAACGAGTGGACGTCGTAGGCGAGCCCGCGGTTCTCGCGCAGCTCGAGGAAGAGGCGGCTCGACATCCCCTCGCCGAGCACGATGTTGAGGACGTCGAGGACGAAGCGGTCGGCGTCACGGTACCCGGGAGCCCGGCCGCCGACGATGAGATTCGCCTGCTCGGTCCGGCGGTTCATGAGCCGCATCTCGCCGGTCGCCGGGGCGGGTCGGGCAGGGAGCATCGCCGGGCGCGCGCCCGTGCCCCAGCCTCCCATCGCGCCGGCGACCACCTCGAGCGCGGAGTCGTGGTCGACCGCGCCGGCGACGCTCACCACCACGCTGTCGGGGTGGTAGTGCTCGGCGAGGTACCGCAGGCAGTCCTCGCGCTCGAAGGTGCGCACCGTCTCCTCGGTGCCGGCGACGTCCCGGCCGAGCGGATGATCGGGCCACATCACCTCGTCGAAGAGCGTCCCGACGTACTCCTGCGGGTTGTCGACGTACATCCGCAGCTCCTCGATCACGACCTGCCGCTCCTTCGAGAGCTCGGTGGGGTCGAAGGTCGAGTGGAAGGCCATGTCACCGAGGACCTCGACGGCCAGCCCCAGCCGACCGGCGGGAACCTTGGCCCAGAGCATCGTCAGCTCGCGGTCGGTCGCGGCGTTGAGGACGCCGCCGACCCCCTCGATGGCCTCGGAGAGCGACTTCGCGGTCGGGTAGCGGCGCGCACCCTTGAAGAGCATGTGCTCGAGGAAGTGGGAGAGCCCGCTGCGCTCGGGGTCCTCGTACCGCGAACCCACCCCGAACATCACCGAGAGCGACACCGAGGCGCGCTCACGCATCGGCGCGGTGATGACACGCACGCCGCTGGGAAGTCGGGTGAGGCGATACGCGCTCCCGGCACCGGGCACGGGGCCGGAGTCTACTCGACCCCGCGCTCGGCGACGCCCTGCCATCAGCGCTCTCCCGCGAGCTGGCGGTTGGCGATGATCACCGCGTCGCCCACCCCGGTGCCGCCCTGGCGGCCGCGCACGACCATCTCGTTGAGCAGGTTCGCCACCCTCCAGAGCACGGTGATCTCGACGACCACCGTCCCGTCCGAGGCCGTCGCCGTCCGGGTCGTGGCGTGCGACTCCGCCCCGAGGTCGCCCGCGGAGACCTGGCCGGCCCCCGGCCGGGCGTCGACCTGCGCGGTGAGCCGCTGCATCCCCTGATGGGCGCCCGACATACCGGAGAACGCGACCACGGTCGCGACGACGTCGAGCGGGCCGTTGGCGGTGGCGAGCACCGGCGCCGGCTGGAGGTACCGCGCCATCGCCGCCTGGCCCATCCCGGCCTGGCGCAGCGCGGTGACGTCGGACGCGCTCGCGAAGATCGTCGACGGGTCGACCGGGTGCGGCGTCACGTCGGCGGTGTACCCCGACGTCGGCATCTGGTCGAGCCGGAGCACGTAGCCCACCGCCGTCCCGTGGAGGACGGGCACCGGCGTCGGAGAGGGACAGCCGCAGCCGCAGCCCGATCCGAGCACGCACACGGCCGCCGCGCCGGTGGCGGCGGCCGCGTCCCGTCGCGCTACCGCCCGCCTCCGGGACGGTTCGGGTACGGACGCCCCGGGCCGCCACCGCCCGGCCGGCCGCCGTACCCGCCGCCTCCGCCGCCACGCCGGTCGAAGCCGCCGCGCATCGGCGGCCGGGGGCCGCGCGGGATGCCGTGGAAGGTCGACTCCGGCGGGCCTCCCTGGGCCGGGCCGGTCGGATGGATCGTGACCCGCCGCGCCGGCTCCGCACCCGCGGACTCCGTCCGCACCCCCTCGTCACCCTCGAGGGTGATGTGGATGACACGGCGCTCGTACGCCTGCATGGGGTCGAGCGTGTACCGCTGGCCGGTGCGCTTCACCCGGTGGGCGATGCGCAGGGCGAGCTCGCGGACGTGCTCCTCGCGGCGGGCGCGGTAGCGCTCGACGTCGAGGATCAGACGGCGCCCGTCGGCCTCGCCATCGCCGGTCATCAGGTTGAGGACCGTCTGGAGCGCGCGCAGGTTCTCGCCCCTCCAGCCGATGAGCATCCCGAGGTCGTCCCCGCTGATGTCGAGGATCACGGGCTCCCTGCCCGCCTCGCTCTCACGCACCGCCACCGCGCGGCGCACCGAGACCCGGGCCGGGATCTCCATGCGCGTCAGCAGCTCCTCGAGGAGCCCCTTGGCACGCGCCGCATAGGGATCGGCCGGGCGCACCCGGACCTTCGCCAGGGCCGAGGAGATCCGCTCGCCGGCGACGGCGCGCGTCCCCTCGCTGAGCACCTCGACCTCCACCGCCTCGCGGGGGACCCCGAGCTCGGCGAGCGCCGTGGCCAGCGCCTCCTCCACGGTGTTTCCGCTCGCCTCGACCACCCTCGCCGTGGACGCAGGGGCGTCCGTTCGCGTCTCGCTCACGCTGTCTCCACCACCACAGACACCTCCAACCGGCGGGGCCGCGTCAGCGACCGCGACCCCGTCGGCGCACCGATCCCTGAGAAGGCCGCCCCGCGCCGCCCGGTGCCCTGCTGGTCACCGAGCGCGGTGCGCGACCGTTGCTCACCCCCCGAGGCGCCGACGCCGGGCGCGTGCTCCCCTCGGCGCCACCCCGCTGCTTCGCGGTGGCGGCCGGACCACGGGACGGCCGGGCCCTGGCGGACACCGCGGTCACCCCCGACGTCCCGTCGGCGCGATAGCTGAGCGCCGTCACCCGACCCGCGCCCGGGAACCACGGCGGTACCTTCAGGCCGCCCCAGCCGATCACCAGCCACTGCTGCACGAGCATCACCAGGCTCTGGGTCAACCAGTAGATGCCGAGGCCGACCGGCAGCTGGTACCCGAAGAGCAAGACCATGCCCGGCGCCAGGTAGAGCATGTTCTTGCTCAGGCTGTACATCTTCGCCTCCTGCTCGGACATGTCCGAGCGAGGCGGCTGCATCATCATCTTCGCCTGCACGAAGCTCGCCAGCGCGGCGAGCACGGGCAGGATCATCACCGTCCAGTGACCGGAGCTCACCAGCTCCTTCGGCGCCTGGGTGACGTCCCCGATCCAGAGGAAGCCCTTCCCCTGATGGATGTCGTTCGAGGCCGACCGGATCCCCCGGTAGAGGCCGTAGAGGATCGGCATCTGCACCAGGAGGGGCAGGCACCCGGTGAGGTTGCTGAAGGGGGAGATGCCGTGCTCTCGATAGAGCTTCATCATCTCCTCGTTCAGCTTCTGGGGCTCCTTCTTGTACTTCTTGCGCAGCTCGGCGAGCTCGGGGGCGACGAGCCGCTGCTCCGCCTGGAGCCGGCGCGAGGTGCGCACCTGCCACCCGAAGACCGGGAAGAGCGCCATGCGCAGGCAGAGCGTCACGACCACGATCGCGAGGCCGAAGGCGCTCCCGCTGATCGGGCCGGCGTGGAGGAACCACCGGGTCAGGTGGGTCAGCGCCCACTCGATCGGGGGTCCCAGCGCGCTGAGGAGGTCGAAGGGGTTCACCGGGCTCCCCCCTCACCGGCGACCGCCTCGGCCCGCCGCCGGTCGCGCCGGCTGACGTACTCCTCGGGCACCGGGTCGTAGCCCGACCCGCCCCAGGGGTTGCAGCGCCCGATCCGCCGGACGGCCAGCCACCACCCCCGCCGCCAGCCGAAGCGCTCGATGGCGGTGTAGCCGTACTCCGAGCACGTCGGGCTGTACCGGCAGCCGCTCATCACGGCGAACAGGGGCCCGAGGGTCACTCGGTAGAGGCGGATGAAGAGGAGGCTCAGTCGGGTCATGTCGAGGCCGGGCGCCGCCCCCCGGTGGGATCGTCCCGGCCGGTCCGGGCGACGCGGACTCCGCGATTGTCCCTCAGGGCGCCCTCCGGTGCGCCGTCACGATGCCGGGCGACGCTCTCCGCGGCCCCGGCGTCGCCCCGTCGGAGGCGGCCTCGCGCCGCCGCCAGGCAGCTCTCGAGGGCCCGCTCGAGCGACGCCCAGGCCTCCGTGGCCGCACCGCCCTGCGCGGCGACGACCACGTCGAGCCCGGCGTGGGCGTCGAGGCGGGCCCGCATCAGCGCTCGAAGGCGGCGCCGGACCCGGTTGCGGACCACCGCCCCACCCACCGAACGGGGGACGACGAACCCGACCCGCGCGACCCCGCGCCCGTTGGGCGCGACCTGGACACGCAGCGGCCCCGACACCGCGGACGCGCGTCGGTCACGCACGGCCGCGAAGGCCCCCGCGCCGCGGAGGCGATGACGCCGCTCCACCGCGACGCTCACCGGACGGGCGCGGGCGTCAGCTGCTTGCGGCCCTTCCGGCGCCGCGCCTTGATCACCTGCCGCCCCCCGGGCGAGGACATCCGGATCCGGAATCCATGGGTCTTCCGGCGATAGCGCTTCTTCGGCTGGTACGTGCGCTTGATGGGAGTGCTCTCCGTCGATCGATGCCGCCCAGCGCGGGGGCGCACTCAGCGCCGCATCCGACACCGGGGGTGGGGCGACGGGAGTATAGCAGCGACCCCTCGCCGGGGACCGTCCGAGTGCCACGAGCGCACCCTCCGCAGCAGCCTCACGCAACGCGCCGCGCTCCCTGGTCGACGGCGTCCGCGGCGCCGGCCGGGCACGTTGTGACCCCCCGTGCCCATTGCTAGACTTCGCGTTCACTCCTTCGGGGCACCGTCTCCCGAGGTGCACAAGAGTTCGCTCTGCACCCGATCGGAGTGCGCGTTTTTATCCACGGATGTGGACAGATTGTGGGAAACGCCCACAAGGGTGACGGAGCATCACCCACGCCGAAACCAGACGACGCGACGAACCGTTCGTCGTCACACACCCGAGGATCACAGGGGACGTTCCGTGGACACCAGGTTCCGCTCGGGGGGAGAGGCGATCGTCCCCGCCGAATGGCAGCAGGTCTGGCAAGCCGCGCTCGAGGAGCTGCGCTTCCAGCTCACCCGTCCGGGCTACGAGACCTGGCTGCGCAACGCGGTGCTCCTCGACTGCCCGGATGGACGCACGTTCACCATCGGCGTCCCCACCCGCCTCGCCCGTGACTGGCTGATCGAGCGGTACTCGCCCGTGATCCGCGAGACCCTCTCCGAGCTCACCACGCGCGAGTGCGAGGTCGTCATCACCGTCGATCCCGCATCGACGCCGCCACCCGACGAGCCGTCGCCACTTCCCGATGAGATCCCGTCCACGATCTCCGACAGCCTCGACGCGCACGCGACGGGCTCGAGCGTCGCACGGCTCAACCCGGGCTTCACCTTCTCCGCCTTCGTCGTCGGCAACTCCAGCCGCTTCGCGCACGCCGCGTGCCGCGCCGTCGCCGCCGCTCCGGGAAAGGCGTACAACCCGCTCTTCCTCTATGGAGGAGTGGGCCTCGGCAAGACCCATCTGATGCACGCCATCGGCCACGCCGTCCGCGAGGGCCACGTGCGCCGTCCTCCGAAGGTCGCCTATGTGACCTCGGAGAAGTTCATGAACGAGATGATCGCGTCCATCCAGGAGAACCGGACGCACGACTTCCGCACCCGGTACCGCACCGTCGACGTGCTGCTCATCGACGACATCCAGTTTCTGGCAGGGAAGGACAGAACTCAGGAGGAGTTCTTCCACACCTTCAACGCGCTGCACGAGGTGCAGAAGCAGATCGTCATCAGCAGCGACCGTCCGCCCAAGGACATCCCCACCCTCGAGGAGCGGCTGAAGAGCCGGTTCGAGTGGGGGTTGATCGCCGACATCCAGCCGCCCGACTTCGAGACCCGGCTCGCCATCCTCAACAGCAAGCTCGGCGCGAACGGGAGGCTGGTGCCCGACGAGGTCTGCTCATTCATCGCACACCGCATCCAGAAGAACATCCGCGAGCTC
>DATKEY010000337.1:0-8592 GCA_035544475.1 Candidatus Dormiibacterota bacterium | reverse complement strand
GTCACCGTCGTCG
The DNA here is from genome assembly GCA_035544475.1 of Candidatus Dormiibacterota bacterium. Taxonomy (GTDB): domain Bacteria; phylum Chloroflexota; class Dormibacteria; order Aeolococcales; family Aeolococcaceae; genus CF-96. The sequence continues at coordinate 8,579 of DATKEY010000337.1, read as the reverse complement.
AGCCCGTCTTGGTCTGAATGCGCGCCGGGTTCGGGGCGTCGATGCTGACGGACGCCGGGGTCCCGACCTCGTAGATCTGGGTCGTCGCGGTGCCGCTGGTCTTCCCACAGGTGAAGGTCGCCGTGATGATCTGCAGCCCCGAGGAGCTGGTGGCCTGCGCCAGCATCTGGGCGGTGCCGCTGGTGCTGAGAGTGGCCGTCTGGGTGGTCGCGAACGAGGACGGCGCCGAGGCGGTTGCGAAGCCCATGCCGTTGTCGGCGGTGACCGACACCGAACCGGCGCCGATGCCGAGGAGGATGCCGCCGCATGGGTTGGCCGGAGCGCTCAGCGTCAGCGTGGCGGTCGCCGATCCGTTCGGCGGCAGCGTCGGTACGCTGGCCGCCACCGAGTAGCCGGGCGTGTCATTGGCTCCGGCCGTCGCGGCCGTGGTGCTGAACAGCCGGGTGCCCCCGGCGACGAGGAGGCTCACGGTGATCACACCGATCGCCGTCATTGCGGGGGTCACGCGCTTGGTCATCACGTCCTCAGCTCAAAAACGAAGAGAGGGAGTCCAGAGGAGACGGGCTCGCCCGGATCCGTCCTCGTGAGGAACGTCAAGTCGTGCGCGGTTCTTGCTCCGCGACAGCCGATGCGAGGATCCGCGACCGTTCCGTCGCAGATCCGTGACAGCGCCGGTTCTGTCAGGCGGTTGCCCAGACGAGAACCTCGGCGCCCTGGGCACCCGCCTGCAGCCGCGGCGCGCCGGCCGCGGTCAGCCTCACCGCGTCGCCGGTCGACAGCGCACCGGCGTCCTCGAGGGAGGCCTCTCCGCGAGCCACGTAGAGGTGCACGTGCCGGGCGTCGGGGAGAGCGACCACCTCCCCCGGACCGAGGCGTCCCGCCGACAGCCGGGCGTCCCGCTGCCGGATGGCGATCGCGGCGTCGTCGCCGGCCCCGGCGGCGATCGTCACCAGCCCGCCCCGGGCGAGCTCCGCGTTGACGTCGAGCTGCTGGTAGCTCGGATCGACGGACCCGCGGTCGGGGAGGACCCACATCTGCACGAAGTGCACGTCGCGGTCGTCGAGCGGGTTCATCTCGGAGTGGAGGATCCCGGTTCCCGCCGTCATCCGCTGTGCGAGACCCGGATAGATGATCCCCTTGTTGCCGAGGGTGTCCCGATGCTCGAGCTCGCCGTCGAGCACCCAGGTGACGATCTCCATGTCGCGGTGGGGATGGGTCTGGAACCCGGTGCCGCCGCGCACGACGTCGTCGTTGCTCACCAGCAGCAGCCCGTGATGGGTGTTGTCGGGGTGGTGGTGGCGGGAGAAGCTGAAGCTGTGGTGGGAGTCGAGCCAGTCCAGCCGGGTGTGGAAGCGCTGCGCGGAGCGGCGGACGTCGATGACGCGATCCATGTCGCGAGAACCTCTGTCGGTAGTTGTGCCTGCAACCACCATGCTACCCTCCCACGCCGAGAATCATGCCTCGCCGTCCAGACCCCGAGCGCCTCGCCGCGTGGCGGCTGCTCCTCGAGGCCCACGCCGCCGTCGTCGACCGGCTCGGCCGTGAGCTCGAGGCGGAGTGCGGCCTGCCGCTGACCTGGTACGACGTCCTCGTCCAGCTCGCCTCGGCGCCGGAGGGACGGCTGCGGATGCGTGACCTCGCCCGGGCGGTGCTGCTCAGCCGCAGCGGCCTCACCCGGCTGGTCGACCGGATGGAGGCGTCCGGGATGGTGTGCCGCGAGGCCCATCCCTCCGACGGGCGGGGCGCCTTCGCGGTGCTCACCCCCGCAGGCCGGGCCGCGCTGCGGCGGGCGGCGCCGGTGCACCTGCGCGGCATCGACGCCCACTTCGCCCGTCATCTCTCCGACGCCGACGCGGCGGCCCTTTGCGACGCCCTGTCGCGGGTCGTCGACGCCGAGCGCGACCGCGGCTGACGGCGCGTCATCCCGCCGCCGATCGGTGCATCGGCCCCGTGGTCCTGGGGCATTCACTCCACACAATCCACAGGCTTTGCCACAGGCACCGCCGCACGAGCGGGGCGAGGCCGGGCCTCAGCCCGCGCCGAGTGGCAGCTCTGCGACGACCTCGTAGACCGTTCCCGAGGGCTGTGGACGCGAGTGGAAGAGGCTGACCGCCGAGGCGGTGAAGGGGGCCATCACCGGCTCACGCTCCAGGAACCGCCTCCAGGTCGCGCGCGCCTGTGCCGACCACCCGGGGCGTGGACGGCCGAGCGTGCAGTGCGCCGAGTAGGGGCGGTCGTCGACCTCGAAGCCGAGGTCGCGCAAGGGGGCCTGGCAGGCCCGGGCCAGGGTTGCGAGCGGCTGCCCGCCGCCGCGAACGCCGAGCCAGAGCACCCGAGGCTCGCGCCGGGGTGGGAAGCTGCCGAGGCCACCGAGGTCGATGTCGAAGCGCGGGGTCGCCGCCGCGACCGGGCCGACGGCGGCGAGCACCTCCCCCACCCGACCGTCGTCGAGCTCGCCGAAGAAGTGGACCGTCAGATGCAGGCCGTCGGCACGCACCCAGCGGCACTCCCGGCGGGGCACCGCGGCCGCCAGCTCCTCGAGGAGGTGCGCCGTCTCGGAGAGCGCGGGCTCGCGCAGCGCCACCGCGAGGAAGCTGCGCACCCCACCTGCTCTACGGGCGCGGGGTGAAGCCGTTCTGTGTGCCCGGCCCGCCCGGGGCGGCGCTCGCCCGCGGCGCCGCGGGAGCCGGCCGGCTCGGCGCGCAGGGCTGGAGCCCCACGTCGAGAAGGACCCGCAGGCTGCCCGCGCGGCAGTCGTCGTCCATCGCCTGGAAGATCGCCTCGGCGAACCATGCCGGGCGCTCGCGCACCGTGTACGGCCGTGGCGCCGCGACGAGGATGCGGTGGAGGCTGCGGGTCGTCGCCGTCTGCGCGTCGAGCCGGAGGATCTCGTACCCGGCGTCGTCGCGGAGGGGGTCGGACACGCGGCCCGCGGGCGCGGCCTTCACCGCGGCGACGAAGGAGGCGTCGGAGGCGGTCAGCTGGACGAGGTTGAGTGCCCCGAGGTCACCGCCCCTGGGACGCGACTGCTCGTCGTCGGAGAGCTGGCCCGCCAGCGCCTCGAAACCGGCTCCCGAGGCGAGCCGCGCCTCCACGTCGGCGGCGCGCTGCGCGGCGAAGAGGTCCTCGAGCCGCTGCTCGTCGAGGCGGGAGCGGATCGCGTCGCGAAGCTGGTCGAGGCTCCCGCCGGCCTCCGAGAGCTGCTTCTCGAGCCTGTCCTCGCCCCCGGCCGAGCGGGCGTCGGCGGCGACCTCGGCGGCGACGTCCGCGTCGCTCGCGGCGAGGTGGCGGAAGCCGGCCTCCTGGGCGATGACCTGGTCGATGATCAGGCTCTCCATCACCCGCCGCTTCACCCCGGCGAGGAAGGCCGGGTAGGCGGGATCGCCGGGCTCGGGAGCGCCGCCCGCCTGGTGGATCGCGGTGAGCGCGCTGCCGATCCGCAGGTCGAAGAGCGCGGCCGGGATCCGGGCGCCGGCGACCTCGGCGACCGGGCCCCGCGGCGGGATCGAGCTCCCCCGACCGAGAATCTGGCTGGTGGCGACCACCCCGCCGCCGACGAGGGCGAGCACCACCGGGGCGAGGACGAGCAGGCGGCGGCGCCGCTGGGGGGAGGCCATGCGCCCCGCATGGTAGCCCTCCCGGCGCTCCGTCCCGATTCAGGCGTGGGCGGTGCGGCGGACTGCGGGCCGGGTGGCGGTCCACACCGCGGCCACGCCGACGACCAGGGCGCCGACGGCGATCGCATCGAAGAGCGGCACCGTGCGGCCGACCACCCCGTAGAGCAGCGTCCCGAGCGGCTGCAGACCGGCGAACGTCGTCGTGTAGAGGCCGAGCAGCCGCCCGCGGAGCGCGGGGTCGGTGTCGGTCTGCAGCAGGGTGTTCATCGAGGTGTTCATCGCGAGGAAGCCGAAGCTGATCGCCACGAGCGCGGGCATCGCCACCGCGAGCGTGTGCGACTGGGTGAGGGTCGCCAGCCCGGCCGCGTAGACCACCCCTCCCCAGCCGAGCATCCGCACCCGGGTGCTCGGCCGGCCGCGGCCGGCGATGAGCAGCCCCGCGGCGAGCCCGCCGACGCCGCCGGTGCTGTAGAGGAGGCCGAGGACGGCGCCGCCGCCGTGGAGCGAGGTGGCGGCGAACACCGGCAGGTAGGGCATGTAGGAGACGCCGAGGAAGGAGAGGACGGCGGCGCAGAACAGGACGGCGCGCACCAGGGGGTCACCGGCCGCCGCCGCCAGCCCTGCGCGCATCCCGCTGCGGACCCCGGCGGTCGACGCCCGGGCCGGGGGGATGTCGGGGATCACCCAGAGGAGCACCGTGATCGGCACCAGGTAGGCGAGCGCGAGCACGAGGAAGCAGAACCCCGGGCCGGCGGTGACCAGCAGCTGGCCGGCGAGGGCGGGGCCGATGATCCGGCAGGTGCTCATCGCGACCGAGCCGAGGGCCACCGCACTGACGACCAGGCGGCGCTCGACGAGGTCGGCGACGAGCGCCTGGCGGCTCGGCAGGTCGACGGCGTCGGCGGCGCCGAAGATGAGCGCGACCGCCGTCACCGAGGCGAGGGACGCCCTGCCGGTCAGCGCGAGGACGGCGAGGGCGCCGCTGCTGAGCCCCAGCACGGTCTGCGTCACGAGCAGGATGCGCCGGCGCGGCACCCGGTCGGCGACCGCCCCGCCGGCGAGAGAGAGTGCGACCGCGGGCACCCCGTCGGCGGCGGCGACGATCCCGACCGCGGTCTGGCTGTGGGTGAGCTGGAAGACGAAGTACCCGAGGGCGACGATCTGCATCCAGGTGCCGATGAGCACCGGCCACTGGGCGGCCCAGTACCAGCGGAAGGGGCGGACCTGGAGCGCGGGGGGCAGCCAGCTCGGCCGCGACCCGGAGCGGGACGCGGGCGGCTGGCAGGCGTCCATGCGTCGATGATCTCATCCGGGGCGAAAGAACCGATCATCGCCGCTGTTTCGATCAGGTCAGATGACGGCAACCTCCGGCTCGCCGCGACCGTCGCTGAACCGCTCCGGCGCGTACGGGGCCAGGTCGATCTCCGGCTCGCGTCCGAGCAGCCGCTCGGCGAGAAGGTGGCCGATCGCGGGCGCCTGCATGAAGCCGTGGCCGCTGAAGCCGCAGCAGAGCCAGAGCCCGGGCCGCCCCGGGGCCTCGCCGACGATCCCCTGGTGGTCGGGCGACATCTCGTAGAGCCCCGCCCAGCCGGTGCGGATCCGGCTCCGCTCGAGGGCCGGCAGCCGCCAGGTCGCGTGCTCGATCAGATGCTCGAGGAAGCTCCAGTCGACGCTGGTGTCGAAGGAGGCCGGCTCGTCGGGGTCGCTCATCCCGAGCAGCAGTCCGTCGCCCTCGGGATGGAAGTAGAAGGAGGTGTGGAAGTCGACGGTCATCGGCACCGGCCGGCTGAGCGCAAAGGTCTCGGTGAGGAAGATGTGGCGGCGAAAGGGGGTGACCGGGACCTCGACCCCTGCGAGCCGCCCCACCTCGGCGGCGTGGGGACCCGCGCAGTCGACGACGATCGGCGTGGCGACCCGGCCCCGGGCGGTGCGCACCGCCGCGACCGCCTCGCCCTCGAGGTCGATCCCCACCACCTCGATGTCCTCGAGCACCGTGGCCCCGAGCCGCCGCGCCGCGGCGGCGTATCCGAGGGTCACCTCGTTCGGACCGGCGAGCCCGTCGGTGGGACACCAGGTCGCGGCGGTGAGGTCGCCGGCGCGCAGCTCGGGGACCAGCTCCAGCGCCCCGGCGATGTCGAGGAGCTCGACCTCGCGCAGCCCGGCGGCGTGCTGGACCTCGACGTTGCGGGCGAACTGCGCCGCCTCCTCCTCGGTGCTGGCGAGGAAGAGGTAGCCGATCTCGTGGAGCTCGGCGGAGACGCCGATCTCCTCGGGGAAGCGCTCGAGCATCGCCCGGCTCATCCGGCTCACCCGCACGTTGACCGCCGTCGAGAACTGCTGCCTGACGCCCCCGGCGCAGCGCCCGGTGGAGCCGCCGCCGAGCTCGCCGCGCTCGAGCAGCAGCGGGCGCATCCCGCCTCGGCCGAGGTGATAGGCGAGCGAGCAGCCGACGACGCCGCCGCCGATGATCACGCAGTCGGCGGTCGCGGGAGGCTCCGTCCTCCTCACGCGGCCGCGCCGGCGCCGCTTCCCGCCGGCAGCGGGCGGCCGTCGAGGAAGGCCCCGAGCAGCTCGAGCTGCCGGCGCACGTACTCCTCGGTCCAGCCGTGCCCGGCGTCCTCGACGAGCACGAGCCGGCACCGCTCCCACCCCGCCGTGAGCCGGCGCAGGCCGTCGGTGTCGACGATCCGGTCCCCGGCGGCGGCGATGAGCAGCACCGGCCCGGGATGGGTCGCCACCACCACCGCGTCGCGCACCCGAAGCCCGTCCCGCAGCCACTCCCGCGACGCCCGCGGATCGGCCCGGCACTGGTTGGCGAAGTTGACCTCGGCGGCGCGGCGGTCGACGTCCTTGCCCTCGACCATCAGCCGCTTGTAGAGGTCGCTCACAACTCTGCGGCGGCTCAGCCAGATGACTCCGTCGAAGAGCCCCGGAGCGGTCATCGCCGCGACCTGGACGTGGAAGCGGCGGCGCACCAGCTCGGGGGCGAGGAGCGGCGTGTGGAGGAGGAGGCGGCCGACCTGCTGCGGGCGGCGCCGGGCGAGCGCGCACGCGACCGGCGAGCCGAGGCAGAGGCCGCCGAGGTCGAAGCGCTCGAGCCCGAGGTGGTCGATCAGCGGCTCGACGGCGGCGGCGATCGCCGCGGAGGTGTGCCGGTCGGGCAGCGGCGAGGAGTCGCCGAAGCCGGGCAGGTCGGGGATGACGAGGGTGCGGCGGGTGGAGAGCTCCTCGAACCAGGTCTCGAAGTTCTCCGCCGACCCGAGGAAGCCGTGCATGAGGACGAGCGGAGGCCCGTCGCCGCCGGTCAGGTAGCGCAGCCGCCGCCCGTCGACCTCCAGGACGCCCTCACGCATGACCGCGCATTGTGGGGCGTCAGGTGTCGATCTGCGCGCGTTGCAGCCGTCCGCTGTAGTCGACGTAGATGCTCTTCCACTCGCTGAACTGGTCGAGGGCGACGGTGCCGGCCTCGCGGTGGCCGTTGCCGGTGTTCTTGATCCCGCCGAAGGGGAGCTGGATCTCCGCGCCGATGGTCGGCGCGTTGACGTACACGATCCCCGCCTCCAGCTCGTTGATCGCCCGGAATCCGGTGCGCAGGTCGGCGGTGTAGAGGGACAGGCTCAGCCCGTAGCCGGTGCCGTTGGCGACCTCGAGCGCCTCGTCGAGGGAGTCGACCGGGATCACCGCGGTCGTCGGACCGAAGATCTCCTCCTGGGCGATCCGCATCCGCGGGCTCACGTCGGCGAAGACCGTCGGGCGGTAGAAGCAGCCATGGGCGAGCTCGCCCTCGCGCGCGATCTCGCCGCCGACGAGCAACCGGGCGCCCTCACCGAGGCCCACCTCCGTGTAGGCGTGGATGCGCTCGAGCTGGCGCGCGTTGATCACCGGACCGACGTCGACGCCCGCGACGAGGCCGTCGCCGAGGCGCAGCCCCCGGGCGCGGTCGACGAGCGCGTCGGTGAAGTCGGCGAGCCTGGGGCGGTGGACGATCAGCCGCGAGCTCGCCGTGCAGCGCTGCCCGCTGGTGCCGAACGCCCCCCAGAGGGCACCGTCCACGGCGAGCTCGACGTCGGCGTCGCCCATCACCACGATCGCGTTCTTGCCGCCGAGCTCGAGCGAGCAGCGCTTGAGCATCCCCCCGCACAGCTCGCTGATGCGGCGCCCGGTCGGCACGCTCCCGGTGAAGGAGACGGCCGCGATCCCCGGATGGCGGACCAGCGCCTCTCCCGCCTCGGGGCCGAGGCCGAAGACGATGTTGACGACTCCGGCAGGAAGTCCGGCCTCCTCGAGGATCTCGACGAGACGCAGCGCGCACAGCGGGGTGTCCTCGGCGGGCTTGAAGACGGCGGTGTTGCCGGCGAGGAGCGCGGGGAAGAGCTTCCAGGTGGGGATGGCGACCGGGAAGTTCCAGGGGGTGATGATCGCGACCACGCCGAGCGGCTGGCGCATCGTCATCGCCCACTTGTCGCGGAGCTCGCTGGGGACGGTCTCGCCGAAGGGACGGCGCGCCTGACCGGCGATGTACTTGGCCATGTCGACGCCCTCCTGGACGTCGCCGCGGGCCTCGACGAGCACCTTGCCCATCTCCCGCGTCATCAGCCGCGCCAGCTCCTCCTTGCGCTCCTCGAGGAACAGGCCGGCCCGCAGGATGATCTCGCCCCGCGCCGGCCACGGCGTCGCCTTCCACGACGCGAGCGCCGCCCGCGCCCGGATGACGGCGGCGTCGACCTCGGCCGCTCCGCTGCGCGGGAAGACGCCGAGCACCTCGTCGAGGCGCGCCGGGTTGCGCGACTCGATGACCGCGTCCGTGGCCGGCTCCACCGACCGCCCGCCGATGTGGTTGCCGTGCCGCTCCATATCTCCCCCTACGCGCAGGCGGCGAGGCTGGCCTCGATGATGTCCAGCCCGGCGTCGAGCTCGTCCTCGGGGATGGTGAGCGGGGGGATCAGCCGGACGACGTTGTCG
>DATKEY010000336.1:0-13684 GCA_035544475.1 Candidatus Dormiibacterota bacterium | reverse complement strand
GACGCTACCTCGACACGATGGCGCTGGCGCCCTGGGCGGGACGCGGCCTCGCCGACCGCCGGCTCATGACGATGGCCGCGCACCTCGGGATCCCGACCCTCGGCGCGCACTGCGCGATCGTCGACACGGCGACGTGCCGCGCGGTGTTCCTGCGGCTCGCGCCGCGGCGGTTCGCACGGCTCGAGATGCCGCTGCCCGACCGGGTGGTGCGGCGCTCGCAGGTGCCCGGTGGGAGGTCCTGGCGTCCGTCGCGCTGGCGAAGGGCGTTGCTGCGCTGGGCAGCGTGGTGACCTTGCCCTCATCGTCCGTGCGGTTCGGATGTGGCGCCAGGGTCGATGGTCCCCGCTGCCGATGACGGTCGACCCTGGCCGAAGGGATGGCCGGGGTCGACAGTGTCGGCAGTGACCGCGATGGAAGAGATGAGGTGCCATCGAGCACGATGACGACCTTCCCCACGACCGTCCTCCTGGCGACCGACGGGTCGGCTCACGCGGCGAACGCGCGGCGCGCGGCCGCCGAGATCAGTGTGACGAGCGGGGCGGCGCTCCACGTCGTCCACGCCTGGCGCCGGCGCTCGGGCCCACTCTCCCTGTCCCACACCGGCGACGCGACCCGTGTCGCCAACCTGCTCGAGCGGGAACGAGAGCTCCTTGTCGAGGCCGGGGTGGAGGTCGCCGCCGTCCACTCCCCGGAGGGGGGCTGGCCGTCATGGCGGGGGTGCTCGTGGGCATCGACCAGCGTGCCGCGGCGATCGAGGAGGAGGCAGGGACCCGGCTGTGGGGTTCCTTCCGGTTCCAGCGCAGCCCGACCGCCGGGCTCGAGGAGGTCGCAACCCAGGCCGGCCGCCCTATGCTTCTCGCGGTCGGTCACCGCAGCGCCCGCCGCCGGACGGCGGAGGCGTCACCGAGTGTGGCGGGCCGGCTTCTCGAGGAAGGCCATGCATCGCTCCTCATCTGTCCCTCCGGCGCGCTGGCCGCGATCAGGCGGAGGCGCGGGGTCCGCGTGACCGGCGTGCGCCGATGACCGGTGCGCGCCTGCGCACCATCGTGCTCGCCACCGACGGATCCGAGGACGCCCGTCTCGCCCGGCGCGCGGTCGCCGACCTCGCCGCGGCGGACGGCGCCGAGGTGCACGTCGTCGGCGCGTGGGACCTGGCCACGCCGGCGTACATACCTGGATACGAGGTCGACGCCGGCACGGTGTCGGCGCTCGAGGAGGCCGTCCGCGAGGTGGTCGAGGAGGAACGCCACGCGCTCGCGGCCGGCGGTGTGGCCGCCGCCGGGCACGTCGAACTGGGCCGCCCCGCCGACGTGATTCTCGACCTCGTCACCCGCGTGGGCGCCGATCTGACCGTCCTCGGCAGCCGTGGCCACGGCCTCGTGGCGCGCCTCGTTCTCGGCAGCGTCTCGGAGAAGGTGGTCGCCGCCGCCCACGCTCCGGTGCTGGTGATGCGTGGCGGCGACGCCGCCTGGCCGCCTCCGCGCATCGTCGTCGGCTTCGACGGCTCTCGAGAGGCGATGCTGGCGGCACGCGTCGCCGCCGCGGTGGGGCGCGGTGCCCGCGCCCCCGTCACCCTTCTCAGAGTGGTGCACGACGATGCCGAGGGTGGCGGCGATCCACGCCGGCTCACCTTCGGGGACGTCGTCGAGGGCCGTCGAGGTCGCATGGAGCGGTATGCCCGGCGCCTGGGCGAGCGCGGTGGACCGATCGTGCATGCGTCGCTGACCACCGGCGATCCCGCGGCGGCGCTCCTCACCGCGGCCGGCGACGAGCCGCCCGGTCTCGTCGCGGTGGGCCGCCGTGGCATCGGCCGTATCCGGCATGCGCTCCTCGGCAGCGTGTCGATCAAGGTGCTCCATGCCGCGCCCGGTCCGGTGCTCGTCGCCCCGTGGACCCCGACCACAGCTGCTGCAGGTCCTGGTAGGCGCGCGTCGCTGTAGCGACGTTGCCGCCTCCCGTCTCGCCGGGAAACCGCTCCTCGATGGCCGCGGTGAGGGCCGGCAGGCTGACCGCCCCGGTCACCGCGGCAAGAGCTCCCACCAGTGCTGCATTGGGACGGCCTCGGTGCGCGCGTGCGAGGTCGGTCGCGGGGACGGTCACGATGTGGCCCGGCGGCAGCCTCAGCGCGAGCTCGCCGAGCCCGAGGTGCTCGGAGCTTCGCGCGTTCACCACGAGAAACCCCTCGGCGGCGAGGCCGTGCAGGACGTGGGGCAGGCGCAGGAGCACCGCGTTCTCGATGACCAGAGCGTCCGCCTCGACGTAGAGCGCGGAGCTCCGCTCGGCGCCGATGCAGCAGAAGGCGGTGACCGGTCCGCCGTCGCGCTCCCGCGCGAAGCAGCGCACCGCCTGCGCCTGGCGCCCTTCGCGCCTCGCCGCGGCGGCGAGCAGGTGCGCCGCCGTGGTGGCGCCGTGGCCCTCCCGGCCGTGGATCCGGACCCTGAATGCGGCGTCCGCCATCACCCACCTCGATGCAGCGATCTCAGGGTGCGCGACCGCAGATGACGCGGACAGGGCCGTCCGTCGCAGACTTGTCAGGACCTTTGTCCCTGACCCTGCGTGGCAGCCTCCGGCTGACCTCAGGCGCTCAGCAGCCGCCGCACCTCGGCGGCGATCGTGCGGTCCTCCCGCGACGCGATCACCAGCGCCGAAGGTCCGATCCGCCGGTCACCGGAACCGCTGCGGTTGTCCTCCTCGTCGATGTCGATGCCGAGGAGGCCGAGCCGCGCGCAGACCGCAGCCCGGATCTCGGCCGAGTTCTCGCCGACGCCTCCGGTGAACGCGATCGCGTCGAGCCCGTCGAGGGAGACCGCCATCGCGGCCGCCGAGGCGGCGATGCGGTGGACGTAGACGTCGAGGGCGAGCCGCGCCCGCGGATCCCCGGCATCGGCCCGGACGACCACCTCGTGGACGTCGGCGGTGCCGCACAGGCCGAGCAGCCCGGAGCTGCGGTCGAGGGCGTCGAGCATCTCGGCGGGGCCGAGCCCGGCGGCGTCCTGGAGCCAGAGCAGCATGCCCGGGTCGACGCTGCCCGAGCGAGTGCTCATCACCAGCCCCTCGAGCGGCGTGAACCCCATCGTGGTGTCGACAGAGACCCCACCGGCGATCGCTGCGAGCGATGCGCCCGATCCGAGGTGACAGCTCACCAGCCTCCGGGCGCGGTCGCCGAGCATCTCTCCGGCGCGGCGCGCCACCCAGGCGTGGGAGAGCCCGTGGAAGCCGAAGCGTCGCACCCCGAAACGGCGCCGCCAGTCCTCGGGGAGGGCATACGTGCGGGCGGTCTCGCTCAGGGTGCTGTGGAAGGCGGTGTCGAAGCAGGCGACCGCCGGTGTCCCCGGCAGGAGGTCGCCGGCGAGGTCGATGCCGCGCAGCGTGGCCGGCTGCTGCAGCGGAGCCAGAGGGATCAGCTCCCGGATGGCCGCGGTCACCTCGGGGGTGAGCCGGGTCGCGGTCACGAACCGCTCCCCGCCGTGGACCACTCGGTGGCCGGCCGCGTCCGCGGCCGGCATCGCCCCCAGCGCGTCCCGGGCGGCGGCGGCGTCGAACCGTCCGCGCTGGGCGGGGAGGTCGGCGTTCGCAAGGGTGGTGTCGTCGCCGTCCAGGAGGCGCAGCTTGAGACTGCTCGAGCCCGCGTTGACGACGAGAACGCGCATGCCGCCGCGTCAGTGCGGCCAGACCCAGTCGCGGATCTCGGGCTCGTCGTCGCCGTGCGCGCGCGTGTACGCGCGGGCGCGAAGGCGCCGGTCGGCCATCTCCTGGCGCAGATGCGCTGTTCGCTCGCCGAGGCCGGGCACGCGGTCGATGACGTCCATGACCAGGTGGAAGCGGTCGAGGTCGTTGAGCATCACCATGTCGAACGGCGTCGTCGTGGTGCCCTCCTCCTTGTAGCCCCGCACGTGGAGGTTGGCGTGGTTGTGCCGCCGGTAGGTGAGCCGGTGGATGAGCCAGGGATAGCCGTGGTAGGCGAAGATCACCGGCCGCCGGCTCGTGAAGAGGGTGTCGAACTCGGCGTCGGAGAGGCCGTGCGGATGCTCGCTCTCCGGCTGGAGGCGCATGAGGTCGACGACGTTGACGACACGCACGCGCAGCTCGGGGAGCCGCTCGCGGAGCAGCGCCGCCGCCGCCAGGCACTCGAGGGTGGGGACGTCCCCGGCGCAGGCGAGGACCACGTCGGGCTCGGCCCCGGCGTCGGTGCTCGCCCAGGTCCAGATCCCGGCGCCACGGGTGCAGTGGATCACGGCGTCGTCGACCGACAGGTAGTCGAGCGCGGGCTGCTTGCCGGCGACGACGACGTTGATGTAGTCGCGCGAACGCAGGCAGTGGTCGGCGACGCTGAGCAGGGTGTTCGCGTCGGGGGGGAGGTAGACGCGGATCACCTCCGCCTTCTTGTTGACCACGTGGTCGATGAAGCCCGGGTCCTGGTGGGAGAAGCCGTTGTGGTCCTGCCGCCAGACGTGGCTGCTGAGCAGGTAGTTCAGAGAGGCGACCGGCCGGCGCCAGGGGATGCGGCGCGAGGTCTTCAGCCATTTGGCGTGCTGGTTGACCATCGAGTCGACGATGTGGATGAAGGCCTCGTAACAGTTGAACAGCCCGTGCCGGCCGGTGAGCAGGTATCCCTCGAGCCAGCCCTGGCAGAGGTGCTCGCTCAGCACCTCGACCACCCGGCCGTCGGGGGAGAGATGGTCGTCGCCCGGGAGGATCTCGGCCATCCACGCACGATCGGTCGCGGTCAGCACGTCGTCGAGCCGGTTGGACGCGGTCTCGTCGGGTCCGAAGATCCGGAAGTTGCCGGGATTGTCCCGAACCACGTCGCGGAGGAAGCGCCCGAGCACCCGGGTGGCCTCGGTCGAGCCGGTGCCGGGCCGCTCGACCGGGACCGCATACTCGCGGAAGTCGGGGAGGTGGAGGTCGCGGAGCAGCAGACCGCCGTTGGCGTACGGGGTCGCGCTCATCCGGTGGTCGCCACGCGGCGTCAGCGCGACGACGTCGGCGCAGGGGCGCCCCTCGGGGGTGAAGAGCTCCTCGGGACGGTACGAGCGCATCCATTCCTCGAGCAGACGGATGTGGTCCGGACGCGCGGCGAAGCCGCTCAGCGGGACCTGATGCGCGCGAAACGTCCCCTCGACGGGCACGCCGTCGACGGTGTGGGGCCCGGTCCATCCCTTCGGGGTGCGGAGCACGAGCATCGGCCAGCGCGGCCGGGTCCGGTCGCCGTCGCTCCGTGCTCTCCGCTGGATCGCCGCGATCTCGTCGAGGCAACGATCGAGCGCCTCCGCCATGCTCCGGTGGACGGCGGCGGGCTGGTCGCCGGCGACGAAGTGCGGGGCGTATCCGTATCCCTCGAGCAGGGAGCGCAGCTCCGCCTCGGGGATGCGCGCCAGCACCGTCGGGTTGGCGATCTTGTACCCGTTGAGATGGAGGACGGGCAGCACCGCGCCGTCGCGCGCGGGGTCGAGGAACTTGTTCGAGTGCCAGCTCGCCGCCAGTGGCCCGGTCTCCGCCTCGCCGTCGCCGACGACGCAGCAGACGACCAGCTCGGGGTTGTCGAACGCGGCGCCGTAGGCGTGGACGAGCGCGTAGCCGAGCTCGCCGCCCTCATGGATCGACCCGGGGGTCTCGGGGGCGACGTGACTGGGGATGCCACCGGGGAAGGAGAACTGGCGGAAGAGGTGGCGCATCCCCCGCTCGTCGAGGGTGATGTCGGCGTAGACCTCCGAATAGGTGCCGTCGAGCCAGGCGTTGGCGACGAGGCCGGGGCCGCCGTGGCCCGGACCGGTCACGTACAGGACCCTCAGGCCGCGCTGCCGGATGGCGCGGTTGAAGTGGGCGTAGACGAGGTTGAGGCCGGGGGTGGTGCCCCAGTGCCCGAGCAGCCGGGGCTTGATGTGCTCGAGGCGGAGGGGCTCGCGGAGCAGAGGGTTGTCGAGCAGGTAGATCTGGCCGACGGAGAGGTAGTTCGCGGCCCGCCACCAGGCGTCGACGCGGCGCAGCTCGGGGTCGGTGAGCGACGGACTCGCCGCCGGCGCGACGCGGGCGGCCTCGGTGATCTCGGTCATGGGGTCATGGTAGGAGCCGGGCATCGAGGACGCCCGCGCCGTTCCTTAACCGGTCCGGCCCGGCGAGCCGGAGATCGGCTCCCACGGTGATCTCCGGCGCGCTACCCTGCGCGGGCGATGCCCGCCGAGTACGACCCCGGAGACCACTTCCGCCGGGTGGTCGAGGCGTTCATGCTCCTCGGGGAGACCACGGTCGGGTTCTCGACGAAGGAGCTCGCCGACCGGCTCGCCGTCGACCAGCGGTCCGCTCAGCGGTACATCGGCTTCCTCCGCGACGAGGTCGGCGTCGAGTTCGAGAAGAGGGGCCACCGGTACCTGATCGGGGAGGGCGTGAAGCTGCCCCCGATGCAGCTCGACGTGCACCAGGCGACGACCGTGCTCGTCGCGCTCCGGCTCCTCCAGCAGATGCGGACGGACAACGACCCGGCGCTCGTGACCACGCTCGCGCGTCTCGGGCAGACCCTTCGCGTGCCGATCGTCCGGCGCTACCTCGCGGGGCTGATGGCGACGGTGGAGCGGCGTCCCGCCGCCAAGGAGCGGCGCCAGGTCGAGGGCACGGTGGTCGAGGGGTTCGCGAAGGGACGGCCGGTGGAGGTCGAGTACACGGACGGCAAGGGGAAGACGACGACACGGGTTCTCCGCCCCTACTTCCTCGAGCCCCGCGCGGAGGCCCGCACGATCTACGTCTTCGCCCACGATTCCGCCTCCAAGGAGGTGCGTCCGTTCCGCCTCGACCGCATCGAGCGCGCTCGGCTGCTCGGCGAGACGTTCACCGTTCCGGACAGCTTCGACATCGACGCCCTCGTCGCCGGCTCCTGGGGCATCTGGCAGGGGGCCGGCGAGGATGAGGTCGTCCTGCGTTTCAGCAGCGAGGTGGCGCCGCGGGTCCGGGCGACGCCGTGGCACCAGAGCGCGCAGCAGACCGACCTGCCCGGCGGCGGCGTCGAGCTCCGCCTCCGGGTCGTCAGCGAGGTCGAGATGCGCCCCTGGGTGCTCGGGTGGGGTTCGCTCGTGGAGGTGGTCGCGCCCCCGTCGCTCCGCGAGCACGTCGCCGAGTCGATGCGGAGCGGCGCGGAGATGTACGGGCCCCCGTAGGGCGGCACGGGACACGACAGGGTGCTGTCGCGGCCCGGCGCCAGGGTGGCGACGGCCGACCAGGCCATCACCGACCCGAGGCCCACCTTGCACCACGACGTCGCCGCAGCGGTCGCCCGGCTCCTCGCCGGAGTCGGGGTCGGACGTCCCCGAGGCCACCCGTCGGGACTGATCGTCGTGCCCCTCGAGGACGCCGGCGGGCATCCGCAGCACCTCCTTCGCCGGGGCGCGGGTCCGCTCGAGGTGGAGGAGACGGCGCCGCCGCGTGCCGGCGAGCTTCTCGTCGCCAACCGGAGGCCCGGGGAGATCGCTCTGCACCAGGGAGACCTCTTCACCGGGGGCCTGGCGGATCGCGCCGCTCTGACGGCGATGGTGGTCGGTCCCGGCGAGGAGCGCGTCCTGCCGGTCGAGCCGGTGGAGCCCCGGTGGTGGTGGACCGGCCCGCCGGTCCTCGACGGCGCCCTCGACCCGCCGCTCTCCGCCCTCCTCGCGCTCGCCGGCCTCGACGGCGAGGCCGGTGGCGGGCTCTCGGCGGTCGCGCGGAGCTGCCTCTGGGAGGTGGCTCCCCGCGGCGCTGCGGGCGAGCAGGGCGACCGGTGGCACGACAGTGTGGCCGGTGCCGCCCGTGGGTGGCTGGTGCTTGCCGGCACCGGAGTGCTCGGCGCCCGGGTGTGGGACCGCCCGCGACCCCTGTCCCCGGGACAGCGGGACCTCGCCGTCTCCCCGGGTGCCGCCGACGCCGCCCGACGCTTCCTCGGCTCGCTCGTCCGGGCGTCCTGGCGATCGGCCGGCTCCGGAGCGGGCATCGCCGAGGTCTCCGGGCATCGGGCCGGCGCCACCATCCACGACGGGCGGATCGTCGAGCTCGGCAGCGTCCGGCTCAGCGACGAGATCGCCCTCGCCCTGCTGCGTCGACCGATCCTCGACAGGGGACGCACCGGTTCGCCACCGGTGGATGATCACCGCGACCCACCTGCACCGGGATACCGGCCGGCGTGAGTCTGTCGTCACCTCGCGGTCACCGAAGCGTCGCCGTCCGGAAAGGCCGGCTTCGGCGCGACCATCTTCAATGGGCGGTTGATGACTCCCGCGCGACGGGGCCGATGAAGGCCTCGCACCTACTCGATCCATTCCGCACGTCGTCCACGGCCATGCGGATCCTCGACATCGTCGGCTTCATCGAGCTGGTGAGCCTGGGGATTCGCGTGTTCGTGCCGCTGCACGCTCACTGGTGGCTGGTCCCGGAACACCTCTACCTGGGTCATCTGCAGCACGTCGACTCCATGTCCGCCGGCTTCCTCGGTGCACTGCTTCTGAGCGTGCTGTTCCTGCTCTGCGGACTGAGGGTGAACAGCGGCGCGTCAGGAACGAGCAGGTGGAGCCGGGTGGCCGTGGCGTGCCTGGCCATCGGCCTCGCCGGTGGGCTGGCGAACGCCTTCGAGGTGGTCGCGTTCGGTTCGGCGACGGATTTCATCGGCGTCACCACCTCGAGCGCGTCCTACGCACGCGTGTACGACCTCGCCGACCTCGCGTTGTACGTGGGCTCGTTCGGCCGGATCCTGCTGATCGTCGGGGCCACCGGACGTGCGTTGAGACGCCGGCGCAACCGTGTCTGGCCGGAGGGTGGGCCAGGAGCCATTCCCGGCTGGTACGCGGGACCCGCCAGGTAGGGCCGGACAGGGTGGCACATCACACGCCAAGGGAATTCACCACGCGCGTGCGAATGCGGGCCGCGGTGCTCACCGTCGCCGCAGTCGCGGGCGCCGGCGGCACGCTTGCAGGGTGCACGAGCACGCCGCCGCCGTCCCGCGAATCCGTCGCCGTGATCCTCGGCCACGACCGTTGCTCACGGTGCTCCGGGGCCGGGTACTCGGTCTCGCTCGTCTCCGCGGACGGAGTCGTCGTCGCCCACGCCCACGCCGTCATCGGGACCCGGTACCTGCCGAACTGCTCAGACTGCTCGTGGCCGCCGGCGCTGCCGCTCGCCGCGGTGTCCGACGACCGCGTCTACTTCCGCGACGGCGACACCGACGTGCGCTGGTTGAGCGTGGACGGGGGCACCGGTCTGGCCGTCCGGCTCCCCGATGGCGCGACCTCGCTGTCGAGCTTCACCGTCACCGCGGACGATCGCCTCATCGCGGTCACGAGTCTCGACAAGCTCTCCGACGGCCGGGCGCACGAGCGGACCGTGATCGAGGATGTCGGAGGGGGCGGGCACTCGACCGAGGTCGCAGGGCATGACGTCTGCCTGCCGGCATTCATGTCCGCGACCACGTGCACCGGCCCTGGGATCGAGGCGCCCATGGGGTGGTCCCGCGGCTCGTTGATCCTCGCATCCTCCACGGGGTACCGGTACATCGCCGCCGGCGGCGAGACGGCGGGCCCGCTCTCGTGCCGGACGGCAGGCGCACTCGCCGGCGAGCTCCTGGGTGCCACCACGGCGACGGGTCCGCTGTGCCTCGCGTCGGCCGTTCCGACGAGCGCCGTCGACCTCCTGCGCTGGGACGGGGGCGCGACGTCGCTCCGGCTTCCGGCACTCCCGTGCGGCGCGTGGGGCGGCGTCGCAACCTCTCCCGACGCGCAGCACATCGCAGCGGTCGAGACGGCGGGAGGCTCGTCGCCCGGCTGCGGGGATTCCCACATCGTGATCGGCGACGCCGCCGGGCACATCGGCCCGACGGTGGTCGCGGGCACGCCGCTGCTCTGGATCGACGACGTCCACCTGCTCTTCGCACCGCCCGGCCCCCCGGGCGTGCCGCCCGGCTCCACGGGGAGACTCGCCATTCTCGAGACGGGGACGGGCCGGGTGCGGTCGACGGCGCCGGTGACAGCGGACGCCGTCGCGTGGATACCGAACCAGGCGGCGGGCAGGGCGGCCGTGTGGACGGGTGGAGCGGCGGCGGGCGCGACGCCGACGCCGGTCCGCGCCGGCGGTGCGGTGCTGTGCACCTTCCTCCCGGTCGAGGACGGCCTCTCCCGGTGCGCCCCGACAGGTCGCGCCCCGTACTCCTTCCGGGTTTCCGCCGGTCTCGACGGATCGCTCTGGTACCTGGGGGGAGGCGGCGACGTCGCCGGTGCGCTGAGCGTCGCCGGAGCCGGGATGCTCGTCGTTCATGGCGTCCGCGTGCCTGGGTCGGTGCCGCCGGTGGCACGCGGATCGGACGGCAGCATGTGGTTCACCGAGCCGCAGAGCGACCGCGTCGGCCGGATCGCTTCCGACGGCACCGTCACCGAGTTCCGGGTCCTTCCGCAGGATCCGGGCACGGGCTCGCTGCCGCTGCGGCCGTCGGGCATCACCGCGGGACCCGGCGGCGCGATGTGGTTCACCGAGGAGCGCGGCGCCGTCGGACGGGTCACCGCCGACGGGCGGATCACGCAGTTCACCATCCCCGACGGAAACCTGACCACCGATCCGATCGGGGTCGACGCCGACGGCGCCTTCTGGGTCCTCCACGGGGACGCCGTCGGGCGCATGAGCCCGTCGGGCGGGTATCGCGAATGGCCGCTGCCCGGTGGGGCGGAGCCCGTCTCGCTCGCGATGGCTCCTGACGGCGGCGTGTGGGTCGCCCGCGGGCCGGCCGATCTGGTGAGGGTCTCGAGCACAGGGGCGATGACCGTCCTTCCGGCGCCGCGCTCCGGGGTGGAGATCTCCGGCCTCACCCCGGGACGCGACGGCGCGATGTGGTTCAACGAGTTCGATCAGCGCGGCCCCGACCAGGGCACCTGGTGGATCGCGCGCGTCGGCGTCGACGGGCGCACGACCGAGTACCCGATGCCCGCGGTGGAAGGACGGCCCATCGGGCTGGCGGTCGCTGCCGACGGTGCGCTCTGGGTGACCAACACGAGTTGGATCGGACGGTACGTTCCGCCCACCGCGACGGGCTCCGGTCGATGACGATGCTGCGCACCGGCGAGGTGACGCCCGCGACATGGGAGGAGCGCGCGGAGAGCCTGGGGATCGCCGACCTCCCGCTGACCCCCACTCGCTGACCCGCCGCCCCAGCGCGGGCGATGGCGAGGGTCACGGTCGACCCGCCGCGATCCGGCCTGGACGGGCTCAGAACGTGCGACAGGGTGTTGTCGTTCCTGGGGCGCAGATTGCACGCAATCATCGAGCAATCACCGGTCGCGCAAGGCGGATCGCGGCAGGAGGTACCCATGACCCAGGCCTCGACCATCGACCTCGTCCGCACCGCCGTGAGCGCGGGGGACGGTGGCGCGCTGCGCATCGGCCGCCCCCTGCACGCGGGCGCGCTCACCGTCTTTCCGCTGTACCACGCTGCGCCGCCGTCGGCGTACCTCCTCTACACGGACCACGGCGTCGGCGCGAAGGTCCAGGTCACCGAGGTCGACGAGGACGGCTCGGTTCCCGACCTCTCCGTCACCAACCACCTCGCCATGCCGGTGCTGCTCGTCGAGGGGGAGATCCTCGTCGGCCTCAAGCAGAACCGCGTGCTCACTGCGAGCGTGCTCGTGCCGGCGGGCGCGACGACGCTGATCCCGGTCGCCTGCGTCGAGGCGGGCCGGTGGCGGCGGTCCCGCGCGGCCGTGCGGCGCGACGACTATCTGCTCTCGCCCCGCGTCCGCGCGGACAAGAACCTCTCGGTCCAGCGGAGCCTCCGCGTCGCCGCCGGACACCGCGCCGACCAGGGCGCGGTGTGGGCCGGGGTCGACGGCACGCTGACGGCCCACGGGCTCGAGTCGGCCACCTTCGCGTACTCCGAGCTCCACCGCGGCCGTGGGCGGGACATCGGCACCCTCGTCACGGGGCTGCATCCGCGGCGCGGCCAGCGCGGCGTCGTCGCCGCGGTCGGTGGCGAGGTGGTCTGCCTCGATCTCTTCGACCGGGGACGGACCCTCCGCCACCTCTGGCCGGCGCTGATCGGCAGCTATGCCGCCGAGGCCCTCCTCGAGGGGGGCTGCGACCTCCGCCCGCTCGGCCGCCGCGACGTCCTCGCCTGGCTGTCCGGGCTCGCCGCGGCGGAGGCGACCGTCCATCCCGCGCCGGGGCTGGGGGAGACCGTGGCGCTCACCGCCGAGCACGTCGCCGCGACCGCGCTCGTCGACGGCGGAACGGTGGTGCACCTCACCGCCTTCCCGGCGGGAGAGCTGCGATGAGCGGCGGTGCGAGGATCACCGTCGGCGGCGACCGGCTCTGCGCCGACTCGCTCTGCGTCCGCGACCCCGAGCTGGTCCGCTTCGTCGCCGACCACGAGGAGGCGGACCGGCCCGAGCTCGTCGAGCGCGCGCTGCGCGTCGGGCTCATCGCCCTCGCGAACGCCGGCGTGACGATCAACGTCGACGCCGTGCGCCGCGAGTTCGCGGCCCTCCTCGAGACCATGACCCATGCGAACGAGGCCGCGTGCGAAGTCTTGACGACCACGCTGCGCGAGAACTTCGCCGACGCCGACGGCCGCCTCCCCCGGACGCTCGACCGCTTCCTCGGCGAGCGCGGCGAGCTGCGCACCCTGACCGCGGAGCTCTTCGACCCCGAGCGGCGCGACAGCGCGATCGGCCGCATCCGCGCCCTCCTGGGGACGTACTTCGACGGCGACGCCTCTCTGCTCGCCCAGCTCCTCGACCCCGCGCGCGAGGGCAGCCCGCTCCACGGCTTCCGCGACGAGGTCCGCGACGGTCTCGAGCGCGTCGCGGAGCGCCTGAGCGTCCTCGAGGCGGCGCGGACCGCCCGCGCCGAGGAGAGGGCGCGCGGCACCGCCAAGGGCGGCGACTTCGAGCAGGTGGTCGGCGACCGCCTCGCTCCGCTGGCGCGAGGCTGTGGTGACCTCCTCGAGCACACCGGGACGACCACCGGCGACGAGGTTCTGGCCAAGACCGGCGATTACGTCCTCCAGCTCGACCCCTGCTGGACGAGGGGCGCCGAGGTCCGCGTCGCGATCGAGGCCAAGGACCGCCGTCTCGGCCTCGCCCCGCTCGCTCGCGAGCTCGACGCGGCCCGCCGCAATCGCGGCGCCGCGGTCGCGGTCGCCGTGTTCGCGCCCGGGCTGGCGCCGCCCGGGTGCGCACCACTCACCCTCCACGGCCGGGACGTGATCTGCGAGCTCGACCCCGAGGACGCACAGGCTCCCGGCTTCGAGGCCGCCATCCGCCTCGCCCGCGCCCTCGCCCTGGTCTCGAGCCGCGAACGGCCGGCGGCGGTCGACGTCTGCGCGGTGTCGGGGCAGCTCGAGTCGGTGCGCAACCGTCTGCGCGACATCCAGGGGATGAAGACGAGGCTCACCTCGATGAAGGGGGTCGCCGACGAGGTGGCCTCGGCGCTCGACGGGCTCCGCGCCGGCGTGCTCGAATGCGTGACGGCGATCGAGACCGAGCTCGCGTCCGCCGCCGGCGCCGAGCAGAAGGAAGCGGCCTGAGATGAACCGCCGCGATCGGTACCGGGGAGCGCTGCTACACCCGGATGTCGCAGCGCCTGGGGCCGCAGCCCCGCTGAGCGGCGGCGACCTCTGGTGTCGCGCCGAGGTGCCCGGCCCGCGACGGGGGAGGTCCGGGCCGGTGACGGCGACCCCGGCACCGAGGTC
>DATKEY010000335.1:0-3060 GCA_035544475.1 Candidatus Dormiibacterota bacterium | reverse complement strand
ACGGGTGGTCATCGTCGATCCGGTCAGCGGACGGCCGGCCTGGTCCTGCCGGGGGCCGCAACCCGACGGACGCTGCTCCGCGCCGTGCGGCGACCACATCGGGTGCGGGGGACACTCGATCGTCGCCGAGATGGCGGGTTCCTCGAGCCGATGGCCGCGCTCTGGCCCTCCCAACAGCCAGGTGGACGAGGCCTACCTCTGGCTCGTGGGGGTGCCCACGATCCTCGACGCGGCGGCGGTCTGACCGCCCGCCCTGCGCAGCCTCGGCCACACCACCGAGAACGACGCCCCGCCCTCCGGGGCGCGCCCGACCTCCCAGCGGCCCGACGTCTGGCGGACGACGGCGTCGCCGATCGCGAGGCCGAGGCCGGCCGCCCCGCCCTCCTCGGTGGCGCGATGGAAACGGCCGAAGACCCGCTCGCGCTCCTCCTCGGGGATCCCCGGCCCGCTGTCCCGGACCGACAGCCGGACCCGGTCACGGGTCGAGTCGACCGCGACGACCACGGTGCCCCCCGCGGGGGCGTGCCGGCAGGCGTTGTCGAGGAGGACGCCGATGAGGCGGTCGACCCACTCCGGCGGCGCCACCACGACCGGCGCCGGCTCCGTCGCGGACGCCTCGACCTCGAGCCGCTGTCCCCGCGAGGTCGCGACCGCCGCGAAGCGGCGGCCCACCTCGGCGGCGAGGACGGCGACGTCGACGGGCTCGGCGTCCGGGGCGGGAGGCTCGGCGTCGGCGCGGGCGAGCCAGAGCAGGTCGTCGACGAGGTGGCTGAGCCTCCGGGCCTCGGCGTCGACCCGCTCCAGCGCCTCACCGTACGCGGCGAGGTCGGGCTCGCCCTCGAGCGCGAGGGAGGTCTCGGCCTGGATGACCGAGATCGGGGTGCGCAGCTCGTGCGAGGCGTCGGCGGTGAAGGCGAGCTGGCGGCGGCGCGCCGCCTCGACGGGGCCGCCGACCCGACGGCCGATGGCGAGCGCGCCGGCGAAGGCGACGGCGAGCACGAGCGGCCCCAGCAGCACCTCGGTGATCACCATGGTGGTCATCGCACGTGAGACCGGAGCGAGGCTCGTGGCGGCGAGCAGGTGGGTGGACCCCGCCTGGACGCCGGCGACACGGAACTGCGTTCCGTCGATCGTGGCGGTCCGCACCGCCCCGGCGCCACGCAGCGACTGCGGCAGCCCCGGCGCACCGGCGCTCGGCGTGACCGCCCCGTCCGCCGCGACCCTCCAGCTGTAGACCGGGCCCTGATAGTCCGCGTCGGCGTCCCCGGCGACGTGACGCTCGACCACGGACTGCTGCAGATCGAGGCGGAGGTCCCCGAGCCGCTGCGCCACCCGCTGGTCCGCGGCGGAGGTGAGGCTGTGGCCGACGAGGAGGTCGATGCCGGTGCACAGCCCGGCGAGCACGGCGGCGACCAGCGCCGCCGCCAGCAGCGCGGTGCGCACCGCGTGGTGGTGCCAGCCGCCCTCCCCGCGCGGGGTCATCCGTCCACGAGGCGGTAGCCGATCCCGCGGACCGCCACCACCCGCACGTCGGCGTGCACCAGCTTCGCGCGCAGGCGGGCGATGTGCACCTCGATGGTGTTCCAGGCGACCGAGTCGTCCTCCCACACCTGGGAGGCGAGCGATTCCCGGCTCACCACCGCGGGGCTTCGCCGCAGCAGGAACTCGAGCATCGCGAACTCGCGCGGGGTCAGCGCGAGCGCCCGGCCGTCGGCGCGGACCTCGCGGGTCGCGGGATCGAGGGTGAGCCGGCCCCGGCTCAGCACCGGGCCGTCCGCCCCGGCCGAGCGGCGGAGGAGGGCCCGCAGGCGGGCGAGGAGCTCACCGAAGTGGAACGGCTTGGCCATGTAGTCGTCGGCGCCGCCGTCGAGCCCGGCGATCCGGTCGTCGTGGGTGTCGAGAGCGGTGAGCATGAGGACCGGGGTCCGCACCCCGGCGCTCCGAGCCGACCGCACGACGTCGATGCCCTCCATGCCGGGCAGGCGCCAGTCGAGGACCACGGCCGCGTACTCGTTCACCCGCAGCATGTGGAGGGCGTCGTCGCCGCGCTCGGCGGCGTCGACCGCATACCCGTGCTTGCGCAGACCGCGCTCGAGGACCGATCGCAGCCCGGCGTCGTCCTCGGCGACGAGCACTCGCACGGGCCGAGGATACCCCCACCGGCCTGACGGAACTCTGACGGCGGGATCGTCAGGGACCTGAAAGGTGGCACGGGTACCGTGGGCGCATGGCCGAACTGGGACCGGGCCACGATCCAGGGGTGCGCGAGAACGCGCGGCTGACCTCGGTCGTCGGCATCGCTCTGCTCGTCCCGCTCCTCGCCGTGACCCTGAGCGGGCTCTCGTTCGGCGGGCTGTGGCGGGTCCACTACTTCGCCGGCTTCCTCCTCATCCCCCTGGTCGCGGTCAAGCTGGCGAGCACCGGCTACCGCGCCGCCCGCTACTACCTGCGCGATCCGCGCTACCGCGGCGCCGGTCCTCCGGCTCCGCTGCTCCGCGCCCTCGCCCCCCTGCTCGTCCTCTCCGGGGTGCTCGTCCTGGTGAGCGGGGTGGTGCTGTGGAAGGTGGGAAGCAGGTCGCAGCCCTGGAGCACGATCCACAGCAACTCGGCGGTGGTCTTCCTCTGCGTCGCCGGAATCCACGTCCTCGCCTACGTGCCGCGCGCGTGGCGGGAGGTCCGCTCGGGGCGGCGCACCGGCGCCGAACCCGGTCGGACCTCCTCGCGTCACCGCGCAGGGCCGAGGGCGACCGTGATCGCAGCGCTCACCGTCGGGCTCGTGGTCGCGATCGCCACCATCCCGGGCTCGCAGCCGCCGCGCAACCCGCACCACCGCGACGAGGTCGGCGTCACCGCACCCTCGTCGGTGCCGGGTCGCGGCTGACCCCGACGCTAGTCGTCGTATTCGGACGCGAACAGGTAGGCCACACCCAGGCTTCGATACGGTCGCCAGCGCTCCGCCAGCTCGTCCATCTCGCGTTCGGTCGGTGGGTGGTCGAAGGCGTACGCGCGCTCGACAGCGCGCCGGAGCGCCACGTCGCCGGGGAGGAACACGTCGGGCCG
>DATKEY010000334.1:0-3907 GCA_035544475.1 Candidatus Dormiibacterota bacterium | reverse complement strand
GACGGGCGGCGCACCTGGGCGTCGTCCGAGGACCCCGGGGTGATGGCGGCGATGGTCGACGACGGCTTCATCGGCGCCCGCGTCGAGGTCGCGGCCGGGGCGATCCGCGCCTAGCCGTCGAGCGCCGTCCCCAGCCGGCCGACCGTCTCCAGGTACTCCTCGACCATGTCCTGGACCACCTGGGCGGCGGGGCGGACGCTGTTCATGCTCCCCACCACCTGGCCGACGAAGTAGGTGATCAGCCGCTCGGCGCCGGAGCCGGGGGTGGCGGCGGCGCGCTGCACCCGGGTCTGGGCCTCGGCGGTGAGCATCGTGTGCAAGGGCATCGGGAGCGGGTCGGGATGGGCCGGGTCGTCCCACTCGTCGGTCCAGGCGGTGCGCAGCTGGCGGGCGGGCTTGCCCGTCGTCGCCCGGGTACGGACGGTGTCGCTCGAGCTCGCCCGGAGCATCTTCTCGCGCACCACCGGGTGGGTCTCGGCCTCGTGGGTGGTGAGCCAGACCGAGCCGCACCACACCCCCTGGGCGCCGAGCGCGAGCGCCGCGGCGATCTGGCGGCCGCTGCCGATGCCGCCGGCGGCGAGCACCGGGGTGGGGGCGACGGCGTCGACCACCTCGGGGACGAGCACCATCGTGCCGATCTCCCCGGTGTGCCCTCCGGCCTCGTAGCCCTGGGCGACGATGAGGTCGACCCCCGCGGCGCGCTGGCGCTCGGCGTGGCGCCGGCTGCCGACGAGACCGGCGACGACCGCCCCCTGCTCGTGGGCGGCGTCGACGAGGAAGTCGGGGGCGGGGCCGAGCGCGCTCGCGACCAGCCGCGGACGGTGGGCGAAGGCGACGTCCATGAGCGCCGTCACCCCCTTCTGGGAGACCTCGAGCTTGCCGCTGAACGTCGGCGTTCCCGAGGGCAGCGGGGGCACCCCGTAGCGGTCGAGGAGATCGTCGACGAACTGCCGGTGCTCGTCGGGAATGAGGGCGCTCAGGGACTCGAGGGTCCCTCCCCCCTCCTCCGCCCCGGCGAAGCGCTGCGGGAGGAGGACGTCGACGCCGTAGGGCCTGCCGCCGACGTGCTCGTCGAGCCAGCTCAGCTCCACCTCGAGCTGGGCGGGGCTGAAGGCCACGGCGCCGAGCACCCCCATGCCGCCGGCGCGGGTCACCGCGGCGACGACGTCGCGGCAGTGGCTGAAGGCGATGATCGGGAACTCGATGCCGAGCTGGTCGCAGAGCGGAGTGCGCATGGCCGCCTATTGTGCGGCGGTCGGTGCCTTCGACGGCCTCGCGCGCGCGGGACGCGCTGCTCGCAGCTTGCGGTCGAGGAGGACGCCGTTCGCCGAGGGACAGATGTCGCGGAGGATGCAGACCTCGTGCTCCGGCGAGCGGGCGTGGCAGACGCGGCGGCCGTGGAGGATGAGGCGCAGGCTCAGGCCCGACCACTCCTCGGGGGGCACCATCGCGGTGACGTCCCTCTCGATCTGGACCGGGTCGGTGGAGCGCGTCAGCCCGAGCCGCGCGGTCAACCGCTTCACGTGAGTGTCGACGGCGAAGCCCGGGAGGTCGAAGGCCGCGCCGAGGACGACGTTGGCGGTCTTCCTCCCCACCCCGCGGAGGGTGACGAGGTCCTCGATCGCCTGCGGCACCACGCCGCCGAAGCGCTCGACGACGTCCTGGGACATCTCGACGATGGCGCGCGACTTCGAGCGGAAGAACCCCGTCGACCTGATGATCTCCTCGACCGCGGGAAGAGGCGCCCGGGCGAGGTCCTCGACCGTCGGATAGGCCGCGAAGAGCGCCGGGGTGACCGCGTTCACGCGCGCATCGGTGGTCTGGGCGCTGAGGATGGTCGCGACGAGCAGCTCCCACGGCGTCTCGTGGACGAGGGCGGTCTGCGCGGGGTACTCCCTCTTCAACCGCTCGACGACGATGGGCGCGCGGGCGCGGGCACCGCGGGGAAGGGAGCTGCGCTTCGCGGGAGTGCGGCGGGCGGCGGTGGCGGAACGGGGAGTCATCGGCGGCGAGCTACACTACCGCGCGGCCCGGCGCCGGGGCGGAAAGGGGCTCGCCCAAGCGCAGGCGCCGAGCAGCGTTCCCCCACACCCGGAGAGTTCACCGTGCGCGCCAAGATCACCGTCGTCGGAGCCGGCAACGTCGGCGCCACCCTCGCCCAGCGGCTCGCCGAGCGCAACTACGCCGACATCGTCCTCGTCGACATCGTCGAGGGGCTGCCCCAGGGCAAGGCGCTCGACATGCTCCAGGCCGGCCCCATCGTCGGCTACGACTCCCTCGTCACCGGCAGCAACGGCTACGAGGAGACCGCGGGGTCGGACATCGTCGTCGTCACCAGCGGCGTCGCCCGCAAGCCGGGGATGTCGCGCGACGACCTGGTCATGACCAACGCCAAGGTCATCGCCTCGGTGGTGAAGGCGGCGACGAGCCAGTCGCCCGACGCGATCCTGCTCATGGTCACCAACCCGCTCGACGCCATGGCCCAGCTCGCCGCCGCGGTCTGCGGGTTCCCGCGGGAACGGGTCATCGGCATGGCCGGGGTGCTCGACACCGCCCGCTTCCGCACCTTCATCGCCCGCGAGCTCGACGCCTCGGTCGAGGATGTCGAGGCCTACGTGCTCGGCGGCCACGGCGACACCATGGTGCCGCTGACCCGGTACTCGACGGTCGCCGGAGTCCCCGTCGGCGAGCTCATCCCCAAGGACCGGCTCGACTCCATCGTCCAGCGCGCCCGCGACGGCGGCGCCGAGATCGTCGGCCTGCTCAAGACCGGCAGCGCCTACTACGCGCCGGGCGCGGCGGCGGCACAGATGGTCGACGCGATCCACCTCGACAAGCGCCAGGTGCTCCCCTGCAGCGTCCGCCTCGACGGCGAGTACGGGATCCGCGGCCTCTTCACCGGCGTCCCCTGCCGGCTCGGCGCCGGCGGCCTCGTCGAGGTGCTCGAGGTGAAGCTGAGCGAGGAGGAGAGCGCCGCGCTCCACCGCAGCGCCGAGGCGGTCCGCGACGTCGTCGACGTCATCGACAGCCGCCGCGACGAGGTCGCCGCCGGCCTCCCGTCGCTCGGCACCGGGGCCCTGATCGGCGCCCGGCCCTAGGGGACCCGGGGCGTCCGGGGGTCGTCGGGCGCCGCCTCCTGATCGGGTCCGAGCCCGCCCATCACCGCCGGCCGCTCGGGCGGGGGCCTGTCGAAGCGCATCCCGAACATCGGGCCGACGACGATGAGCACCTGCATCAGCGCCATCTTGGTGTCCGACTGCCGCCACGCCGGGGTGCGCGAGTAGAGGAAGAAGAGGGTGAAGCCGGCCAGCAGCGCGGCGAGCACCGCGACCATCACCGCGCCTCCGACGCTCATCCCCCCATCATGCGTCAGCTTCGGCCACCGCGGTCAGCGCTTCCCGCCCAGCCTCCGGGTCACCGCCCGCACCGGGTCCCACCGCCGGTCGGCGACCCGCTCCTTGAGCGGGATGATCGCGTTGTCGGTGATGTGGATGTGCTCGGGGCACACCTCGGTGCAGCACTTGGTGATGTTGCAGTAGCCGAGGCCGCCCTCCGTCCGCAGCTTCTCGAGGCGGTCGACGGTGTCCTTCGGGTGCATGTCGAGCGAGGCGACGCGCACGAAGAAGCGCGGGCCGTAGAAGCGCTCGGCGAGGTCGTGGCTCCGGATGACGTGGCAGACGTCCTGGCAGAGGAAGCACTCGATGCACTTGCGGAACTCGTAGATCCGCTCGAGGTCGATCTCCTGGACGATGAAGGGGCCGGGGTCGCCGGCGGCGGGGGTGAACTGCGGGATCCGCCTGTTCACCTCGTAGTTGTGGGAGACGTCGGTGACGAGGTCCTTGATCAGCGGGAACGCCTTCATCGGCCGGACCGTGATCGGGCCGTCGGGGAGGTCGTCGATGCGCGT
>DATKEY010000333.1:0-2244 GCA_035544475.1 Candidatus Dormiibacterota bacterium | reverse complement strand
TACGGGGACAACGGCAGCGGCATGCACACCCACCAGTCGCTGTGGAAGGACGGCACCAACATCTTCTACGACAAGGACGGGTACGCCCTGCTCAGCGACACCGCGCGCTGGTACATCGGCGGCCTGCTCAAGCACGTTCCCGCGATCCTCGCCTTCGCCGCACCGACCACGAACAGCTACCGCCGCCTGGTCCCGGGCTACGAGGCGCCGATCAACCTCGTGTACTCGGTGCGCAATCGCAGCGCCTGCGTGCGGATCCCGACGTACAGCGACAGCCCCAAGGCGCGGCGCCTGGAGTTCCGGACCCCGGACCCGAGCTGCAACCCGTATCTGTCCTTCGCCGCCTGCCTGATGGCCGGCCTCGACGGCATCCAGAACAAGATCGAGCCGCCGAAGCCGATCGACGAGGACCTCTACGAGCTCGACCCGGAGATGGCCGCGATGGTGAAGAGCACGCCGGGCTCGCTGCCCGAGGTGCTCGACGCCCTCGAGCAGGACAACGAGTTCCTCCAGAAGGGCGGGGTCTTCACCGAGGACCTCATCTACACGTACATCGCGTACAAGCGTGAGCGCGAGGTCGACCCCGTCGCCCTGCGGCCGCACCCGTACGAGTTCTTCCTCTACTACGACGCGTAGGTCGTAGGAGGTCGCGGGTCAGCCCGCGAGCGCGCTCTCGGTCCCGCGCCGGAGCAGCTCGCGGGCGGCCTCGACCACACCGTCGGCGTCGAGCCCGAAGCCGCTGAGCAGGCCGCCCTGCTGGCCGTGCTCGATGAAGGAGTCGGGCAGGCCGAGCAGGCGCGTGGGAACGCTGACCCCGGCGGCGGAGAGCGCCTCGAGGACGCCGCTTCCGAAGCCGCCGCGCACCGTCCCGTCCTCGACGGTGAGCGCGGCACGGTGGCGCTCGACGACCGCAGGCAGGTCGGGGTCGATCGGCTTGGCGAAGCGGGCGTCGACGACCGTCGCCGTGATCCCTGCGGTCGCCAGCCGCTCGGCGGCGGCGAGGGCGACCGACACCATCTTGCCGATCGCCAGCAGCGCGATGTCGCGTCCCTCGCGGAGCACGACGCCGCGACCCACCGGGACCGGCTCGAGCGGTGCGGTCGCGCTCGCGGGCGCCACGCCGCGAGGGAACCGCAGCGCGAACGGCCCGGGGGCGCAGAGGCCGGTGGCGAGCAGCCGGCGCATCTCGTCGGGGGTGCTCGGCGCCGATACCGTCATCCCGGGGATGCAGCGAAGGTACGCGAGGTCGAGCGCCCCGTGATGGGAGGCGCCGTCGTCGCCGGTGATCCCGGCGCGGTCGAGGACGAAGAGCACCGGCGCGCGGTGCAGCGACGCGTCGCAGGCGACCTGGTCGAAGGCGCGCTGCAGGAAGGTCGAGTAGATGCACACGACCGGGCGCATCCCGCTCATGGCGAGGCCGGTGGCGAAGGTGACCGCGTGCTGCTCCGCGATCCCCACGTCGAAGAAGCGGTCGGGGTAGCGTTCGGCGAAGCCGAGCAGGCCGGTCGACGAGGCCATCGCCGCGGTGATGGCGACGATCCGCGGGTCGGTGGCGGCGGCCTCGAGGAGCGCCTCGCCGAAGAGGTCCGTCCACGACGCGCTCCGGCTCCCCGACCGTCCGGTCGCGGGGTCGAAGGTCGAGACGCCGTGGAAGAGGTCGATGTTGTCGGCCTCGGCGGGGCCGTAGCCGCGCCCCTTCTGGGTGACGACGTGGACGACGACGGGGCCGCGGTACCGAGCCGCATCGCGGAGCGCGCGCTCGACCGCGCGGACGTCGTGACCGTCGATCGGGCCGCCGTACTTGATCCCGAGGCTCTCGAAGATCGACGGCTGGGCCACGAGCTGCTTGACCGAGTTCTTCATCCGCTTGGCGGTGTCGTAGGCGAGCTCGCCGGCGACCGGGAGGCCGCGGAGCACCGAGCCGGCGGCGTCCTTCGCCGCCTCGTACCGCGGCGACAGCCGGAGCTTCGCGAGGTTCTCGGCGATGCCGCCGATCGTCGGCGCGTAGGAACGGCCGTTGTCGTTGAGGACGATGAGCAGCTCGGGCTGGTGGTGGCCGATGTTGTTGAGCGCCTCGTACGCCATCCCGCCGGTCAGCGCTCCGTCGCCGACGACGCAGACGGTCCGCCCGCGCTCGCCGCGCATCCGCCGCGCGGTCGCCACCGCGAGCGCGTACGAGAGCCCGGTGGAGGCGTGGGAGTTCTCCACCATGTCGTGCTCGGACTCGGTCCGGCATGGGTAGCC
>DATKEY010000332.1:0-2171 GCA_035544475.1 Candidatus Dormiibacterota bacterium | reverse complement strand
CGTTACGAGGCCGATTGCGGGGACGTACATCGCCTGTTCCTCCCAGCGCCCTCTGCGAGCGGTCCCCCGGTGAGCCGTCACCACGACGGCGCTCACCGTCGGACGCTGGGATCATCCCGCCCGACGGTCGCCGCACTCGACGTCGGCCATCACCCCGCTTGAGTGAAGTTCTACCGGTTCGGGGTCAGGCCGGGACGGCCGCTCCACCGCGGTCTCCGGGCTGCGCCGTCCCGGCCAGCTCCGCCTCGAGGCGTCGAGCGTGCCCGGTCGCGCCGATGACGTCATAGAGGCGGACCGCCTCCCGAAGCTCGGCCTCCTCGCCTCGCAGACGGCCGAGCTCCTCGTGGATGAACGGCTCGTACGTCAGTGCGCCTGTCTCCGATGCAAGCGCCAACGCGGTGCGGAGGTCCGCGAGCGCGGCGCCGCCCGCCCCCTCGCGCGTGCGGTGCACCCGCGCCCGCGCGAGAAGTGCACGGCACTCGTACACGCGGGCCCCCTGGCGGCGGGAGGTCTCCACCGCCAGCTCGGCGGCCATCGCGGCCGAGGCCGCATCGCCGCTGGCGAGCCGGGCCAGGGCGAGGTGTGCGAGCAGCGAGGCCTCGGCGAACAGTCCGCTGTGCTTCTCTCGGGCGACGGCCAGCGCGCGCTCGCACGCGGCGGCGGCCTCAGCCGGCCGCCCGGCCATCCGGTGGACGAGCGCGAGGCCCTCGAGCGCGACGACGATCGAAGCCGGGTTGCCCGACTCCTCCGCGACGCGGATCGCCTCGTCCGCAGCGGCCGACGTGTCGGTGCCGTCGCCGGACAGCCAGGCGAGGAGGGGCAGCATGGCGAGCGACCAGCAGAGCGTTTCGGGCTCGGTGGGGCGATGGACCAGGGTGAGCGCGCGCTCCACATCCGCAGCCGCCTCGGGCAGGCGCCCCATCCGGGCGAGGACGGCTGCCCGGAACTGGGGAATCCGGGCCGTGGCGCTGTAGCCGAGTAACAGGACGCCCGCCTCACGGTCGCCGGCGCACGCCTGCAGCCCGAGGTCGGCCAGGCCCACACCCGCGGAGAGGGGACCCATCAGTGCGAAGCCCAACGGGGCTCCGATGTACATGGCCGCCTTGAAACTGGGGTCGTCCAGCTCCTCGGCACGCGCGGCGGCCTCCAGGTAGCAGGCGAGGCCCCCCCGGATGTCACCGGTCCAGTACCTCGCCGATCCGGACGCCACCCAGAGCATGCCGCTGAGCCGCGGGTCGCCCAGGCGATCGGCCAACGGCCGGCCCTTGGCCTCGAGCCCCTCCACCTCCGCCGAGGTGATGCCGGCCCGTCCTCCGTACTGGAGGAGGCGGATCCGAGCCGCCACGCCGATGCGCATCGCCTCCACGGTCTCCTCGACACCGTCCAGCAGGTCGACGGTCGAGCGCCAGCGGCGCATCGCCTCGCCGAGGTCGGATCGCAGCGCGAATCCGGCGGCTCGAAGGCTCCAGCGTGCCGCCTCGAGTCGCCGGCCGGCCCGCTCCCAGTGCCAGGCGACCACGGCCGCCTCCTCGTCGAGGCGATCGGCGTCGTGCTCGATCAGTGCCTCGGCCACGGCGGCGTGCAGGCGGGCTCGGCGCCCGGCCAGCATGGTCCCGTACGCCACCTCCTGGGTCAGGGGGTGCCAGAAGCGATACTCGGCGACCGGGTAGGTCTGCCACTCCTGGAGGAGCTCGGCGGCGCACAGGTCGGAGAGCGCATCCGTCAGCGCCTCGACCGCCTTCCCGGTCACGCGAGCGAGCACCGCCTCGGCGAAGGTGCGCCCGATGACCGCCGCACTCTGCAGAACGGGCTTGTTCTCGGCGGAGAGCCGGTCGATTCGCGCGGACAGCACCGCCTGCACGCTGGCGGGCAGCCCGGCGTGCTCCAGCGGGCGGGTGAGACGGTAGTCGCCCGCGCGGCCCGCGAGAGTGCCGTCCTCGACCAGGGCGCGGACCACCTCCTCCACGAAGAAGGGATTGCCGCCGGTGCGCTCCGCCAGGTATGCGGGCAGGGGGGCCAGCGAGGGGTCGTCGCCGAGGAGATCCGTCAGCATCTCCGCCACCGCCTCGGCGGACAGGGGGAGGACGGGGAGGTGGTGGTAGTACGAGTGACGCATCCAGGCCGCGGAGAACTCCGGGCGAAAGTTGGTCACCACCAGCGTCCTCGAGCCG
>DATKEY010000331.1:0-7702 GCA_035544475.1 Candidatus Dormiibacterota bacterium | reverse complement strand
CATTCTCTCGCTCTGCGACCCCCATCACGACCGCCACCACGACGGCGAGTTCGTCATCCGCCGCACCCTCGCCGGCGACCTCCAGTTCCTGAAGGTCAACGGCGAGGTGTTCGGCACCCTCACCGGAGGCCACTGGAAGCGCCCGCGGAACAGAGCCGGGCCGTGATTCCGCGGCAGCAGTCGTCCGCAGAGCACGCGACGCGTTCCAACTCCACCACCGCGCGCCCCACTCCCCTCTCCCCCTCGCTGAGCCGGAAGACCACAACGCGCAGCGACACACACAGAGCCCCCGTGCACGCCCCTCAGAACAGCCGCAGGTCAGACCCGCAGCAGAGCCTCACGCCCGACCTGATCCACGCGCGTGTACCCGCTCAGCGCGAACGTGAGGTCCAGCTCGGCGAGGAATCCGCGGAGCAGCTCGGTCACACCCGCCTCGCCCGCGACGGCCAGCGCCCACATGTAGGGCCGCCCCAGCAGGACCGCACGCGCCCCCAACGCGAGCGCGATGAACGCGTCGGCGGCGGTCCGCACCCCGCTGTCGAAGAGCACCGGCATCGACGCGGGCACCGCGTCGACGACGCCGGGCAGCGCATCGAGAGCCCCGATGGCCCCGTCGACCTGCCGGCCTCCGTGGTTCGACACGAGGATGCCGTCGACACCGTGGTCGACCGCCCGCCGCGCGTCATCGGGATGGAGGATGCCCTTGAGGACGATCGGCAGCCGGGTGTGCTCCCGGAGGAAGGCGAGGTTCGCCCACGTCACCGACGGGTCGGAGAAGACCGCGAGGAAGTGGCGCACGGCGCCGAACATGTCCTCCTCCGGCGGCGAGTCGAGCGCGGCGCGGAAGACGGGGTCACTGAGGTAGTTGGCGATCCCCTCGCCGTGGAGGAAGGGCAGGAACGCGAGCTCGAGGTCGCGGGGACGCCACGCCAGCAGCCAGGTGTCGAGGGTGACGACGATGGCGGCGTACCCCGCGCGCTCGGCGCGGCCGACGAGGCTGGCCGCGAGGTCGGGGTCGCTCGGCCAGTAGAGCTGGTACCAGCGCGGCGAGGCGCCGGACGCGTCGGCCACCTCCTCCAGGCTGCGCGACGACGCCGTGCTCAGCACCATCGGCACACCGGTGGCGGCGGCGGCGCGGGCGACCGCGACCTCCGCCTCGGCGTGGACGATCGACTGCACCCCGACGGGGGCGAGGAGGACCGGCGCGGGCATCGCGGTGCCGAGCACGGTGGTGGCGAGGTCGCGGGTGCTCACATCGCGGAGCATCCGGGGGACGATCCGCCAGCGACGGAAGGCCTCGCGGTTGGCCCGCATCGTGTCCTCGGAGCCCGCGCCGCCGGCGACGTACCCGTAGGCACCACGGGTGAGCTGGCGCTCGGCGCGCTTCTCGAGCTCGTCGTAGGTGAGCGGCAGCTCGGGGAGGCGGCCGCCGAGGCCCTCGAGGTAGATCCGGCTCTGGTAGCCCGCGAGCGGTGCGACCTGGGTCATCCTTGGCCTCCGCCGGCGGTCACCCGATCGCGCAACCGCCTCATGCCGCGCAGCCAGCGATCGTGGTCGGCGGCACGGCGCTGCGCGTAGCCCGCCACCTCGGGATGGGGAAGGATGAGAAAGCGCCCCTCGCGCACCCCCTGGAGCGCGATGGCGGCGACCTCCGAGGGCTCGAGCATGTCGCCGAGCAGAGCGGCCGCCGGGCCCTCGGCGGCGGCCATGTCGGTGCGAACCCCCTGAGGGCAGAGGACCGAGACGCCGATCCCGGCGTCCCCGTGGGCGATGGCGAGCCATTCGAAGAGCGACAGGGCCGCGCTCTTGGTGACCGCGTAGGGGGCGGCGAAGACGTGGTTGAGAAGACCGGCCGCGGAGACGGTGCCGAGCAGGTGGCCGCGGCCGCGCTCGAGCATCCCCGGGATCACCGCCCGGGCCGCGTAGACATGGGCCATCACGTTGACCCGCCAGATCCGCTCCCAGTCGGCATCCGGGACCTCCGGGCCGCCGCGGACCGCGATCCCCGCGTTCGAGCACCAGAGGTCGACACCGCCGTGGACCTCCTCGACATTCTCGACGAGTGCCCGCACCGCCGCCTCGTCGGCGACGTCGCACCACACCCCGGTTCCGCCGATCTCGGCGGCGACCGCCTCCGCCTCCACCCCGTCGAGGTCGGCGACGACCACGGTGCGGGCCCCCTCCTCGACGAGCCGCCGGCTCAGCGCCCGGCCGATCCCGCGGGCCCCGCCGGTGACCACGGCGACGCAGCCGGCGATGTCCATGGGTGGGCATCCTAGCCCGCGGGGGGCGCAAGACTTGCGGGGGCGCCCCGTTGAAGTCATGGGCCCGGGGAGCCCGCCACCCCCGGGCCCTACAAGCTCCCCTCTCCTCCCCGGACACGCGCCGGCACCCCCCGTACACTGCTCCGGTGCGCACGCCAGGACCGTTGACCGGGGCGGTCAAGCCACTGCTGAGAGGGTGGTCCCACGCGGTCGCCGCCGTGGTCGCCGGCGCCGGGACGATCGTCCTGCTCGTGAAGACCGCCGGCGACACCCCCAAGCTGATCTCGGTGCTCATCTACGGGCTGAGCCTGGTGGTGCTCTTCGCGGTGAGTGCGCTCTACCACGTCGGCAACTGGTCGCCTGCGCGACGCGCGCTGCTCCGCCGCCTCGACCACGCGAACATCTTCCTGCTCATCGCCGGGACCTACACCCCGGTCGCGGTGAACGTCCTCGCCGGCTGGGTGCGGATCGCCGTCCTCGCCTCCCTCTGGACCGCCGCGCTGCTCGGGAGCATCGCGCTCGCGCCGCAGCTGCGCCTGCCGCGCTGGGCGCTCGTCGGCGTCTACCTGCTCATGGGATGGGTCGGACTGCTCGTGCTGCCGCAGGTCGCGAGCAGGGTGGGCGCCGGCGTGCTCCTGCTCGCGGGCGGCGGCGCACTGTACTCGGCGGGTGCGGTGATGTACGCGCTGCGCCGGCCGAGGCTGTGGCCGCGGGTGTTCGGCTACCACGAGGCCTTCCATCTCATGGTGATCGCCGCGAGCTGCCTCTTCTACGCCTTCGTGGTCGGCTTCATCGTCCCCCACGCACGGCCGTAGCCGGGAACGCTCGGCGATCTCGCATCTTCCCGCTCCGTGAGACCTGGGTTATGATCCGGGTACGGAAGGATTAAGGGCCTGACGAGGTCAGGGGTGTCCTGGGCGGGCAGGTCACTGTGTCCGGGACGCGGGCGGGATCGCATGCCGGGCACGTGCCCAGGGCGTCGCGGGTCCCGTTCAGGGACCAGGGAAGTGGTGAAGGTGTCGGTGACGGCGCTCGCGCGCCGGGGTCCTCCCCTGCTCGACGCGGGGTGACGAGGACCGCCGCGGACCGCGAGGTCCACGGCCGGAAGGCGTGGCGACACGCCATGGGACGGAGGGGATGGGACATGGCTGTTCGGGTGGTGCCGGCATCGGGCGGAAGCGTCGGCGAACAGGCGGGATGGCACGCGCTGGCCGACCTCGCGGGTGGCGGGACCCCCGAGCTGCACCTGACCGGCCGGCGCGCGCCACGACGGAGGCTCGCGTCGACGCCGTCCGGTCGCGGAGCGCGCACCGGCCGACGGCTCCTCATCTACACCCAGGACGGGCTCGGGCTCGGCCACCTGCGACGGGCGAGCTCGCTGGCGTCCGAGTTCCTCGCCGGCGACGACGCGGGATCGGTGCTGACCATCTCCGATTCGCCGCTGGGGTCGCTGATCCGGGACGTCGCGCACCACGACTATCTCAAGCTTCCGTCGATCGTGAAGACGGGCCCGGGTGACTGGCATCCGCACGCGCTGCCGATGACGATCCGCGAGGTTCTCCGGCTGCGGAGCCGGCTGATCCTCAACGCCGCGACCGCATTCCGCCCGGACGTGTTGCTCGTCGACCACATGCCGCACGGCGCGCTCGGCGAGCTGATGCCCACGCTCGACGCGCTGCGCGACAGCCCGACGCGGATGGTGCTCGGGGTGCGCGACATCATCGACGACCCCGCGGTGGTCCAGCGCCGCTGGCACTCCGAGGGGGCGTACGAGGCGCTCGCGACCTATTACGACCAGGTTCTCGTCTACGGATCCTCGGACGTCTTCGACCTCCCCAATGCATATGCGTGGCCTGACGAGCTGATGAGGATGGTCCGCTTCTGCGGATACGTCTGCACCCCCGCGCCGGTCGTCCGCAGGCGCCTCGCGGCCCCCCGGCTCGGCCTCGAGCCGCGCGGCTCGATGGTGGTGGCGATGGCCGGCGGCGGCGCCGACGCGCACGCGCTGATGAGCACCCTCGTCGACGCGGTCCCCGACATCTGCGCAGCGCATCCCTGCACCTTCGTCGTCGTGACCGGGCCCTTCATGCCCGAGGCCGACCGGCGCGACCTCAAGCGCCGGGCCGCGGGTCTGCCGGTGCGGATCCGGACCATGGTCGGCGATCCGATGCGCTACGTCGCCGCCGCCGACCTGGTTGTGGCCATGGCCGGCTACAACACGACGGTCGAGGTGCTGCGCGTCGGAACGCCCGCGCTGCTCGTCCCGCGGCGCGGCCCGAGCGCCGAG
Organism: Candidatus Dormiibacterota bacterium; assembly: GCA_035544475.1. GTDB lineage: Bacteria > Chloroflexota > Dormibacteria > Aeolococcales > Aeolococcaceae > CF-96. The sequence goes on along the minus strand of DATKEY010000331.1, from coordinate 3,151 downwards.
CAGCGGATGCGCGCCCGTGCCTTCGCCGCACGCGGGTGGGTGTCGCAGCTCGACCCCGACGATCTCGAGCCGGGGCGCCTTGCCAACGGTGTTCTCCGAGCGCTCGCCGGAGGACGGGCCACGGTGGGCGCGCCGCCGGACCTCGGCGGGGTGGCGCGCGCCGCCGGCGCGCTGCACGCCGCGGCGCTCGCGTCCCGGGCGACGGTGACGTCGCGGCGGCCGCCGATCGTCGCCGCGTTGCCGGGTGGGCAGGTCGTCGGCTGACATGAACCTCCGGCTGCCGCCGCCGGGGCTCGACCCCGCGCTCGGCGACCTCGGGACGGCGCTCGCCCCCGCAGCGGCCGCCCGCGGCTTCGAACGCCGGCTGCGCGTCCCGGTCTCGGGCTGCGAGCTCGCGCACGTGCGCTGGTCGCCGGGGCGCGTGTGCGAGGCGGTGTACCGGATCGGCGTCGCCGGACCGGCGGCTGCGACCGCCGGCGTGGTCCTGGTGCGGGCCGAGGGCGTCGAGCACCGCATCCTCGCCGACGACCCCGACCTCCCCGGTCTCGGCGCGGCGACCGACGCCGTGCGGATGTCCGGCTGGCTCTCCGCCCGGCTCGGACGGCGCGTCGAGGTGCGCGGGATCACCCCGGTCAGCTACCGGCCCGGCAGCCGCTGCATGCTCCGCTACGAGCTCGGCGGGACGCGGCCGGCCCACGTCTACGGCAAGGTGCTCGCGCCGGAGGGTCACACGTCCCTCGCCGCCGCTGTGACCGCGCTCGGCGGCGTCCTCACCCCGCCGCTCGTCGGCGTCGCGGCGGAGTGGGGGCTCGTCGTCCAGGAGGACGCGGGCGGGCCGGCCCTGCGCAGCCTCGCCGTCGACCCCCTCCCCGAGCGCGCTCCGGAGCTGCTCGGCGCCGGCGGGCGCCTTCTCGCCCGCCTCCACGCACACCCTGGCGCCGCCGGGCCGGCCCGGACGCTCGCCGCCGACGCGCTGGCGCTCCGCGAGCACCTCACGGTGATGGAGCGGGTCGTCCCCGCGACCGCCGAGCGCTTCGCGGCCGCCGCCTCACGCCTCGCGGCGGCGGACGACGAGGAGGGTCCCGCGGTTCCCGGCCACGGCGCTCTCCGCCTCGATCAGATCCATCTCACCTCAGCGGGCGGGCCGGTCTTCATCGACCTCGACTCGTTCTGCACGGCCGAGCCCGCCCGCGACCTCGGCAACCTCCTCGCCTACCTGTGGTGGCGCGAGATTCGCCTTCCGGCCATGGCGCCGGCCACCGCCGCGGTCCGCGCGGCCGTTCTCGACGGGTACGCCCGTGAGGCCGGCGCCGCGGTCGATCCCGCGCGGATCGCCCTCCACCAGGCCGCGGCGGCGCTGAAGATCGCCGGCCGCTGCCTCCAGAAGCTCGCGGTGAGCGAGTGGGAGCACGTCCCCCTCCTCGTCGCCGCCGCGCTCGACGAGCTGGGCGCGCCGGCGGGTGGTGTCCGATGAGCGTCCTCGGCGGCCCGTCGCTCTCCCGCGGCGCCGCCGAGGCGCTCGACTGCGAGCTGATGACCCGGCTCCTCGCCCCCCACCTCGACGTGCGTGTCGTCGGGGCGCGGGTGCTCGCGATCGCCCCGGAGCGGAGGGCGGTCGTCGCCTACGACACCGCCGGTCCCGGAGGACCGGGTCCGCGGCTGATCGCCAAGGTCTACGCCGAGCCCGGCCGCGCCGGACGGATGCACGAGGTGCTGGGGCGGCTCGAGGCGCTGGCGATCCCCGCGCCGCGGCCGGTCGCCCACCTCCCCGATCTCGGCATCTCGGTGTTCACCGCCGCCGAGGGCCGGACTCTCGACCGGTTCGACGCCGCGGGCCGCCGGGCCGGCGTCGCCGCGGCCGCCGGCTGGCTCGCCCGCCTCCACGCCTGCCGCATCGAGCTCGACCGCCGCCTCGACCTCGACCGCGAGCGCACCGCGGTGCGCATCTGGGCGGGACAGGTGGCGGCGCGGCATCCGGCCGCCGCCGCCGCGGCGGAGCGGCTGCTCGTGCGGCTCGAGCACGGTGCCCGCACCCTGCGGCCCTCGACCGCCGCCCCGATCCACAAGGACTTCCACCACCAGCACTGCCTCGTCGACCACGGCCGCCTCGTGGTGATCGACCTCGACGAGATGCGGGAGGGAGATCCCGCCGTCGACGTCGCCCACTTCGCCGCCAACCTCCGCCTCCTCGAGCTGCGCGAGGGGGGCCGGGGCGGCGGGCCGGGGGCGCTCGAGACCGCGTTCCTCGACGCCCACGTGGCACGGACCGGCACCCGGCCCGGAGCGGTCCATCGCTGGTTCCACGCCTACACCTGCCTGAAGATCGCCGGCCAGCTGGTGCGCGGGCGCGGCCCCGTGCCGGTGCCGGAGGGTCGCGATCTCGAGCGTCAGCTCGCGCTCATCCTCGACGAGGGGATGCGGTGAGCGGCGCGGCGCGGGTGGCGTACGTGGTGCGGAGCTGGCCGCGTCTGTCGCAGACCTTCGTGCTCAACGAGGTGCTCGCCCTCGAGCGGCTCGGCGTCGGCGTCACCGTCTTCGCGATGAGCCGTGCCGGTGAGCAGGTCGTCCAGCCGCAGGTCGCCGACCTCCGGGCGGATGTCCACTACCTCGACGCGGCGTTCGCCGGCGCCGTCCTCGCCCACCTGCGGGTGGCGGTGCGCAGCCCGCGGCGCTACGCCGCCGCCGTCGCCTTCGCGCTCGCCGGCGGACGGCTGCTCGGCGGGTACACCCGGAGCGGGCGGCTCGGCGCCTTCCACCGCGCGGCGCTCGTCGCCGCCCGGCTCGGCGACCGCGGCGGCGGCAGGGCGCCGACCCACGTCCACGCCCACTTCGCCCACGACCCCGCGCTCATCGGGCTGCTCGTCCGCCGCCTCTGCGGGCTCCCCTTCACCTTCACCGCCCACGCCCGTGACCTCTACCAGATCCCCGAGCCGGCGCTGCGGGGCCGGGCGCGGGAGGCGCGAGCGATCGTCACCTGCTGCCGGGTCAACGCGGACCACATCCGCGAGGTCGTCGGCGCCTGCGGGCCGCCGGTCGAGCTCATCCACCACGGCGTCGACCTCGCGACCTTCCGCCCGGCGCCGTCGCGGCCGGACAACGCCGTCCCGGAGGTGGTCTCGGTGGGCCGCCTGGTCGAGAAGAAGGGCTTCGA
>DATKEY010000330.1:0-2540 GCA_035544475.1 Candidatus Dormiibacterota bacterium | reverse complement strand
GGTCCGGCGGCACCGCGGCGCGCTCCACCCGGTCGGTGACCCGCCGCATCGCCTCGACGGCGCCGCCGTACAGGGCGGTGGCCGCGGCGGGGAGGTGCGCGGTGCGTTCCTCGAGCGTCGCGCGCCCCTTGTCCCAGATCGGCGTGGCCACCGCGCCGGGCTCGATGAGCACGACGCGGATCCCCCACGGCGCGAGCTCGACGCGGAGGCTGTCGCAGAACGCCGCCAGCCCGGCCTTGGTCGCGGAGTACGCGGAGAGGAAGGGCACTGCGAAGCGACCGCCGATCGAGCCGACGCAGACGATCCGCCCGCGCGCGGTGCGCACCCGCGGCAGGAACGCCTTCGTCACCGCCATCGGTCCGACGAGGTTCACCTCGAGCATGGCACGCACCGCGTCGAGATCGGCGAACTCCACCGGGTCGCCGCCGCTCACGCCGGCGTTGTTCACGAGTCCGTCGAGCCCGCGAGCTCCGACCGCCGACGAGACCGCCGCCGCCGCCGCGGCGATCGAGTCGGCGTCGGTGACGTCGAGGAGCAGCGGGGTCAGCCGCGGCGACGCACGCGACGCGAGCGCGTCGGCGTCCGCCTGCTTGCGCACACCGGCGAACACCCGCATCCCCGAGGCGTCGAGCCGGAGCGCGCAGGCCTGGCCGATCCCCGAGGAGGCGCCGGTCACGAGGACGGTCGCGGTGTCGGCCATGGCGCCGATTATCCGGATGCCCGCCTCAGCGCGTCGACGAGCTCGGCGGCGTCGACGGTGCCGAGGCCGCTGGCGAGGTCGTATCCCTTCGTCGCGACGTATCCGGGGACGGGGAGCAGCACCGGCGCGGTCGTCGTGCACGCCCTCGGGCACAGGGTCACGGCGTTCGTGCCCGTGGTCACGTCCACGATGGCCTCGTCGTCGTCGCGTGCGATGTCGTACAGACGGTCGTTGAGGAGGCCGAGCCGGTGTCCCACGGCCTGGTCGGCGATGGCGACGATCCCGGCGAGCAGCGGTGTCGCCTCGCTCGTGCCGCCGGCCAGGCTCCAGCCGCCGGTGACGCCGGTGGCGGTCGGCAGGGTGAACCAGAAGTCGACGGCGCCGCTGAGCGCTCCGCTCAGGCTCACGTCGGGGACGCCGCGACTCGACCCGACGACGGAGCGCACGTGGTCCTGGTAGTCGGGACGCTCGAAGACCGCCGACCGTCCCCCGCCCGACGCCCCGCCGCCACCGTCGTTCCACACCGTGTCGGGGCCGGTCCTGCGGCCGGCGGCGTCGAGGTGGAGACGGGTTCCGCCGACCGCGGTGACGAGCGGGTCGGACGCCGGCCAGGCGACGACGGGGACGGGGAAGCAGCAGCCACCGTCCAGCAGCCTGAGGGTCGACCCGGTGTCGCCGGTGGCGGCGAGCACGGTGATGTCGCGGTCGGCGGCGGCGACGTAGACCGAGCGCAACGCGGCGATCGACCGCGGCGACGGGAACGTCGGCTCGGCGGCGCCGAAGCTCTGGGAGATGACGTCGGCGAGGTGGTGGTCGACGACGTAGCGCTCGGCGCTCACGATCTCCGGGAAGCCGACGACACCCTCGGTCTCCGGGATCGGGGTGACGACGAGGAGGATCCGCGCGCCCGGGGCCATGACGTGCGCCCACTCCACGTCGAGCGTCGTCTCCAGCGCCCACACCGCCATCGCCGGGTTGCCCGGGGTGTACGCGGGAGGCGCGCCCGCGGGATGGACGACGGTGAGCGACGGCGGATCGGGCAGACCGAAGGCGGCGTCGAAGTGATGCAGGTCGGCGACGATGTCCGGGGCTCCGAAGGCGTCGACGACGGCGATCGTCCGCCCACGACCGTCGAGCCCGCGCCGCAGCAGGTGGTCGAGGTCGTAGGCGCGGCGGAGCTGCGCCGGCTGGTAGCAGGACACGTGGAGCACGCTCTCGCAGAGCGCCGTGTCCGGGGGTGCGGCGAGCCCCGCGGGGAGCAGCTGCCCGGCCACCGCCGGGACCGGCGCGATCACCGGGGGGCGCCCCGGGGTCATCGCCACCGCGGTGGCGAGGAGCGCCACCCCCGCGATCGCACCAGCGCGTGGACCCACGCCCATCCCCCTTCCTCCGTCCGATCGCGAGCCGACGCCGCGCCCGGATCATAGGCAAGTCCGGCACGCTTGGTCAGTTCGGAACGTTGCGACGGGCCTGCAGCCGCTGTCGCCGGCGGCGCAGAGGGACCCCGGCGGCGACGGCGGAGAGCGCCGCCACGGCGAGGATGAGCGAGATCGGGAGGGACGGGGAGCGTGCCGTCGCCGGACGCACGTCGGTGGCGATCGGAGCGGCGGACGCCGAGGGTCTGGGCGACGCCTTCGGGGAGGGCTGTGGGGGTGGCGCGAGCGCCACCGCCGGCGGGGTCTGCAGGTGTGGCGGAGCGGTGGCCGGGGGGGGCGCGGTGGCGGCGGGTGCGGCGCGGACCCGTCCGCTGTTGGGATCGACCCTCAGCGAGGACTCGTCGACGGCCTCGAAATCGGAGGCGGGGATGGTCTTGAGCTCACTGATGAGCGCCGGGTCCCAG
>DATKEY010000329.1:0-4912 GCA_035544475.1 Candidatus Dormiibacterota bacterium | reverse complement strand
GTCGCGGAGCGCCTCGGCCTGGAGCCCGGCGACGACGCCGTTGAAGGCCTCGAAGTCCTCGAGCCACTGGTCGACGTGGGCCTGGTAGAGCTTGAGGGCGGCGCCGCGCTCGTAGGAGCGGACGAAATCGGTGTTGGCGATACCGAAGGCGCTGAACACCGAGGCGAACGGGAAGGTCATGATCCCGCGGGTCTCGACGTACCCGCCGTAGCCGCAGGCGTGGGTCGGCCCCGCCCCGCCGTAGGAGAAGAGCACGAATTCGCGCGGGTCGTAGCCCTTCAGGTTGGTCTCCTTGAAGACCTCGTTCCCCATCCGGCCGTCGATCAGCGTCTTCACCAGGAAGGCGCTCTCCTCGACGCTGACGCCGAGCGGCTCGGCGAGGTGGCGGCGGATCGCGTCCACGGCGGCGTCGCGGTTGAGGGGGATCGCGCCGCCGAGGAAGTAGTCGGGGTCGATGTGGCCGAGGACGACGTCGGCGTCGGTGACCGTGGGCTGGTCGCCGCCGAGGTCGAAGCACGCCGGGCCCGGGTTCGACCCCGCCGACTGCGGGCCGACCTCGACGATGTTCAGGAGCGGGTTGTAGCGGGCGATCGAACCCCCGCCCGCGCCGATCGACTTGGTCTCGACCATCGAGATGCCGACCCGGAAGCGGTCGATCATCGGGACGTGGGCGTAGAAGTGGCGGCCGCGGAACTCGTCGCCGCGGCCTCCCATCTCGACGACGGTGCCGATGTCGAAGGAGGTGCCGCCCATGTCGGTGACGATGATGTTCGGGAGGCCGTAGACGTCGGCGACGTGGGCGCCGCCGATGACCCCGGCGACCGGGCCGGCGTTGTACGTCTCCACCGCGCTGGTGCGCTGCAGCGGGTTGGCGCCGCCGCCGCTGTTCACGATGAAGAGCGGGCGCCGGTAGCCGCGCTCGTGGAGCTCGTTGCCGAGCTCGGTCAGCTCCTCGGCCATGGTCCGGTGGAGGTAGGCGGCGAGGATCGCCGTCATGTTCCGCTGGTACTCGTTCTGCTTGGGGAGGATCTCCGAGGAGAGCAGCACCGGCTGGCTCCCGAGGTAGACCTCGGGGAACTCCGCGAGGATGACGTCGCGCACCAGCCGCTCGTGGACCGGGTTGCGGTGGCTCTGCATCAGGGCGACGACGAAGCCCATCGCGCCGCGGTCGACGAGGTGGCGGAGCCGGGCACGGACGTCGTCGGCGCTCAGTGGGATCACGACGGTGCCGTCGTCGTCGATGCGCTCGCGCAGCCCGACCACCATGTCGCGGGGGATGACCGGGTCGGGGCGGCGGCCGCGGGCGGTCATCCGCTTGAGCTCGACGGGCGTCCCGTCGTGCCACTGCGCGCCGCGGCCGATGAAGCTGGTGTCCTCGAAGCCGGCGGTGGTGATCAGGCCGAGCTTCGGGCCCTTGCGCTCGAGGAGCGCGTTCATCGCCAGGGTGGTCGCGTACCGGACGATGTCCGTCCGGGCCACGAGCTCGTCCGGCTCCATGCCGAGCTTGCGCGCGCACTCGGCGATCGCCGCGTTGAAGCCGACGCCGAGCCGGTGGCGGGTCGTCGACGCCTTGCCGGAGGCGGTGCGTCCGCCGTCGGCGACGAAGCAGTCCGTGAAGGTGCCGCCGATGTCGATGCTGATCGTCGTCGTCAGCGGCATCGCCTCGCCGGCCGCGGGGGCGGCGTCGGGACGGTCGAGGGTGACGCTCATTTCTTCAGGGGGGGTGTCCCCCCCCTCGCTACGGCGGCAGAGCCGCCTTCGCTCACCCCGCCCCATCTGATGAGCAAGCTCATGGCACCGCCCCCGCGGTCACCGGCGAGGAGGCGGTCAGCTCCGCGTCGGCGTCGCCGCCGAGGACGCGCCGCTTCAGCGCGTCGAGATCGAGCTCGATGTCGTGGGTGGGCGGGTAGCCGGGCGGCAGCAGCTCGTTCTCGACCATCGTCCCGCAGCCCGGGCAGTAGAACTCGACGAAGACCCCGTAGCCGTCGGCGGTGGTGAGGGTCACCTGCGGATTCCCCTCGAAGATCGGCGGATAGATCTCCTTGGGATCGCGCTCGTACACCAGGCAGCCCCGCTTGTAGTTCTCCCTCGCGCTGATCAGATCGCGGCCGCAGACGTGGCAGCACCACATCTCGCGGGCGGCGTCGACGTCGAGGTACTCCGTGATCCGCACCCTGCTGCTCACCTGTCGTCCTCGATGATCCCGGTCCGATGGTCGTCGATGCGAAGCCGCGCGCCCGGCGGCACCACGATCGTCGTGTCCATCGCCTCCACGAGCGCAGGCCCGGCGACGACGGTCCCGGGCGCGAGCCGGTCGCGGTCGTAGACCGCGGCGGTCAGCGGCCCCTCGGGGCGGTGGATCGTGCGCTCGCCCTTGCGTGCCCCGTCCGCGCCGTCGCCGGAGCCGGCCGCCGTCCCGTTGGCGGGCGGCGCCTGCCGAGCCGGCTCGGTGGCGCGGAGCCGGGCGCCGGCGGCGCCGCTCAGCGCCTGCGCCGCTGCGCCCCAGTCGCCGTCGAGGGCGGTCACGCCGACGACGGCCGCTCCGTCGACCTCGAGGTCGAAGCGCAGGGCCGTGGGGTCGAGGCCCTCGCCTTCGGCGTCGACGAGGGCGCGCTCACGCGCCGCCCGCAGCGCCTCGACGGTGTCGCCCGTCACCGGGAGCTCGTAGACGTGGCTGACGTCCATCCCGCTGATGCCGAAGGCGCTGAACACCGACGAGTGGGCGAAGCTGTACACGCGGGGGATTCCGCAGGCGCGGGCGACCTCGGCGCCGTACAGACCGCCGCCGCCGCCGAAGGCGAAGAGCACGCAGTCGGGGCCGGCGACACCGCGACGTTCGAGCATGGCGGCGACCTCGGAGGCGGCCACGTCGACGAGGGCGCGGTGCACGCCCCAGGCGGCGGCCTCCACCGCGTCGTCCCCGGCGATCCGCTGCACGGCGGCGCGCGCACGCGCCGGGTCGAGGCGGCGGCGCCCGCCGAGGAACCAGTCGGGATCGATGTGCCCGAGCACCACCTCGGCGTCGGTCGCGGTCGGATCGGTGCCGCCGAGGCCGTAGCAGGCGGGGCCGGGGACCGCCCCCGCGGAGTCGGGACCGACGGTGTATCCGCTCGCCGTGCGGCGGGCGATCGATCCGCCTCCGCCGCCGACGGCCGCGACCTCGACCATGGGCACGTGGACGCCGATGCCGGCGACGCGCGGGTCCGCCTGGTAGGCGACCCGTCCGTCGCTGACGAGGCACACGTCGGTCGAGGTGCCGCCGATGTCCATGCCGACGGCGTGGGCGAGCCCGTACTGCCCGGCCATCCGCGCCGATCCGTGGGCGCCGCCCACCGGGCCGGAGTTGTAGGTCTCGAGCGCCCGGGTCTTCGCGACCCGGGCGACTCCGCCCGATGCATGGACGATGAGCAGCGGATGGGGATGGCCGTCGTCGCGGAGCTGCTCGTCGGCGCGGTAGAGGGTCCGCACCATGTCGGGGTGGAGATAGGCGTCGATCACCGCCGTGGCGGTCCGGCGTTCGGCCCCCGGGCGTGGCGTCATCTCCGAGGCGAGCAGGCAGGGGACCGCGCCGAGGTAGTGACGCGGGTACTCCCGCTGCACCACCGCCTTGATCGCGCGCTCCCCGGACGGGTCCGAGTCCGAGTCCTCGAGGCTGACGACGAGGACGCGCGCGCCACCGATGAGGAGGCGGCGCACCACGTCGCGCACCGTGCGCTCGTCGTGCGGGTCGGAGATCTCCGCGACCATGTCGGGGCGGAGCAGCAAGTCCAGGAGGGCGGCGTTCCGCGGCCCGTAGAGGTCGCTGCCGTGACCGGAGCTGACGAGCAGCCCCAGCCGCGGACCGGTCCGCTGGATGATCGAGTTGGTGCCGATCGTCGAGGAGAAGCGGAACACCTCGGTGTCGAGGAGCAGCTCCTGGACGGTGCCGTGTCCCAGCACCGCCGCACCCCGGCGGACACAGTCGCCGAGGCACTCGGTGAGGTCGTGCGGGGTGGTCTCCACCTTCACCCTCGCCGACTTCCCGTCCCGGGTGAAGTAGCCGTCGGTGAAGGTGCCACCGGTGTCGATGTTGACGGTGCTGCCCACTCCTTCCAGCCCCCGTTCGTGCCCTGGACCAAATCTAACGTTGAACGTAAACTATAATGAGCTCGAGAACCGCCTGCAACTGCCATGACGGGAGGCCTGGGATGAGGATCGGAGCGACCGGGATGGTCACGCCCCCGGCGCGGGCGGTGATCCGGACCGCCCAGCAGCAGGAGGCGGCCGGCTTCGACTCGGTGTGGTGGCCCGACCACCTGATGGCCTGGCATCCGCAGAGCATCTGGACCGAGGAGTTCACGCCGCTCGCCGCCCGCCAGCCGAACGCCCACCTCTTCCTCGACATGGTCGCCTGCATGACCGCCGCGGCGGTGAGCACCGAGCGCATCCGCATCGGCTCCTCGGTCACCGACCCCGTCCGCCGCCATCCCGCCATGCTCGCCCAGGAGTTCCTCTCCATCGACCACTTCTCCGCGGGCCGCTGCATCTTCGGGATCGGCACCGGAGAGGGGGAGAACGCGATCCCGTACGGGCTGCGCATCGATCGTCCGGCGAGCCGGGTCGAGGAGGCGCTGCAGATCATCCGCGCGCTCTGGGAGAGTGAGGGACCGGTCAACGTCGACTCGCGCTTCTGGCCGCACCGGGACGCGACCCTCGGTCTCGGTCCCGTCGCCGGCGGCCGCTTCCCGCCGATCTGGGTCGCCGCCCATGGGCCCAGGATGCTCGAGATCGCGGGGCGCCTCGGCGACGGCTGGCTGCCGATGCTCCTCGCCCCCGACGACTACCGTGCCCGGCTGACCCGGATTCTCGATGCCCGCCGCGCCGCGGGGGTCGACCGGCCCTTCGAGGCCGGGGTGTGGACGTACGCCTGCAT
>DATKEY010000328.1:0-8736 GCA_035544475.1 Candidatus Dormiibacterota bacterium | reverse complement strand
GAGGAACGGGTAGTTCCCACCGGTGCACTGCGGGCCGCACTCGATGATGTGGCCGGCGACGACGGCGCCGGCGAGCGCGTCCCAGTCGGTGCGCTCCCAGCCGTGCCACCACGCGGCGGGGCCGACGGCGAGCGACGCGTCGGTCACCCGCGGGCAGATGACCACGTCGGCGCCCGCGCGCAGCCCCTCGACGATCCCCCAGCCGCCGAGGTAGGCATTGGCGCTGACCGGGTGCACGTCGTCGGTGAGCGGCTGCCCGGTGTCGAGGTGGTCGAGGCCGATCCCCGCGGCGCGCAGCTCGCCGAGCCGGGGCAGCAGGTCGTCCCCCTCGACGTGAGCGATCCGCGCGTGCAGCCCGAGCTTCTTGGCGAGGTCGCGCAGCGCGGCCGCGAGCCCCGCCGGGTCGAGCCCGCCGGCGTTCGCGACCACCCTGATGCCACGGTCGAGACAGGTGCCGAGCACCTGCTCCATCTGCTTGAGGAAGGTGGTCGCGTATCCCGCACCGGTGCGCTCGCGCGCCTTCCAGAGGATGAGCATCGTCAACTCGGCGAGATAGTCCCCGCAGAGCACGTCGATGGGGCCGCCGTCGACCATCTCCCGCGCCGCCTCGAGGCGGTCGCCGTAGAAGCCCGAGCAGTTGGCGATGCGCACGGCGCGACGGGGCTCGCTCACTCGTCCGCCTCCACGACCGCGAGCACCGTGCCCGTCTCCACCTGCAGGCCGACGTGGACGCGGATCTCTGCGACGACGCCCGCATGCGGCGCGTGCACGGTGTGCTCCATCTTCATCGCCTCCAGGACCACCAGCGCCTGGCCCTCTCCGACCCGATCCCCGGCCGTGACGAGGACCCGCACCACACCGCCGGGCATCGGCGCCCGCAGCGAGCCCGTCTGGGTCGCCGACTCCGGCTCGGGCAGGCGGTCGACCTCGTGGAGCACCGTCGCCCCCAGCGGGCTGTCGACGTGCACCGCGCCGCCGGCGTCGTGCACCCGCACCCTCCGGCGCACCCCGTCGAGCTCGACGTCGACGTGCTCCGCGGTGATCGCGTGCGCGCGCGCCCCGCCGAGCTCCTCACCATCGACGGTGACCGTGAGCGGGTCGGTGGTGTAGCCCACCCGGACGCGGCGGTCGCCACAGTCGTAGTCGATCTCCTGGAGCGCGCTCGGGTTGTTGCGCCAGCCCGAGGGGATCGTGCGCAGCACGGGGGCGGCGGCGCGGCGCGCGGCCTGCCCGGCGAGCGCGGCCGCCACGGCATGGACGCGCAGGGTGAGCGCGTCGCTCGGCGGCGCGCCGAGCACCGCGGGGTCGTGGCGGTCGAGGTAGCCGGTGTCGGTGCGCCCGGCGAGGAACTCGGGCTCGCGGAGGATGCGCACCAGCAGGTCGCGGTTGGTGACGACCCCGTGCAGCTCGGCGCCGGCGAGCGCGGCGGCGAGCCGCTGCGCCGCCTCGAGCCGGGTCGGCGCCCACGCGATCACCTTCGCGAGCATCGGGTCGTAGTGGATCCCGACGACCGACCCGTCCTCGACGCCGCTGTCGACGCGCACACCCTCGACCTCGGGGATGCGGAAGCGGTGGAGGGTGCCGCTCGCCGGGAGGAAGCCCGCGGTGGCGTCCTCCGCGTAGAGGCGCACCTCGATCGCGTGCCCGGTGATCCGCGCCGTGCGCGCCCCGTCGGGGAGTGGCGCGCCCTGTGCGACGAGCAGCTGGAGGCGGACGAGGTCGAGCCCGGTGACCATCTCCGTGACCGGGTGCTCGACCTGGAGGCGGGTGTTCACCTCGAGGAAGTGGAAGCCGCCGTCGGGCGCGAGCAGGAACTCGACCGTCCCGGCGCCGGCGTAGCCGATCGCCCGCGCGGCGGCGACCGCGGCGGCACCGATTCGCTCACGAAGGCCGGCGTCGACGGCGACCGACGGCGACTCCTCGACGATCTTCTGGTGACGGCGCTGGATCGAGCACTCGCGCTCGAAGAGGTGGACGGCGTCGCCGTGGGAGTCGCCGAGGATCTGCACCTCGACGTGACGCGGCGACTCCACCCAGCGCTCGAGAAAGACGGTGCCGTCGCCGAACGCCGACGCCGCCTCGCGTCGGGCCCCGTCGACCGCCTCCTCGAGCTCACCGGGCTCGCGCACGACCCGCATGCCGCGGCCGCCGCCGCCGAACGCGGCCTTCACGAGCACGGGGTAGCCGATCCGCTCCGCCGCGGCGCGCAGCTCCTCGCGTCCACCGCCGTCGAGAGCCTCGCCGCCGAGCACCGGCACCCCGGCGCGCGCCATCAGCTCCTTGGCGGCGAGCTTCGAGCCCATCGCCTCGATCGCCGACGACGGCGGGCCGACGAAGATCAGGCCTGCGGCCTCGCAGTCGCGCGCGAAGCCGGCGTTCTCGGAGAGGAAGCCGTACCCGGGATGCACCGCAGTCGCGCCGGTGCGACGCGCCGCGTCGATGATGAGGTCGCCGCGCAGGTAGGTGGCCGCGGGCGCGGCGCCGGGGAGACGCACCGCCTGATCGGCGAGCCGCACGTGGGGCGCGTCGCCGTCGGGGTCGGAGAAGACCGCGACCGTGCTCATCCCCATCGCGCGCGCGGTGCGCATCACCCGCACCGCGATCTCGCCGCGGTTGGCCACGAGCAGCCGGGTGATCGGGCGCATCACATCCGGAAGACGCCGAAGCCGCGGCGTCCACAGACCCGGTCGGAGTGCGCGGCGCTCAGGGCGATGCCGAGCACGGTGCGGGTCTGACGGGGATCGACAATGCCGTCGTCGTAGAGCTTCGCGGTGACGAAGAAGGGGTGCGACTCGCGCTCGATCTGGTCCTCGATCCCCCGCGTCCGGGCCGCGTCGGCCACCTCGTCGAACGGCTTCCCGGCGGCCTCCGCCGCCTGGCGGGCGACGATCGAGAGCACGCCCGCGAGCTGCTGCGGGCCCATCACCGCGAGCTTCGCGTTCGGCCAGGCGAAGAGCAGCCGCGGGTCGTACGAGCGCCCGCACATCCCGTAGTTGCCTGCGCCGTACGAGGCGCCGATGTTCAGGGTGACGTGGGGCACGGTGCTGTTGGTGACCGCGTTGATCATCTTCGCACCGTCCTTGATCATCCCCGACTGCTCGTAGTGGGCACCGACCATGTACCCGGTGGTGTTCTGGAGGAAGACGAGCGGCCGGTCGACCTGGTTGGCGAGGAGGATGAACTCGGTCGCCTTCTTCGCCTCGTCCATGAAGAGCACCCCGCGCGCGTTGGCGAGGATGCCGACCGGATAGCCGTGGATCGACGCCCAGCCGGTGACGAGGCTGGTGCCGTACATCGGCTTGTACTCGTCGAAGCGCGAGCCGTCGACGACGCGGGCGAGGACCTCGCGCGGGTCGAAGGGCACGCGCAGATCGGCGGACGCGATGCCGAGGAGCTCGTCCGGGTCGTACAGCGGCTCCTCGGCGGGCTCGGTCGGACCGGGTCCGAGCTTGCGCCAGCGGAGGTCGGCGACGATCTGACGGCCGAGGCGGATGCAGTCGCGCTCGTCGACCGCGAAGTAGTCGGACACCCCCGAGACCCGCGAGTGCATCTCCGCGCCGCCGAGCGACTCGTCGTCGGACTCCTCGCCGGTCGCCATCTTCACGAGCGGCGGCCCGCCGAGGAAGACCTTCGCCTGCCGGTCGACGAGCACCGCGTGGTCGCACATCCCCGGCACGTAGGCGCCCCCCGCGGTCGAGTTGCCGAACACGAGCGCGATCGTCGGGATCCCCATGCTGGAGAGCTCGGTGAGATCGTGGAAGGTGCGCCCGGCGGGGATGAAGAGATCGGCCTGGGTCGGCAGGTCGGCGCCGCCGGACTCGACGAGCCAGAGCATCGGCAGGCGGTTGCGCTTGCAGATGTCGAGCGCGCGGAGCTGCTTGCGCAGGGTGTGCGGGTTCATCGCGCCGCCGCGCACGGTGGGGTCGTTGGCGATGATCACGCACTCGACCCCGGACACCACCCCGATCCCGGTGATGATCGACGCGCCGACGCTGAACTCCGTCCCCCAGGCCGCCAGCGGCGAGAGCTCGAGGAAGGGCGCGTCGCGGTCGAGGAGGAGCTCGATCCGTTCGTGGGCGAGCAGCCGGCCGCGGGCGCGGTGACGCTCGATGTAGCGGGCGCCGCCGCCGGCGCGCGCCAGGGCGAGCTGCTCGTCGTGCGCCGCGAGGACGGCGAGCATGGCCGCACGGTTGTCGCGGTAGAGATCGCTGCGGGTGTCGACCCTGGTGCCGAGGACGGCCACGGGGGAATGGTAGGGGTTGGGGGACAGCTGACGTCCACCTGAGGTGGATTTTTCGACCGATGGTCGAATACCTCGGATCGTCGTGCGGCCCGTGCCCTTCTGGCCACCTGCTCGGCGGCCCGCCACCGTCCCGCTCAGGAAAGCGGATGGGTGTCCGTCTCCGAGTCAGCCGGTTCGTCGACGAGACCGGCCTCCTCGAGGGCTCCGGGCTCGTCCATCCAGCTCGAGCCGTGCCGCGGCCGCCTGCTCCGAGAGGGGCGAGGGTCTGGGTCCTCGGTCTGGATGTCGTCCGCGGACGGCATGTGCCCCCACGCGGTGCCGGGGTAGGGGAAGTTGTGCCCGAGCGCCGGGGGCTCGTTGGGCTCGCCTCTGAGCCCGTACCAGAAGGCGCCCACGAGGAACACCGCCAGCACGACCATGCCGATCAGGAAGACCACGACCCAAGCGTACCCCCGGCCGACCGGCCCGCTACGGCCTCGCGAGCGTCCCGTCGACCAGCAGGCCGGTCACCTGCGCGGCGACCTCGTCGAGGGTCAGCCGGCCCTCCGGGGAGAACCAGAGCGGCACCGCGTTGAGGGTGGCGATGATCGAGTGCTGGGCGATGCGCAGGTCCATGTCGCGGAAGACGCCCGCGGCGACGCCGTCGCGGAGGATCGCCTCGAGGCGCGACATGTACTCGTGGAGCGGCCGCCGGACCACGTCGTCCTTGATCCCGCTGAGTGCGACCCGCGCGCTCACCTGGCCCACCGGGTCGGTGCAGATGATCCTCAGGTGGCTCTCGCAGAAGGCCCGCAGCCGCTCCTCGGGGCCCCCGGCGGAGGCCACCCGGGCGAGCGCCTCCGCCTGCGCCTGGACCACGTGGACGACGACGTGCCCGAGCAGCTCCTCCTTGCTGCGCACGTAGTAGTAGAGGCTCGCCTTGGAGAGGCCGACCCGCTCCCCGACCGCCTCGAGGGTCGCCTTCTCGAGCCCCATCTCGCGGAACACCTCGACCGCGGCGAGGACGATGAGCTCGCGGCGCGACTGGCGGCGCCGGACCCGCCGCTCCGCGGACTCCGCGGTGACCGCCGCGCCGGATGCGTCGCTCATCGCTCGAAGTCGCCCGCGGCGTGGCGGAGCGCGGTGATGAGCTCGGTCAGCTGCGCGGTCTGCGCACCGTCGAGCCCGCGCAGCCCGAAATCGGCGTCCATCAGCGCCGCGGTCGCCGTCTCCGCGCGGGTGCGCCCCTCGCCGGTGATCTCGACGAGGGTGGTGCGGCGGTCGGTCGGATGGGCGACCCGCCGGACGAGCCGGTCCGCCTCGAGCCGGTCGACGGCGTTGGTGACGCTCGTGGGATGGACCATGAGCCGCTCGCCCATCTTGCTCATCGGGAGCGAGCCGCGGCGGCTGAAGAGGAGCAGGACGAGCGCCTCGTAGCGGGCGAAGGTGAGCCCGAACGGCCGCAGGATGCCGTCGATCTCGCCGAGCAGGATCTGCTGGGCGCGCATGATCGATGTCACCGCCGCCATCGGCCCGTTCTCGCCGAAGCGCCCGCGCCAGCGGCGCGCGGCCTCGTCGATGGGGTCGAAGGCGAGGGCCCGGCGGCCGTTCGCCCGGCTCAGAACTGTGGTGCCTCCGTGTACCCGCCCCAGAGCTCGGTGAGCGCGCCGCAGATCTCTCCGAGGGTCGCCTCGGCGCGCGCCGCCTCGACCATCGCCGGGACCATGTTCTCGTCGGTCCGGGCCACCTCGACCATCCGCGCGAGGGCGGAGTCGACCGCCGCCTCGTCGCGGGCCGCGCGCCGCGCGCCGAGCACGCGGTTCTGCTCGCGCTCGACCTCGTGGCTGATCCGCAGGATCTCCAGCGGCTTGTCGACGCTGCCGGTGAGCGTGTTGACGCCCACCATCCGCTTCTGCCCGCGCTCCATCGCGCGCTGGTAGGCGAAGGAGGAATCGGCGATCTCCGCCAGGAACCAGCCCTCCTCGATGCCGCGGAGGATCCCGGCGGTCATGCTGCCGTCGTGGCCGAGCGCCCGGATGCGGGAGAAGATCTCCTCGGCCTCGGCCTCGACCTGGTCGGTGAGCTGCTCGATGAACCAGGAGCCGCCGAGCGGATCGACGACGTTCATCACCCCGGTCTCCTCGGCGATCACCTGCTGGGTGCGCAGCGCGATCTGCGCGGCGCGCTCCGAGGGCAGGGCGAGCACCTCGTCGAGCGCGTTGGTGTGCAGGCTGTTGGTGCCGCCGAGCACCGCGGCCATCGCCTCGAGCGCGGTGCGCACCACGTTGTTGTCGGGCTGCTGCGCGGTGAGCGAGACCCCGGCGGTCTGGGTGTGGAAGCGCAGCTGCTGCGCCTTCGCGGTGCGCGCGCCGTAGACGTCGCGCAGCCAGCGCGCCCAGATCCGGCGCGCGGCGCGGAACTTGGCGATCTCCTCGAAGAAGTCGATGTGGGCGTCGAAGAAGAAGGAGAGGCCGGGGGCGAAGCGCTCGATGTCGAGCCCGCGGCGGAGCCCGAGCTCGACGTAGCCGAAGCCGTCGGCGAGGGTGAAGGCGAGCTCCTGGGCGGCCGTCGCCCCCGCCTCGCGGATGTGGTACCCGGAGACGGAGAGCGGCTTGTAGGCGGGCACCTCGGCGGTGCAGTACTCCATGAGGTCGCCGATCAGACGGAGGTGCCGCTCCGGCTGCCAGAGCCACTCCTTCTGGGCGATGTACTCCTTGAAGATGTCGGTCTGCAGGGTGCCGTTGAGCGCCCGGTGGTCGACCCCCTGACGCTCGGCGGCGACGAGGTACATGCAGAACACCGGGACGGCCGGCCCGCTGATCGTCATCGAGGTGGTGACGTCGCCGAGCGGGATGCCGCCGAAGAGCACGTCCATGTCGGCGGCGCTGTCGACGGCGACACCGCAGTGGCCGACCTCGCCCAGGCTGCGGGGGTCGTCGCTGTCGCGACCCATCAGCGTCGGCATGTCGAAGGCGACGCTGAGCCCGCCGCCGCCCTCGGCGAGGATCATCCGGTAGCGCTCGTTGGTCTGTTGGACGTTGCCGAAGCCGGCGAACTGGCGGATCGTCCACGGCCGGCCGCGGTAGCCGGTGGGATGGAGCCCCCGGGTGAAGGGGAACTCGCCGGGCCAGCCGATCCGCTCGAATCCGGCGTAGCCGTCGCCCGGGCGCGGGCCGTACACCGGGTCGACCTCGCCGCCGCTCAGGGTCGTGAAGTCGGCGTCGCGCACCCGCCCGGCGGCCCGGGCGGCGTCGTAGGCGGCCTGCCAGCGGCGCCGGCCGGCCTCGATCCCCTCGCTGCCGTCGGGATCGCCCGCGGGACTCCCCTCCCCCTGCCCGTGCTGCCAGGCCGGCTGTGCCATCTCAGGCCCTCGTCTCGTGGTTGGTCGGCTGTGTGGCCCAGTATACTAGGACTTCCTAGTATCGGACGTCCTAATTCCTGACGGGATCGGGGAAGGCGTAGAGGACCCGTGACAGGGTCTCGCGGGTGAGGATCGGGATCGCGGGCTTCTCGAACCCGCAGGCGGCGAGCAGGGGGACGACGGCGAGCGCCAGCGCTGCGAGACGGTGTGCGCGGATCATCGAGCCCCCTCCTTCACCGCATGGTCGGTGTGTGTGCCGTCGACGAGCCGCCGCCACGCCGGAGGAACCTGGAGGATCCGGGTCTCGGTCGCGGCGGCCGGGCGGACGGCGGCATGGGTGCCGGTGCGGGAGCGCTCGGCGTTGAAGCGGTTCTGCTCGTCGAGCAGCCGGGCGAACACCCCGCCGGCGCGCCTCAGCTCCGCGTAGGTCCCCTGCTCGACGATCCGGCCCTGGTCGAGCACGACGATCTCGTCGACGCTGCCGAGGGTGCTGAGGCGGTGGGAGATCATGAGCACGGTGCGGCCGCGCACCAGCCTCTGGAGCGCGCGCATGACCTCGGCCTCGGCCTCGACGTCGAGACTCGCCGTCGGCTCGTCGAGGATGAGGATCGGGGCGTCGCGGAGGATCGCCCGGGCGATCGCGAGCCGCTGCCGCTGGCCGCCGGAGAAGTTCTTGCCGCCCTCGCGGACGTGGGCGCCGTAGCCGCCGGGGAGGGCCAGGATCGCGTCGTGGATGTGCGCCTGGCGTGCGGCGTCCGCGACCTCGTCGTCGGTGGCGTCGGGACGGCCCAGCGCGATGTTCTCGCGCACCGTGCCCTCGAAGAGCACGGACTCCTGGAGGACGAGGCTGATGTTGTCCCGGAGGACGTCGAGCGGATAGTCCTCGACGTCGAGGCCGTCGACGAGCACCTCGCCCGACCACGTCTCGAAGAATCGGGGGATGAGCTTGACGAGCGTGGTCTTCCCCGAGCCCGAGAGCCCGACGAGCGCGACCCGTTTTCCCGCCGGCACGTGGAGGTCCACACCCTTGAGCACCTGCTCGGCGCCCTCGTAGCCGAAGACCACGTCGCGGAACGTCACCTCGCCCCGCAGCCGCTCGCCGCCGCGATAGGTCCGCACCGGTTCGACCATCTCCGGGATCTCGTCGAGGATC
>DATKEY010000327.1:0-5625 GCA_035544475.1 Candidatus Dormiibacterota bacterium | reverse complement strand
CCGTCGGGCTGCCGGCGCGTCCGGCTGGCCGACGACGACGAGCCTTCCGTCGCCGGTGCGCAGGACCTCGACCGGAACGCCGTAGAGGCGGGTCAGCGTCTGCGTGCACACCACCTGGTCGGGCGGGCCGATGAGCGCGTGTCCGGCGGCGACGTAGAGGACACGGTCGAGGTGGGGCAGGATCGGATTGACGTCGTGGGCGACGAGCAGGACGGTCACCCCCTGCTCCCGGCAGACCTGCCGCACCACGGCGGACACCGCCTGCTGGTTGGCCAGGTCGAGGCTGTCGAGGGGCTCGTCGAGGAGCAGCAGCTCGGGGTGGCTCACCAGCGCCTGGGCGATGAGGATGCGCTGCTGCTCGCCACCGCTGAGCTCGCCGACGGGGCGGTCGACGTAGGACGTCGCGCCCACCAGGGCCACGACCTCGTCGACCCGCCGGTCCAGGGAGCGCGCGCGCGACGACACCAGCCGGTCGAGGACGGGGAGCGGCGTCCCCCAGCGCACCCCGTCGGCGCCGAGGCGCACGACGTCGCGGGCGCGGATGCGCAGGGCGGGGTCGAAGCTGCGGCGCTGGGGCAGGTAGCCGATCCGGCGGTTGCGCGTCCCCGGCGCTCCTCCCAGGACGAGCGCCCTGCCGCTGCTGAGCCGGACGAGGCCGAGGAGCGCACGCACCAGGGTCGACTTCCCCGCCCCGTTCGGCCCGAGGACGGCGACGAGCTCGCCGCGCGCGACCGACAGCGTCACGTCGCGCCAGATCTCGCGTCCGCCGAGGCGCACCCCTGCCGCCTCGAGGACGAGCGCGGCGCCGTCCTCGGGGGCGTCCGGATCGAGAAGCCCGCCCGAGACGGCGTGCGCTCGCAGGTCGAGGGCGCTCACCGCCCCGTGGCCTTCGCGAGCGCCTGCTGCAGGGCGTCGAGCTGCGTGCTCTGCCACTCCGGGAAGGAGACGACCGCGGGCGCGAGCGTCTCGGTGATCGACACCACGGGGATGCCGCGCGCGTTGGCGACGTCGACGAGCTGCTGGATGTCGGGCGTCGAGTTCTGGCGATTGAACACCAGCACCTTGATCTGTCTGTTCTGCACCTGGTCGTCGAAGGCGGTGCGGTCCGCGGCGGTCGGGTCGGTCCCCTCGTTGGTCGCCTTCATGTAGCCGGGCGGGGTGGTGAGGTCCAGACCGAGGTCGTCGGCGAGGTACACGAAGATGCTCTCGGTGGCACCGACCGGGACGCCGCGGTACGCGTTCCGGATCGCGGTGCGCAGGTCGTCGTAGCGCTGGAGCCCGGTCGTCACATACGCCTGTCGCTGAAGGTCGAAGTACGTGGCATCCGCCGCATCCGCCGCCTTCAGGTCCGCGGTGATGCGGTCGATCACTTTCTGCACGTACGTGGGCGAGTACCACATGTGCGGGTTGCCGCCCTCCCTGACGCCCATGAGGTCACCGACGTCGAGAACCCTCCGCCCGCTCACGGGATTGGCGGAGAGGAGCTTGTCCGCCCAGGCGTCGTATCCGGCGCCGTTGACGATGACGTACTGCGCCCCGGCGATGACCCGCCCGTCCTGGGGCGTCGGCTCGTACGAGTGCGGATCGGTGTCGGGGTTGGTGATGATGCTCGCGGTCTGCACGCGGTCGCCGCCGATCTGGCTCGCAATGCTGCCCCAGAAGTTCTCCGCCGCGACGACGCGCAGCCTTCCTCCGGACGCGGCGAGCGTGCCCGACGACGATCCGCACCCGGCCGGCAGGACGCAACCGGCGAGCGTGAGGGCGGCCGTCACCCCGAGGGTGCGCACGGCCGCGGCACGGACGCTGAAATTACGAATGATTCTCATAAGCAAGACGATAGGGCGCAGGGCCCCACGGGTCAAGGGTGGCAGACGCTCAGGAGACGCGTGCCCGGGGCAGGACGAGGTGGAAGCTCGTCCCCAGACCCGGCTCCGAGGTCGCGGTGAGCTCCCCGCCGTGCCGGCGCACGAGCTCGCGTGACAGGTGCAGTCCCAACCCCGTCCCGGGGATGTGGCCGTACTCCGCGCCGGCCAGCCTGCCGAAGCGGGTGAACAGCCGCGGCATGTCGTCGGCGCCGATCCCGATCCCCTCGTCTGCGACGTCGACGGCGACGACCCCGCCCTCGGCGTCGTCGCGCACGGTGCAGCGGATCAGCCCGCCCGCCGGCGAGTACTTCACCGCGTTGTCGAGCAGGTTGCCGAGCACGGTGCGCAGGCGCTCCGGGTCGACGTCGACGGGCACGGGGACGTCGGGGACGTCGACGCCGAGGTGATGGCGGTCCGACAGGAGCGGGCGCAGCCGCTCGGTGGCGCTGCCGACCAGGTCTCGGAGATCGGTTCGCTCGATGCGCAGAGTGAGCCGGCCCTCCTCGAGGCGCGCGGTCTCGAGGAGCTGGTCGACGATGGCGTTCGCCTCGTCGGACTTGGCGAGGGCGATCGCGAGCGCGCGGCGCGCGTCCGCGGACAGCTCGCCGAGCGTGCCCTGCGCGAGCATCGTCATGTAGCCGCGGATCACGGTCAGCGGCCCGCGCAGCTCGTGCGAGACGAGGCGGAGGAGCTCGCTCTTCGCCGTCTCCAGCTCGGACGTCCGCCGCGCGTGCTCACGGAGCTCGAGCAGCTCGCGACGCCGCAACGCCTCGAGACGGCGCTGGGCGCGGCGCCGCTCGGTCAGGTCCCGGGTCACCTTCGCGAAGCCGGCGAGCTCGCCGTCGGGGCCGCGGAGCGCGGTGATGACGACGCTCGCCCAGAAGCGGCGGCCATCCCTGCGCAGCCGCCAGCCCTCCTCCTCGAAACGCCCCTCGGCGGCGGCGATCTCGAGCTCTCGCCAGGGTTTTCTCGAGTCGATGTCCGCCTGCGGATAGAAGACCGAGAAGTGGCGACCGAGGATCTCCTCCTCGGTGTACAGCTTGATCCGCTCCGCACCCTCGTTCCAGGAGCTCACCCTGCCGTCGGTGTCGAGGAGGAAGATCGCGTAGTCGCGGACCCCGGCGACGAGCAGCCGGAAGCGCTCGTCGCTGGCTCGAAGCGCCTCCTCGAGCTCGTGCGGTGGGGACGGAGGCTCGCCGTCCGGGCGCATCAGTTGTACACTACGGTATCAGCTTCCATGCCACCGGACCACTCCGGGGCTCGCCCGCCGGAGCCGCTCCCGGCCCGGCAGGTTTCGTTTCGCACAGTTCTTTGCGCTCCGGCGTCCGGCGCGGTATCGTAAAGAGCGAGCGGTGGACGCGGTTCTCGCATGCACGCGGGAACCTCCCCGGCCGCGCTTCTGTGAGGGCCCCGGCTGTCGAGGTGCCCCGCAGCCATCTCCAATACCTCCCTCTCATGACCGTCATGACCTCTCCGGTGGACGCACGTCTCCACCACCGCACCGCCACCGCCGCACAGACGGACGACGACCTCGTCCGCCGTGCGGAGGCCCTGATCCTTCGGGGTCGGGACCAGGGTGTCCTCACGCCCGGGGAGCTGATCGGGGCATTCCCCGAGATCGAGGCCGACCCCGACGGGCTGGCCCGGGTCGCCGAGGCCTTCGTGGCGATGGGCATCCCCGTCGGCGACGAGCACGGCGAGGACGAGGACGAGGACGAGGGCGCCCCCGCGGGGGTCTGGACCGACGCCGAGCTCGGCAGCGCCGCGCTCGACGACCCGGTCCGCGCCTACCTCAACGAGATCGGGCGGGTGAACCTCCTCACCGCCCGCCAGGAGGTCGAGCTCGCTCAGCAGATCGAGGCCGGGTCGCAGGAGGCGCGGCAGCACCTCATCGAGGCCAACCTCCGCCTGGTGGTGTCGATCGCCCGCAAGTACCTGGTGCGGGGCATGCCGCTCCTCGACCTCATCCAGGAGGGCAACCTCGGGCTGATGCGGGCGGTCGAGAAGTTCGACCATCGCCGCGGCTTCAAGTTCTCGACGTATGCGACCTGGTGGATCCGCCAGGCGATCACCCGCAGCATCGCCGACCGCTCGCGCACCATCCGGGTGCCGGTTCACGTCACCGACCGCATCAACCGGGTGATCCGGGTGTCGCGCCGGCTCTCCCAGGAGCTGGGCCGCGACCCGAACGACGAGGAGGTCGCCGAGGAGGCGGGGATGACCCCCGACCAGGTGCGCGAGCTGATGGGGATCGCCCGCGAGCCGGTGTCGCTCGACGCCCCCGTCGGCGACGAGGAGGATTCGCGCCTCGAGGACTTCATCGAGGACCGTGAGGCCGAGGCTCCGCCCGAGGCGGCCACCCGAACGCTTCTGACGGGGCAGCTCGAGGACGTGCTCTTCACCCTCACCCCGCGCGAGCGGCGGGTGCTCCAGCTGCGTTTCGGGCTCGCCGACGACCAGCAGCGCACCCTCGAGGAGGTCGGCCGCCGCCTGGGGATGACCCGCGACCGGGTCCGCAAGATCGAGCGCTCGGCGCTCTCCAAGCTCCGCGACCCGGTGCGCGCGGCGCGGCTGCGCGACCTGGTGGCCTGATCCCCTCCGGACACACGGACAGGGCGTCCGGGGTCAGCCCCGAACGCCCTGCGGGGAACCGTGTGCCGCGCCCGCCCCCGGCGTGACTGTCCGGGTCAGATCCGGGAGAGGTATTCCGTGGAGCCGACGAACCCGAGGATGACGTCCTCGTCGCGGACGCCCGCGGCGAGGGACCGCGCCCAGTAGGCGAGCTCGTCGTTGGAGGCGCCGCGCGCCAGGTAGGTGAGGTAGTAGCCGGCCGCCCGCCCCTCGAGCTGCTCGAAGCTGTACACGAGCGAGGCGGCGACGTCGACCGGCGAGGTGCCCGCGTCGAGGCGGCTCACCCAGTAGGCCTCACCCGAGGAGTCGGGGCTGCGCTGGAGGACGGTCTGGTAGAGGTTGTCGACGAAGCCCTTGGGGTTGCCGCCGCTGTTCGACCAGAACTCGGGGGTGCCGAGGAAGGCGAGGCGGAGCTGCTCGTCGGTCATGCCCCTGCCGAGCATCCCGACCCAGCTGTTGACGCCCGCGTCCTCGCCGCCACGGCCGAGGTACTGCCAGTAGACGCTGCGGACGAGGTTGGCCCGGTACTCGTACGACGCGAGGAGCGAGCGGGCGATCGCGAGCGGGCCCTGCCCGTGGCTCATGACCTGGTCGACCCAGTACGCCTCTCCGCCCGAATCGGCGTTGCGGCCGAGGACCTCGAGGTAGAGCTCGTCGACGAGGCGCTTCGCCCACGCGGGGGTGCCCGGGGCGGGCGGAGGAGCGCTCTGGCCGCCGCTCGAGCCGGAGCCGGCGCCGTTCGAGACGGTCGTGGTGGTCGTCGTGGTGCTCACCGAGGTCACCTCGACCGTCGCGGTGGAGTTGGAGGTCACGGTGCTGGTGACCGTGGAGGTGCTGGTCGACCCCCCGCCGGAGCTGCCGCCGCCGGACGTGGTGGACGACGACGTGGTGCTGGTGGTGCCGGGGTCGCTGCTCGGGCTCGGCGACGGGCTGCCGCTCGGGCTCGGCGACGGGCTGCCACTCGGGCTCGGCGACGGGCTGCCGCTCGGGCTCGGCGACGGGCTACTGCTCGGCGCCGGGGTCGGCTGCGCCATGGCGAAGGTCACGACGGTGCCGGTGTTGCCGTCGGCGACACCGCCGCTGACGCTGCCGAGCTGGACGCCGTGGAGGTCGGCGCTGGTGCCGCTGG
>DATKEY010000326.1:0-4595 GCA_035544475.1 Candidatus Dormiibacterota bacterium | reverse complement strand
GCCACCGCCTCGACGATCGCCGGCGGGGCGGGCTCCTGCGACCGTTCCGCCGGGCTCCGGGGGACCACCGGGTCGGGCGCGGTCCCCCGGTGGAGGGCCGCGCGCGCCGGCGCCGGCGCATGGCGGGGCACCATCGAGGAGAGCGCGGCGCCACCGACGAGGAGGGCGGCAGCGACGGCGGCCCGGCGCCGGGGTCCGGGGAGCGTGCGGAGACGGCGGGCCAGGGCGCCGGACATCCCCCTCCTCCCCTCCTTCGTCCGTCTATGCAGGCAGCCGCAGCTGGCGGGCGACGTAGATGGCGAGGTCGCTGCGCAGCGCCATCACCCGCACCGGCAGCCCGCCGACCTTGGTCTCGACCTCGATGTACCCGGCCCGGTACAGGATCTCCGACGGCTGGCCGTTGCCGATGTCGATCTTGACCCCGCCCTTCCCCGTCCACGGCGAGCCCATGGAGTCGTCGAGCGGCTGCTCGACGATGATCTGCTCGCCGTTGCCGGTGTAGCTCTGCACGTAGTACAGCACCGGCGGGGCGTCGGGGCCGAGGGTGTGGCCGACGTTGGCGGCGAGGTCACGGTGGAAACCGCTCGGGGTCTGCACCGTCAGCGCCTTCGCGACGCCCCGCGGCGGCCCCTGGATGATCTCGTCGGTCACCTGCTCGGGGTTGTCGGGGAGGATCACCTTCGCCGGCTTCCAGGCGTCGGCCGGGAAGGTCGGCGAACGGTCGAGCTTCACCGCCTCGGAGGTCCGCACCGTCTTCCCCGCGAAGACGATGACCTCCTTGAGCATGATGTCGTCGGCGGTCACGCAGGAGGTGACCTTCGCCTGGTTGTCGGCGGAGCCGATCGGCTCGCTCCCGAACTGGTCGTAGACATAGTTCGTGCAGGACTGGCCGATGACGGTGGAGATCCCCTTGCGCGTCGCCTTGCCGGCGTCGACGGCCGCCTGGAGGGCGGGCTGGGAGACCAGTCCGGGGAGGATCGAGGGCGCCCGCGGTGTGGTGAAGCCGTCGCCGGTGCCGCCGAGGGTGACGGTGTCGTCGTGGGTGACGATGCTGCCGGTGAGCACCGCGCCGCCCGGCGGCGGCCCGTCACGGTGCTCCAGCCGGACGTTGAACGGGCGCTTCACCGCCAGGTAGTCGGTCTCCTCCCTGACGTCGGGCCCGGCGCTGTCCTCGACCTTGTAGAGGACGGTGAACGCCTGGGCGGCGGTGACCGTGGGCTCCGGCGGCACCACCACGGTGTCCTCACCGCCGCGGTTGTGGACGGCGAGCACCCCGAAGGTGGCCACGAGGACGAGCAGGGTGGCGCCGATGATCAGGGCGATGCCGACGATGCGGCGGGAGCTCGGCGGGGGCGCCTCGGGGTCGCCCGACCGCTCCGGCGGAGCCATCGGCTTGTGGCCGTTGGTCGATCCCCTCACCGGCAGGGCACGCTCCGTGCGGGGCGCGCCCCTGACACTCCACGAGCTTCGCTTCCGCGGCACCTCTACGCCCTTCCCCTACTGGCACCCGGAGCCGAAGAGCCCGGGCTCCACCACATTCTGCACATCCCCGGGAAGGGCGCGGCCGTTGAACAGGGGGGGCAGCTGCGTCTCGCCGAGGACCGCGGCGAGCACGAGCACGGTGAGGAGGAGCGCCGCCTCGATGAGGATCATCCGGCGCAGCGCCATGACCGTCGGCCCGGCGCGCCGCCCGGCGCGGGAGTACGCGGGCAGCTCCTCCTCGCGGCGATGGCTGGCGACCATGCGGTTGTTCACCAGCCCGAAGCACAGGGCGAGCGCGACGGTCGAGACCTTGAAGCCGGCGACGACGCCGTAGGTCGTGCACCAGAGCGCGTTGAAGTTCGCGAGCAGCCGAATGAGGATGAGCAGCCCGCTGCCGACGACGATCGCCGCGGTCACCGTCATCACCCTGGAGAACCGGCTCACCGCGGTCCAGATCTCCGCGGGATCGCCACCCGGGAAGACGACGAGGAGGAGCGCCAGCAACCCGCCCGCCCAGAAGGCGGTGACCAGGATGTGGAGCATCATCAGCGGGATGTAGACCCCCGCCGGGGTGGCGCTGCCGGTGCCGACGTGGGTGCCCGCGACGAAGGCGCCGGCGAGGAGGAGCGCGAGACCCGCGAGCGCGAGCGGCAGCCGCTCGAGCGACCGGCCGTCCTGGGCGCGGCGGATGACGAGGACGACAACGCCGATGAGGGCGAGCCAGAGGACCGCCTTGATCCCGGCGAGGACTCCGATCGACGAGGTGGCGATCTGGGAGATGCCGACCCCGATGAGCAGCTCGCTCAGACGCTCGGCGTTGAGCCAGAAGAGGAGCGGCATCAGCGCCGCGGACAGGGTGCCGGCGACGAGGAGGACGCGATACGCGCGCCCCACCGGGACCGTCGGGACCATGAGGGCGGGGCCGGCGTACACCGCCGCGCCGGGGCCGGCCGCGGGTGAGGCGCGCCGGCGCTGCCAGAGCAGGGCGCCGATGAAGACGATGCCGAGCACGGCGTAGAGGAGGACGATCTCGGCCGAGCGCGCCGCCTCGATGAGCGCGGTGAGCCCGCCGGCGCCGCCGCCGCTCTCGAACGCGGAGACGATCGGAGCGGCGCCGAGGGACGCCCTGCTGTTCGGCGGGCGGATCGCGAAGTAGTACTGGCCGACGACCGGGTGGGCGTCGAGCCCGACCGCGACCCAGGTCACCACCAGGTAGCCTGTCGCGTCGGGGCGCAGCGAGGCGACGATGGTCTCGTCGTCCTTGAAGACCGGCTTGCCGGCCAGCTCGGTGCCCCGGTCGCCCTCGACGGTCAGCCGGAAGAGATCCTTGTCGATGGGCTCGTTGTAGTGGAGCAGCATCTGCGCCACCGGCCCGGGGACCGTCGAGGCCGGTGCGGGGAGGACGGAGAGGATGCGGGCGTGCGCCTCCGCGCGATGGGGGAGAACGAGCAGCAGCCCGGCCGCCACCAGCGTGGCGGCCAGGCCGCGGCCCAGCCAGGCGGTGCGCACCCGCGCGATGTTCGTCGTTCCGCCCTCAGCTCACCCCCGCGTCGGCACGGAGGAGGGTTGCGGCATCGCCGCCGGTGGCACCGCCACCGGCAGCATGCGAAGCACATTGTCGACAGTGCGCTGCACGGTCATCGAGGGCGTGACGACGCTCGGCGCCGGGGCGCTCACGCCCAGGGACGAGGGAGCCGGCTGCTTGCCGCCCGGTGCCCCCGGCAGGGCGGGCGGGAAGGGCTGGGCCTGGCAGCCGTTCTGGGTGCAGTGGTCGGGCGGGAACGTCGGCGGGTTGGGGCCCGTCGGCGGCGCCGTCTGGGTGATCGACGGCGGCGACTGGATCGCGTCGCAGGGACCCTGGCTCGCGCGGACGTGCTCCTCGACCCGGCCGAGCTCGATCGCTCCCGCCGAGGTGGTCTTGCCCCGGGTCGCCTTGGGGGCGAACCGGCCCGTGATCCCGGCGCCGTGGAGGTCGAGGTGGTCACCGCTGCTCGACACCGTCCCGGGCTGGAGCTGGAAGTCGGCCTGGCCGATCCCCGCCTGCTCGAGCCCCTGCGAGAACTTCTGCTGCTGGTCGTTGAACGCCTTGCGCTGGGCCTCGCCGGGGTTGGCGTTGCCGCCCTGGACGCTGAAGCCGTCGCCGCTGAACGCGTAGACGCCGGTGTTCGCGTTGCTCACACCGTGGAAGGTCAGCTTCCAGTTGGCGATCGTCCCCGACGGGGTGCCGTCCATGCTCCAGTGCAGCTCCGAGCGGAGCCAGTCGATGTGCAGCTGCCCGAGGGTGATGTTGTAGCCGGTCGCGACCTGGCTGCCGTTCACCGTCTTGGTGTCGTAGGTGGCGTCGGAGTGGGCGATGCTCTCACCGCCGTTCACCTCCGGCATGCCCATCACCATCGCCCGGGCGTCGGCGACCGCCTTGCGCGGCTCGGCGTACGCCGTGGTGTGGGCGAAGGGCCCGTCGTCGTGCTGGTCGGCGCTGCGGCCGCCGACCGGCACCGGGTAGTACGCGTTGGCGCCGGTCGGGTTCGCCGGGTAGAAGCCGGAGGTGCCGAGCACCACCTCGCCCGCATACCCCTCGTAGTACTCGGTCGCCAGCGCCCGCGAGTCCGGCTGCGCGGTGAGCGCGACCGAGCTGAAGGGCCCGCCGGCGACGTTGGCGTACGGGATCTCGAGGATGCCGGCGACGACCAGCGCATTCCCGTCGGCGTAGTAGTCGGTCAGGCACTGCGGACCCTCGTCGACGGGTCCCACGTCGACCGACTCCGACGCCCTCGCGTAGCGCGCGCCCGCGGTCGCCAGCATGCTCGCCGCGACCGTGAGGATCAGCGCCGATCGGGCGACCCTCGCCCTGCCCCTCCGAGTGCCCATGGATTCCCCTCCTGCCTTCATCACCGTCCCTCGCCCGTTGCCGCTCCTGCTGGGCTCTGCGCCCCTGCTCGTTCCCCCGCCGTCTTGGCGTGGGCCATGTAGCCGTTCTCCTCGAGCCAGGCCGCCGCATCGTTCGCCGGCCCGCTGTACTTCACCCGCCCACGCTCGAGCACGCCGATCGTGTCCGCGGCCTTGAGGAGCACCCCGATGTACTGCTCGACGAGCACGATGATCCGGCCCTCGTC
>DATKEY010000325.1:0-8507 GCA_035544475.1 Candidatus Dormiibacterota bacterium | reverse complement strand
GGAGATGTTCAGCTCGATGCCGGCGACGCCGCGAACCCCGTCGAGGCGGCGCACCACCGTGACGTACTCCTCGAGGCTGCCGCCGGCGACGTTGACCACCCCCGGCACCCGCCAGCCGGCGAAGCGGGGCGCGTAGGCGGTGGCGACGTGCTCGACCCCGGGGTTGTGGAGGCCGATGCTGTTGAGCATGCCCCCGGTGGTCTCGGCCACCCGCGGCGGCGGGTTCCCCGCCCGGGGGAGCAGGGTGGTGCCCTTGGTCCAGATCGCCCCGAGCCGCTGGATGTCGACCAGCTGCTCGAACTCGAACCCGTAGCCGAAGGTGCCGCTGGCCACCCCGACCGGGTTGGGCAGCACCAGCCCCCGGCCCAGCTCGACGGCGAGGTCGGCGGTGGTCATGCCAGGTGCGCCGGGGGCAGCGCCGCCAGCCCCTCCCAGTCGACCTCGGCGACCGGCATCACCGGGCCCTCGCGGCAGCAGAGCGCGAAGCGGCTGCCGGCGCCGTCGCGGACCGGCAGGGCGCAGCCCAGGCAGGTGCCGAAGCCGCAGCCCATCGGCGCCTCCAGCGAGGCCTCGACGATCGGCGGCAGGGCGACGCCGGAGCGACCGAGGACGGCGGCGAGGGCGGCGAGCATGGGGTTGGGTCCGCAGGCCCAGAGCGCGGCGGCGCCGTCGAGCTCGGCGGCGACCAGCTCGGTGACGTAGCCGTGGTGGCCCCGGCTGCCGTCGTCGGTGGCCTCGACCACGCGGACGCCCGGGTCGCCGCGGGAGAGCCGAGCGGAGGGATACAGGCGCTCCGCCGAGGCGGCGCCGTTCAGCACCACCACCTCGCCGGCGCCGGCCTGGCGCGCCCGCCGCGCCGCCAGCGGGAAGGGGGCGCAGCCGAGGCCGCCGGCGACGCACACCACCCGCCCGGCGGCGGGCAGGGTGAAGCCGCTGCCGAGGGGCCCGAGCGACTGGAGGGGGTCGCCGGGGCGCAGGGCCGCCAGCCGGCGGGTGCCCTCGCCCACCGGCTCGAGGACGAAGCCGCACACCTCGCCCTCCACCCAGGCGACGCTGAAGGGGCGGCGGAGCAGCGGCAGCGGCGGCGGCCCGCAGCGCAGCTGGGCGAACTCGCCGGGGCGGGCCATGGCGGCGGTGTGCGGGAGCCGCACCGAGAGCTCGACCAGCCCGCCGCCGAGGCGCTCGACCGCCACCACCTCGCCGCGCTCGTCGGCGGCCCGGCGGAGGTCCGAGAGCCGCCGGGCCGTCCGCGCCGCCGTCACCGGCCGGCGGCCACGCTGCCGTCGCGGTAGCGGCGCACGGTGGCGACGGCGAGCTGCTCGCCGGCGCGGTGGCGGCTCATCACGTTGACCAGCGCCGCCGCGGTGTCGAGCCAGGTGCAGCAGGGGATGCGCCGTCGCGCCGCGGCGAGCCGGATGAGGTAGCCGTCCTTGACGCTCCGCGGCGCGTCGCCGGCATGGCCGGTGTCGAAGCGCAGCTCGTCGGTCTCGATGTTCGACGGGGTGTTGATGACGAGACTGACCCGCCCGTCCTCGATGACGTCGATGACGTTGGGCCTCCCGTTGCCGAGCTTGCCGACGGCGACGGCGCTGATGCCGGCGTCGCGCAGCGTCGCCGCGGTGCCCTCGGTCGCGTAGATGGTGAAGCCGAGGCGGCTCAGCTGGGCGAGCACCGGCAGCGCCTCCGGCTTGTCGGCGTCGGCGATGCTGCACAGCGCGCCGCCACCGGTCGGCAGCTCGCCGAGCGTGGCGAGGAACGACTTCTCGAGCGCGGCGCCGAGATCGACATCGATCCCCATCACCTCGCCGGTCGACTTCATCTCCGGGCTCAGCACGCTGTCGACGGCGGTGAGCTTCAGCATCGAGAACACCGGCGCCTTCACCGCCACCAGCGGCCGCTCCGGCACGACGCCCGCCTGCCAGCCGCAGTCCACGAGCCCCTCACCGAGCATCACCCGGACGGCGAGCTCGACCATCGGCACCCCGGTCACCTTGCTGAGGAAGGGCACGGTGCGCGAGGCGCGGGGGTTGACCTCGATGACGTGGACGCGGCCGCGGTGGACGACGTACTGCACGTTGCAGAGCCCGCGCACCCCGAGTGCCAGCGCCATCCGCGTCGTCGCGTCGACGATCTGGGCGCGCACCTCCGGCTCGAGCGCGGCCGGGTACACCGCCATCGAGTCCCCGCTGTGCACGCCGGCGCGCTCGACGTGCTCCATGATCCCGGGGATGAGCACGGCGTCGCCGTCGCAGATGGCGTCGACCTCGACCTCGGTGCCGAGGAGGTACTTGTCGACGAGGACGGTGCCGCGCCGGCCATTGCCCTGCTCGGGGAGAGCGGCCATCGCGGCGACGAGGTAGCGCTCGAGCGCGGCGCGGCCGTGCACGACCTCCATGGCACGCCCGCCGAGGACGTACGAGGGCCGCACCAGGACCGGGAAACCGATGCGCTCGGCGGTCGCCATCGCCTCCTGGGGGTCGATCGTCGCGGCGCCGGGAGGCTGGGGGATGCCGAGTCCGCGGAGCAGCTCCTCGAAGCGGTGACGGTCCTCCGCGGCGTCGATGGCGTCGACGCCGCTGCCGAGCAGCGGGATCCCGCGCGCCGCCAGCGGCGCGGCGAGGTTGATCGCGGTCTGGCCGCCGAACTGGACGACGACGCCGCGGGGACGCTCGGCCTCGATGACGTGGGCGACCGCCTCCTCGTCGAGCGGCTCGAAGTAGAGACGGGTGCTGCAGTCGAAGTCGGTGGAGACCGTCTCCGGGTTGCTGTTCACCATCACCGACTCGACGCCGCGGCGGCGCAGCGCCATCGCCGCCTGCACGCTGCAGTAGTCGAACTCGATGCCCTGCCCGATGCGAATCGGCCCCGACCCGAGCACCACCACCGGCGCGGCGGCGTCGCCGTCGCGTCCCGCTCCGGCCGGTCCCTCGTCCTCCTCCTCGAAGGTCGAGTAGTAGTAGGGCGTCGAGGCCTCGAACTCCCCGGCGCAGGTGTCGACGCACTTGTACGTCGGCCGCAGGCCCGCCGCGTCGCGCGCCGCACGCACCTCGGCGACCGCCACCCCGCCGAGGGCGGCGATTCGCGAGTCGGCCAGACCGACGCGCTTCGCCGCGACGAGCGCGTCGGGGACGACACCCTCGCCGCGCAGCCGCTCCTCGGCGGCGACGATGGTCGCGAGCCGCTCGACGAACCACGGCATGTACCCGCAGCGCGCGGCGAGCTCGCTCACCGCGACACCCCGACGCAATGCCTCGAGGAGCGCGAAGAGGCGGCGGTCGTTGGCGGCGTCGATCAGCACCGGCGAGCCCAGCGTCGCGGGATCGGGGCGTGCCTGCTCGAGCGAGCGGATCGCCTTGAGCATCGCCGCCTCGAAGGAGCGCTCGATCGCCATCACCTCACCGGTCGACTTCATCTGGGTGGTGAGCCGGCGGTCCCCCTCGGGGAACTTGTCGAAGGGCCATCGCGGGATCTTCACCACGCAGTAGTCGAGGGCGGGCTCGAACGCCGCACAGCTCTGCCCGGTGACCGGGTTGGTGATGTCGGCGAGACGGCGTCCCGCGGCGATCTTGGCGGCGGCGCGGGCGATCGGGTAGCCGGTCGCCTTGGAGGCGAGCGCCGAGGAGCGCGACACCCGCGGGTTCACCTCGATCACGTAGTACTCGTGGGAGTCCGGGGCGAGGGCGAACTGGACGTTGCAGCCGCCGGCGATCTCGAGCGCATCGATGATCCGCAGCGCGGCGCTGCGCAGCTGCTGGTGCTCGCGGTCGGTGAGCGTCTGCGAGGGCGCGACGACGATGGAGTCCCCGGTGTGCACCCCCATGGGGTCGAGGTTCTCCATGTTGCAGACGGTGATGCACGTCCCCGAGGCGTCGCGCATCACCTCGTACTCGAGCTCGCGCCAGCCGAGCAGCGAGCGCTCGACGAGCACCTGGCCGATCGGAGAGGCGGCGAGCCCGGCCGCCACGGTCTCGGTGTACTGCGCCTCGCTCTCACAGACGCCGCCACCGGTGCCGCCGAGGGTGAAGGCGGGGCGCACGACGAGCGGGAGCCCGAGCCGCTCGCGGACCGCCCGCGCCTCGACGGCCGAGGAGACCGTCGCCGAGTCCGGCACCGGCTCGCCGATGCCGACGAGCAGCTGCTTGAAGAGCTCGCGGTCCTCGGCGGCGCGGATCGCCTCGAGCGGCGTCCCGAGCACGTGCACGTCGTGGCGGTCGAGCACGCCGGCGTCGGCGAGCGCGACGGCGAGGTTGAGACCGGTCTGGCCGCCGAGGGTCGCGAGCAGCCCGTCCGGGCGCTCGCGCTCGATGATCCGCTCGAGCACCGCCACCGTCAGCGGCTCGACGTAGACGGCGTCGGCGCTCTCGTCGTCGGTCATGATCGTCGCCGGGTTGCTGTTCACGAGGACGACGCGGATGCCCTCCTCGCGCAGCGCCCGGCACGCCTGGGTGCCGGCGTAGTCGAACTCCGCGGCCTGGCCGATGACGATCGGCCCGCTCCCGACCACGAGCACGCACCGCGGCCGCTCCGCGACCGGCGTCGCGGCGCCCGCCGTCGAGACCACCGCGGGGCCCCCGGTTCCCGCCGCCATCGACAGGAACTCGTCGAAGACGGCGCCGCGGTCCTGGGGTCCGGGGGCGCCCTCGGGGTGGTACTGCACGCTGAACGAGGGCAGCTCACGGTGGCGCAGCCCCTCGACGCTGCCGTCGTTGAGGTTGCGCTCGCTCACGTACCAGCCCGATCCCGCCGGGAGCGAGTGGCCGTCGACCTGGAACTCGTGGTTCTGGGAGGTGACGAAGACGCCGCCGCCGGCGGCGTCGTGGACCGGGTGGTTGCCACCGTGGTGGCCGAACTTGAGCCGCGAGGTGGTCGCCCCGACCGCCCTCCCGAGGATCTGGTGCCCGAGGCAGATGCCGAGCAGCGGGACCCGCCGCTCGAGCAGCGCCGCGCAGAGCCGCACCGCCTCGGGGAGCACCGCCGGGTCGCCGGGGCCGTTGGAGAGCAGCACCCCGTCGGGCCGGTGGCGGAGCACGTCGTCGACGGTCGCGTCGGCGCGCACCAGCACCACCTCGGCGCCGCGGCTGCGCAGCGCGCGCAGGCTGTTGCGCTTCACCCCGTAGTCCACGGCGACGATCCGGACCCCGGGGTGGGCTCCGACGCCCCCACTCAGCCGCAGCGCACGCTCGAGCGTGGGATGGAGGGGCTCCTCCCAGCGCACCCAGGGCTCGCGGAGCGTCACCTCCGAGACGAGGTCCTGGTCGGTGACGTGCGGAGCCCGCCGGGCGAGCCCGACCAGCACCTCGGCGCTCGACGTCGCCGCCGGCGCGAGCACCCCACGCACCGTGCCGTGGTCGCGGAGGTGGCGGGTCAGAGCCCTTGTGTCGACGCCGCGCAGGCCGGGGACGCCGTGGCGGCGCAGCTCGTCGTCGAGACCGCGCTCGCCGAGCGGATGGCCGATCTGCGGAGAGAGCTCGCGCACCACCATCGCCCGCGCCCACACCCGCGAGGACTCGGCGTCCTCGTCGCGGCAGCCGTAGTTGCCGATGAGCGGGTGGGTCATGACGACCACCTGCCCCGCGTACGACGGGTCGGTCGCCACCTCCTGGTAGCCGGTCATGCAGGTGTTGAAGACGACCTCGCCGCTCACTCCGTCGGGAACCGCGGCGCCGAAGAGCAGCCCCTCGAAGCAGCGCCCGGTCTCGAGCGCGAGCCGCCCCCGCTCAGCCATGCGGGATCGCGGTCAACCCCGGCAGCTCCAGGGACGGGGAGAGATGGGCGACGGTCCCCTCGTGGACGGTGATGAGCACACGGCCACGCAGCCGCACGCCGAGGAGCGGGGTGTTCGCGCTCCGCGAGCGGAGCGGCTCGGCGCCGACGTCCCACTCCTCGTCGGGGTCGAAGAGGACGAAGCTGCACGGCTGCCCGAGGCGCAGCCGCGGCTCGCGCAGCCCGGCGGCCGCGCCGAGCACCCGCCACGGGCCCGCGGTGAGACGCTCGACGAGCGTGGGCACCCACTCACCCCCCATGCCGCCGAGGGTGAGGCAGGTGGCGAGCGCGGTCTCGAGGCCGATCATCCCCGGGGCGGTGTCGGCGTAGTCGCCGACCTTGTCCTCGGCGGGATGCGGGGCGTGGTCGGTCGCGACCGCGTCGATCACCCCGTCCCGCAGGCCCTCGACGAGAGCCCGGCGGTCCTGCTCGGTGCGCAGCGGCGGGTTGACCTTGCGCAGCGACGGGGGATCGGGCTCGCGCTCGAACGGCAGCCACATCGACAGGTGGTGAGGGGTCACCTCCGCGGTGACCGGGAACTCGAGCTCGCGGGCGGTGCGCAGCAGCTCGAGCGAGCCGGCGCACGAGAGGTGCTGGAGGTGCAGCCGCCCCCGGCCCGCCTGGGTGAGGGCGCGCAGCGCCTGCTCGACCGCGACCACCTCGCAGTCGGCGGGGCGGTGGGGGCAGCGGATGATCGACGGCACGTCGGGGTTCGCCGCGACGACCATCGACTCGTCCTCGGGGTGGACGAGCACCGCGCGTTCGACCTCGGCGGCGGCCCGCAGCGCCTCGGCGAGGAGCCGGGTCGGCGCAGCGTTGCGGCCGTCGTCGGTGAACGCCGCAGCGCCGGCGGCGGCGCACGCGGCGGTGTCGACCATCTCGCGGCCGCGCAGGCCGATGGTGAGCGCGGCGGCGTTCAGCACCCGCACCGGGGCGAGCCGGGCACGGCGCCGGGAGTCGGCGAGGCGCTCGGGGGTGTCGACCGCCGGCCGCGTGTTGGCCATCGCGACGAGCTGGGTGAAGCCGCCGGCCGCGGCGGCCTCGGCGCCGCTCTGCACCGTCTCGGCGTCCTCCCCGCCGGGCTCGCGGAGGTGGGTGTGGAGGTCGATGAAGCCCGGGCAGAGCACCACCTCGGGAAGCCCCGGCGCGCGGGCGAGGTCGAGGGTCGGCGCCTGGTCGGTCCGGATGCGCCGCTCGATGGCCTCGATCCGCCCACCTCGCAACCAGACGTCCATGTCGACCTGGTCGCGCCCTGCGAGGGGGTCGATGACCCGGATGCCACGCAGGACGGCGTTCACGGTCATCCCCCCGCCCCCTGCTCGCGCAGGGCGGCGGCCTCCGGCTCGACGAGCCACGCGCCCGCGCCCGCCGGGTCCCAGACCACCTCGACCCAGGCGTGGGCCGCGACCGGGAGGTTGCGGCCGACGTAGGTCGCACGGAGGGGCAGCTCGCGCCGGCCGCGATCGACGAGGACGAGCGGCTCGACGGCGGCGGGACGGCCGTGGTCGGCGAGCAGGTCGAGCGCCGCCCGCAGGGTGCGCCCGGTGTGGATGACGTCGTCGACGAGCACGACCGTCGCCGCCTCGACGCCGGCAGAGGCCGTCGCGGCCCCCTCCGAGACCCGCGGCAGCGGGCTCAGCGCGCCGCCTGCCGGCCGGGCGGGCCGGGGCCGGTCGTCGCGGTAGTCGCGGACGTCGAGGGCGAGCACCGGCGGCTCGGGCTCGCCGAGGTCGGTGAGATGGTCGCGCACCCGGCAGGCGAGTGGCACTCCCCCGTCGCGGACCGCGGCGAGCACCACCCCCTGGAGCCCGGGATGGCGCTCGCGCACCTCGTGGGCGAGCCGCCGCACGGTGCGCGCGAGCTCGGCCCCGTCGAGGAGCCGCGACCAGGTGTCGGGTCGCGGCGTCATGCCGCCCCGTTCTCGCCGAGGAGCATCTCGAGCAGCGCCATCCGCACCGCCACCCCGTTGCGCGCCTGGCGGAAGTACGCCGCCCGCGGGTCGGAATCGACCTCGGGGTCGATCTCGTCGACGCGGGGCAGGGGATGCATGACGATCGCCCGCTCCGGCAGCCGCTCCATGAGCCGGGCGTCGATGCGGGTGTCGCCCCGCGCCCGGCCGAACTCGCTCGGGTCGGTGAAGCGCTCCTTCTGGATGCGCGTCTGGTAGACGACGTCGCAGTCGGTCACCGCGGCGAGGAGGTTGTCGGTCACCGCGTACGGCACGCCGCGGTCCCCGAGCAGCGCGAGGATGTCGGGCTCCATCTGCACCACCCGGGGAGCCACGAAGGACATCCGCACACCGTCGTAGAGGGTGAGCAGCAGCGCGAGGGAGCGCGCCGTGCGGCCGTACCGGAGGTCGCCGCAGAGGACGACGTGGAGGCCGTCGATCCGGCCCAGCTCGCGGTGGATCGTGAAGAGGTCGAGGAGCGCCTGGGTGGGGTGCTCTCCGGGTCCGTCGCCGGCGTTGACGATCGGGACGCCCGCGACCGCGGCGGCGCGCGCCGCCGCCCCCGCCTCGTCATGGCGGAGAACGATCACGTCGGCGTAGGCCTCGACCATCCGGATGGTGTCCTCGAGGGTCTCGCCCTTCGAGGCGGAGCTGAACTCCCTGGCGTTCTCGGTGCTGAGGGTCTGGCCGCCGAGCCGGAGCATCGCCGCCTCGAAGCTGAGGCGAGTGCGGGTGGAAGGCTCGTAAAAAAGTGCGGCCATCACGCGGCCCTTCATGCGTTCGGCGAGGCGGTGGG
>DATKEY010000324.1:0-3962 GCA_035544475.1 Candidatus Dormiibacterota bacterium | reverse complement strand
CGCTCGTCGGCGTCCTCGCCGCCGATGCGGCCGGTGTTGAGGAGGAAGACCTCGAAGCCGCAGTCGTCGAGGAGCTCGAGGAAGCGGTTGCCCTGGTAGGCGTGGAGCAGCGGGAAGAAGGGGTTGGTGCCGGGCACGCGCAGCGCCTTGCCCGCCTCCTCCTTGCCGCCGGCGCTCGTGCCCCGGGTCTCGCCGAGCATGAAGTACGCCGCCGCCTGCTCGCGGTTCAGCCGGGCCACCGCGGGGATGAGGTTGTCGTTGCGGTTGAGGACGAGCAGCTGGTTGACCCGGGTGATGTCCCGGGCGTCGCGGGCGATGCCGAGCGCCTCCATCCGGAAGACGGCGCGGCCGTTCTGGGTGTAGGAGGTGTCGAAGAAGTCGACCTCCCCGCTGCCGTCCTGGGAGACGTTCTCGAGGTAGGCCTCCGGCCTGCAGACCGCGCCGTGGATGGCGGGCTCGTCCTTGGGGTCGAGGGCGAAGGTCTTGGCGAAGCAGCCGTTCTCGGTGCTGACGATCCGCCCGCCCGGATAGAGGGCGACGAAGTCGTCCTGGACCGGCTGGCTGCCGTTCTGCCGGGTGAAGGTCGTGGTGGTCTTGCCGGTGCCGCTCAGGCCGACGATGAGCATCGACTGCTCGCCGCGCGGGGTCGGCACCACCTTGCAGCCGGCGTGCATCGCCAGGCCGCCGCGCTCGTAGGTGAGCGCGTTCCACATCCGCAGGCCGCCCTTCTTCGACTCGCCGAAGTAGTCGGAATTGAGGACCCGGGTCACCCCGGCGTCGAGGTCGACGGCGATCACCCGGTCACTGGGAAAGCCGGGGGCCTTCAGATTGGGGGTGTAGATGACCGTCAGGCGGGGCTGGAAGCCGGGCCCTGCGTTCTCGGCGCTGAAGTAGAGCGCCTGCTGCATGCCGGCGATGTTGGCGTTCGACGCCTCGATGTAGAGGCGGGCGGCGACCCGGTAGTCGGGGTCGTTGCCGATGTATCCGTCGATCACCAGCATGTCGCGACCGGCGATGTAGGCGTCCTGGGCGGCGGCGATCTTCTCGCCCTCGGCCCGGCTGATCGTCTGGTCGGAGTGCAGCTCGGGATGGTCGGTCACCAGGTAGGTGCTCGCCTTGCTCCGCGCCACCACCTTGGTCTCGACGTTGTGGTTGTCGAAGACCGTCTTGCGCGAGTTGGGCATCGACGCCGTCAGCTCCCGCAGCTCCTCGGGGCTGGGGTTCCAGCGGATGGACTTCGCTGCCGGCAGTGACGCTCCGCCCGCTCTGATGACGTCGGTCATGGTGCGTATCCCCGATGTGTGAACGGATTGCCCGAACGGTGGGAACGCCGAACTCGCCGGGAACACGTCCCACGTGTGAGAGAACGGACAGGCGGGCCTGAACCTGTGCCGAACGCCGAAGCGAATCTGGCGCCCGAGTGTAGCAAACGGTCTCGCAAATCCCGTTTCGATCGGCCCCCGTGACCTCGATACCGGCCACGCGCGTCGGGCTGTGCATTAATCTCCGTTTCCGGGCCGCGGCGGTGGGCGCCCCGGCCCGGGGGAGGGCGCGATGGTCCCCAGGCGTGGCGCGCGGTACGGAGCCGCCGGCCTGCTCGCCCTCGCGGTGCTCGCCTCGGCGCGGCCCGGCGGCGGCGGGGCCGCGGCCGGCCCCGGATTCGTCGTCAGCACCCTTGCAAACCCCGTCTTCACGGGCGCCGACACCGAGCCCTCGCTCCGCCTCGCCCGCGACGGCACCGCCTATGTCGGGGCGATCCGCGGCTTCCCCAGGGGCGTCGACCTCTGGCGGGTCGGTGCCGGCGGCGGCCCCGCCGCCTACCTCGGGTCGCCCGACACGGACGTGCCCACGCCGTGCTGCACCGCGCTCGGCGGCGGCGACATGGACCTCGCGGTCACCGACGACGGGGTCGTCGCCTACACCAGCCTCTGGCTGGGCTCACTCACCGTCGGCCGCTCCTCCGACGGCGGCCACACCTTCGTCTCCCAGCCGCTCGGCAGCCCCGTCGCCGGCGACGACCGGCCCTGGCTCGCGACCGACGGCGGCGCCGTGTACATGACCTTCCACGACATCCTCAGCGGGAACATCGACGTCGAGCGCTCCGCCGCGGGTCCCGAGGCCGGGCTGGTGTACGCACCGCAGCGGCCGATCCTGCCTCCGACCGACGCGGCCGTCGGGAACAACCAGATCGGGCCCCTCCTCGCCGACCGCCACCGCCCCGGGCTCCTCTATCAGGTGTACACGACGACCTCGGAGCCGATGATCTCGATCACCACCGGCCCGGGCTCCGGCCAGAACAGCGTGCGCATGGCGACGAGCGCCGACGGGGGAGCGAGCTGGACCCTGCACACGATCTTCACCGGCCCGCCCGCCACGGGCTACGCGTCGATCTTCCCCGCCGCCGCCGTCGACCGCGCGGGCACCGTCTACGTCGTCGTCTCCGACAACTCCGGCGTCCTGGTGTTCTCGAGCGCCGACCGGGGGGCGACCTGGCGGGGACCGGTCCGGGTCGAGCCCCCGACCGGCGGCGCGACCGTCTTCCCGTGGATCTCCGCCGGAGGCCCCGGAGGGGTGGTGGTCGCCTGGCTGGGATCGAGGGTCGCCGGGGTCGACGCTCCCGACGCGAGCTGGCAGGTCTACGCGGCGGAGAGCCTCGACGCCGCCGCCCCGGTCCCCGCCTACCGCCTGTTCACGGTGAGCGACCGCCCGGTCCATGCGAAGGGGATCTGCCAGCAGGGCATCGGCTGCCGCAGCGGCCGCGAGCTCGGCGACTTCTTCTCGGTGGAGGTCGGTCCCGACGGGATCGCCAACTTCGCCTGGGCGGACGACGGTCTCGGAGGTCCGGCGGTGGTGAGGTATGCCCGGGGCGGGTTGGTGCTCGGCGCGCCGAACCAGCCCCCGGGGGGGTGAATCGCGAACCGGTCGCAACGCTCTGCCCCCCGTCGCCCCTCCGGTACCCTGAGAGACGCAGGGCCCGCCCCGAGCCCAACTCGGAGAGTACCGACATGACCCAGAGCGCACCCACCGTGCCCCATTCCGTCCCCTCCCGGGACGAGAGCTGGGTCTACTTCGACGGGGAGATCCGGCGGTACGGGGACTCGCGGCTGGGGATCCTCACCCACGCGCTCCACTACGGCACCGGCTGCTTCGAGGGGATCCGTGCCTACTGGGTCGAGGAGCAGCAGCAGCTCTTCGCGCTGCGGATGCCCGAGCACTACGACCGGATGCGGTCGAGCGCCAAGGTCCTGCTCATGGAGCTCCCGCTCGGCACCGAGGAGCTGTGCTCGATCACCACCGAGCTGCTCCGCCGCAACGGCTGGCGTCAGGACATCTACATCCGGCCGCTCCTCTACAAGTCCTCGGAGGAGATCGGCGTCCGTCTCCACGGGTTGAAGGACGGCTTCCTCATCGTCACCGCTCCCTTCGGCGCCTACGTCGACATCGACAACGGCATCCGCTGCATGGTGTCCTCCTGGCGTCGTGTCGACGACAACGTCGCGCCCGCGCGCTCGAAGTGCACCGGCATCTACGTGAACAGCGCGCTCGCCAAGACCGAGGCGATGCAGAACGGCTACGACGAGGCGATCATGCTCACCCACGACGGGCACGTCTCCGAGGGCAGCGCCGAGAACATCTTCATCGTGCGCAACGGCGCGCTCATCACCCCGCCGGAGTCCGACAACATCCTCGAGGGCATCACCCGGGCGACGCTCATCCACCTCGCCACCGAGGAGATGGGTCTCGACGTGGTGCAGCGCCAGATCGACCGCAGTGAGCTCTACGTCGCCGACGAGGTGTTCCTCTGCGGGACCGGCGCCCAGGTCTCGCCGGTCATCGAGATCGATCGCCGACGCATCGGCGACGGCGAGCCGGGCCCGCTCACCTCGCGCATCCAGGCCGACTACTTCGCGATCTGCAAGGGGCGCAACCCGAAATACCGCGACTGGCTGACCGCGATCTAC
>DATKEY010000323.1:0-4749 GCA_035544475.1 Candidatus Dormiibacterota bacterium | reverse complement strand
GCGCAGCTCGATCGTCTCCACCGTCCCGTTGAGGTCGCCGACGGTGATGACGTCCCCGATCCGGAAGGGCCGTTCGACGAGCAGGAAGATGCCGGCGAGGACGTTTCGGAGGAGGTCCTGCAGGGCGAGGCCGACGGCGAGGCCGGTGAGCCCGAAGGACGTGACGAGGACGCTGAACGAGAGCCCCAGCGCGCTGAGACCGCCGAGGATGGCGAGCGCGATGGTGGCGACGCTGAGCAGGTTGTGGACGAGGTTGCGGACCTGGCGGTCCGCGGACGTCCGCTCGAGCGCGCGATTGACGAGCCAGCGCACCACCCGGCCTGCGATGACGACTCCGACGAGGACGACGAGCGCACCGGTGATCCGGCTCAGCGCCGGTCCGGCGCCAGTCACGGAGTCGTTGATCGCGGCACAGAGCCAGCGCAGCGGGTCCTGGTCGGGGCAGTCGTGAAACCGGTCGGTCGACGCGAGGGGTCCGGCGACCGTCACCGGGGGGTCATTCCCCGCCCGCCTCGGCCTCCCCGCCGGCCGCCTCGGCCTCGGCCGCGGGCGCCTCGCCCTCGGCCGCCTCCTCGACCTCCTCGCGGACCCGGAGCGCCGCCACCTTGACGATGACCTCGGAGGGCTCGACGCCGACGAGGGTGACCCCCTCCGGCAGCGTGAGATCGGCGACGGTGATGCTGTCGTCGACGGCGTCGAGGCCGGAGACGTCGACGTGGATCTGCGGCGGGAGGTCGGTCGGCAGGCACTCGACCTTGAGGGTGTTGAGGGTCTGGAGCAGCTGGCCGACCTTCAGGTCGCTGACCGCGGGCGAGTCGCCGGTGAGCACGAGCGGGACGTCGGCGGTGAGCTTCTCGAGGAGGTTGACGGCGAAGAAGTCGGCGTGGAACGGGGCGCCGGTGCGCGGGTTGCGCTGGAACTCGCGGATCAGCACCCGCCGGACCGGCTGGCCCTCGATGCGGAGGTCGATGAGGTGGGTGCGCCCGGCCCGCTGCCAGATCCGGTCGATCTCCTTGGCGTCGGCCTGGACGGAGATCGCGGCCTGGAGGTGGCCGTAGACGGTGGCGGGAACCTGGCCGGCACGGCGCAGCGCGTGGACGTGGCGGCCGGTCACCTCGCGTGGGCGCACGGTGAGGGAGAGAGACATGGCGCCGAATGGTAGCAAGTACAATCCGGCGCCATGGCTTCGAGGAAGATCCGCATCCTCACCGCCAAGGTCGGCCTCGACGGCCACGACCGCGGTATCAAAGTGATCTCGCGCGCGCTCCGGGACGCCGGGGTCGAGGTGATCTACACCGGGCTCCACCAGACACCGGAGATGGTCGTCGAGACCGCCATCCAGGAGGACGTCGACGGCATCGGCATCAGCCTGCTGAGCGGCGCCCACATGACCCTCTTCCCCGAGGTGCTGCGCCTTCTCCGGGAGCGTGGCGCCGGGGACATCGTCGTCTTCGGCGGCGGGATCATCCCCGACGAGGACATCCCGCCCCTGCGCGAGATGGGCGTGAACCGGATCTTCGGCCCCGGGACCTCGCTCGACGACGTCGTCGCCTTCGTCAACGAGGCCTTCGGCGAGAAGGCCGGCGCCTAGGAGCGACCCACACAAGTGTTCGGCTGACCGCCGCCGATGGTCGTAAGAAGCCCTCAGGGTCTGACCCGCTGGCTGAGTCGCCGTCCCGGAGACGACGGGATCCGCGAGCTCTCGGCGCCGCACTCCTTCGGCGGTGACGAGGCGGGCGAGGCGGCGTACGCGGACCAGTTCTCCGTCGACGACGCGTACATCGACTCCGTCAGCCGCGGGCTGCGGCGGGTGCTCGACGACCTCCACGCCGACCGCTCTGGGGCCGCGCTCGAGCTCGGTTGCGGGACCGGCATCTTCAGCCGCTCGCTGGTGCGCACCGGGCTCTACCCGGTGTACGTCCTCACCGACATGTCCCCGCGCTTCCTCCGGCTCACCCGCGACCACCTCGCCGCACAGAACGGAGCCGCCGTGGAGTACGTCGTGCTCTCCACCGAGGACATCCGGCGCTGGCCCCGGCGCAGCCTCTCGCTCATCGCCCTCCGTTACGTCCTCCACCACGTGCTCGACTGGCGAGGCTTTCTCGACACCGCCGCCCGACGGCTGCGCCCCGGCGGGGTGCTCACCTTCGAGGAGCCCTGCTCGGACGGGTACCTCCTGCAGATGATGCTCGTCGACGTCCTCCGCCGACTGCCCGAGGTCGCGGAGTCCGGCGAGCAGGTGCGCCGCGACCTCGACTTCTTCGTCAGCACCACGAAGTGGTATCTCAGCACCGGGGTCGACAAGGCACCGTCGGAGGACAAGCACGTCTTCCGGGTCAGCGAGGTGGTCGACGTCTGCCGGAGGGCCGGGCTGGCCGTGCGCTTCTACCCCAACCTCGGCTACGACGCGCTCGCCACTCGAGACGAGCCGGTGCGGACCTACTTCGTCGACGAGTTCCGCCACAACCTTCGGGTGAACTTCGGCTTCGGCGAGGAGACGATGGCGATGTTCGAGCGGCACCTCGCCCCGGTCTGCGCCGGCATCGCGGATCTCTCCGGGCTGACGATGGGGCCCTACGTGAAGGGGGTCTTCGCCTGCCGGCGCCCCCATCGGCCGGTGCGCCGCGCGCGCTACGCCGTCGAGGACGCGGCGACGGCGGGGCTCCGCCGAGCGTACCGGTCAGGACGCCGCCGGGTCGGAGCCGAGCTCCGGCGGGCGGGGTTGCGCCGCCCTTAGCGCCCGGCCAGGAGGGCCGCCACCTCGCCGGCGCGAGCCCGCGCCGGCACCGTCGAAAGCCACTCCTGGTCGCAGCCCAGGAGCGCGGTGCGGGCGCCGGCGAGCACCCCGGCGAGGGCCACCCCGGCGGCGATCTCGCCCCCGTACCCGGCCGCCTCCTCGA
Source organism: Candidatus Dormiibacterota bacterium (assembly GCA_035544475.1). Taxonomy (GTDB): domain Bacteria; phylum Chloroflexota; class Dormibacteria; order Aeolococcales; family Aeolococcaceae; genus CF-96. The sequence goes on along the minus strand of DATKEY010000323.1, from coordinate 1,849 downwards.
TCGCCTCGGGCATGGTGGAGGCGCGGTCGAGGGCGGTGATCGCGATCTGGAGGGTCGAGCCCGGGTCGCCGCTGCACAGCGGCGCGGTCGCCGGGTCGAGGGGGTGGAGGCGGGCGTGGAGGGCGAGCGGAGCCTCCTCGAGCAGGGTCTGGCGCAGCCGGACCAGGGCGAGGTCGAGGTCGAAGCGGCAGAGGTCGGCGGCGAGCACGGCGGCGGCGACGGCGGTGATCGCCGTGCCCTCATCGCCGCCGGCGATGCGCACCGAGCGGTGGGCGTCGCGGCGCAGCCGGGGGCGGTCGAGGGGCGAGGCGAGGCCGCAGGCGGTGGCCCGTAGGACCAGGCCCGCGGCTCCGGTGGCCGGGAGCGCGTCGAGGCCGCGCGCACGGAGGTCGGCCTCGTCGAGCCCGCCACAGGTGGCGATCGACTCGGCGAGGTCGAGGAGCTGCCGCGTCCCGGCCGCCGTCCCCGCCGCGGCCTCCCCCGCGGCGGCGCCGACGAGCGCGGCGGCGAGCCGGTCGGGGAGCAGGTCGATGACCACGGGCACGGGGTGAGGCTACCCTGCGGGCGCCCCCGGGGTCACCCCGCGCCACAGGCTCACGCCGCCGACGCTCTCCGGCTCGCGGCCGAGGAGCAGGGTGAAGAACCGCGCCTCGGCGGCGCTCCCCGGGGCCGGGCCGACGACCACGCTGCCGACCCCCATGGCGGCGAGGTCGCGCAGGTAGAGGGCACGCTCCTCCGACGGCATCGCAGCCGGGGGTGCGCCCGCGGTCTGGAGCCCGAAGAGTGCGGTGCCCAGGGCGGTCGCGGGCATGTCGAACTGGGGCCCGCTCGGGCCAGGGGTGAAGACGCCACCTTGCGGCATCCGGTAGCGCATCCCCGCCTGCGCCTGCCAGAGCTCGGTGCGGAGGTCGAGGATGGGGGTGACGAGCGCGGCCGACCCCTCCGGGACCCGGTCGACTCCCTCGCCCCGGAAGAAGGCCGGGACCACCGCGGCGGTGCTCGGGAACGGCGTCGCCGGGAACCAGGGCACGAGCGCGAGCGCCACCGCGGTGATCCCGGCGACCCGCCGCGTCACCGCGGGGGCCTGGAGAACCGCCGCCACGGCGAGACCGACGATCAGCGCGATCATCAGGTACGCGTAGAGCATCAGCCGCAGGCTCACGACGGTCTCGAAGAGGGGGAGGTGGTCGACGAGCCGCCACGGCAGGGGGATGCCGGTGCGGTGGCCGTCGACGTGGAGCCGCGGCCCCATCGCGAGCACCGCCGCCACCAGCCCGAGCAGGGCGGCGAAGACCGCCACGGGACGGCGGCGCAGGGCGACCACGGTGACCCCGAGGAGGACGAGCAGCGGGACGCCCACGTAGGCCTCGGAGTCGGGGAGCACGAACCGTCCGAAGAAGGGCAGCCGCTCGGACAGCGCGGGGGTCACGAAGGCGCGGAGGTCGGCGATGTAGGTCTCGCGCGCGGGCAGGATGCTCCCCGGCCGCCGCGGGCCGAGGAACTGCACCGCGAGCGGATACGCGCAGAGGACCAGCGCGACCGCGGCGCCGGCCGCGAGCACAGCGAGCCCGTACGGAGCACGACGTCGCACCTCCCCCGGATGCAGGGCGGCGAGGATGACGACCCCGGCGGCGGCGACGATCGCGGTGGTGAAGAGCATCTCCTCACCGGTCATCAGCTGGACGCTGACGAGCACCCCGAGCAGCCCGCCGAGCAGCCACCGCGGCAGCCGCTGGCGGACCAGCGCCTCGTCGCCGAGCAGGAGGAGCAGCGGGGGGAAGACGGCGAGGGTGAGGTTCGCGTGGCCGTACGACTGGGTGAGCATGTACGGGCTGAACCCGTAGACGAG
>DATKEY010000322.1:0-8806 GCA_035544475.1 Candidatus Dormiibacterota bacterium | reverse complement strand
AACCCGCGCGCCTCGAGGCGGGCACGATAGGCCGCGGAGGTGCGGGTGGGCAGTCGCGGGAGGCTGCTCAGCGGCCGATCGGCTGCGACATCGACCCAGGGTCGGACCAGCTCCTGCGCCCTGGGGTCGAGATGCACCTGGAGCTGGCTCATCAGGGTGTCGACGTCGTGGAGGTCGCTCCGGTACTCGTCGAGGTAACGACGGTCGTCGCGCGGCGCCTTGAGCCCACCGGTGTCGATCAGCTCGCTCGACCTCCAGAACCACCCGGCCGGGTCCTGCATCCAGCGCGCGGTCTCCTGCAGGGCGAGCGCCTCCGCCCACGCCTTCAGCCCGGCCTCCACCGGATCCGGACGGGCCGCGAACCCGATCGTCAGGATCCCGTCCCGGACGTTCTCGACGACACCCGCCATGACCGGCACGTCGAACTCGTTGTCGAGGTGGATCAGCCGGGCGCGCTGCCCGAGCTCGGCGGGGACTCCCTCCCACAATGCCTCGAGGTCGGCCGTGAGCCGGACCGCGGGCAGTCGATGGGCGTTCAGCCACCAGATCATGGTCGCGTCGCGCTCGATCGCCTCCTCGAGCCCGGACGCCAGCGCCGCGTCCCACGTCGCGCCGGCGGCGATCCCCGAGAACATCGCGTAGTTGGTCGGCGGATCGGCGGCGTGACGGCCCACGTACCAGTTGACGTGGACGAGGCTGGCGGGGATCCACGCCGGGCGGTCGCAGGTGAGGCACTCACCCCGGATCCAGTGCACCCGGAGCTCACGTGTGAACGGGACGAAGGGGAAGCCGGCAGCGCCGTGCTGGGCGGCTGAGTGCAGGGTGAGCCGCTCCGGATCGACCGCGTGCTCGCCCCGCGCGACCAGCTCGCGGTGGCTCGTCTCGACCAGCGTGGCCTCGTCGACCCAGTTCCCGCAGTAGCGCTCGATGCACTCCGCGATCGCCGCGGTGCGTGCGGACTCCTCGTCGACGAACGAGCTCCCGTGGTTGGCCCGGCCGTTGGCGCAGAAGGAGATCCTGCTCATGTCGCAGGCGACGCTCTGGACGATGCGAAGGGAACTCGGAGTCGAGCGATGGGGGTGGAGGGGCGCCAGCCGGTTCACGATCCCCGTGCGCTCGTCGACGAGGACGTCCATGGCGTAGGGGCGCGGGGGGTGCAGCCCACCGCGCTCGGGCAGCGGCAGCACGGGGTGCGGGGTGACCGCGAAGCTCAGCGGATCGAGCTCGACCTCGTGCCACGACGACACGTGGGGAGCACCGGCGAGCAGGCGCTCGACGTCGGCGAGAAGGATCGAGAGCATCCAGAGGAGCTCGGCGTCCGGCGGCAGCTGAGCCACGCCGTGCAGCGGCGGATTCGTCAACGCGTGGAAGAGGGGAACGCTCCTCGCCGCGGCGAGGCGCCGGGCGACGACGTCTCGGTAGCAGGGCGTCGCACCTGGGACGATCGCCGGCCCGAGCCACCCGCGTCCCGCGTCGACGTGCAGCGGGATCCAGGGAACGCCATGCTCGGCGTCGCAGTCGTCGATCTCGCTCAGCAGCTCGAAGTCGAAGTGGTCGCTGAGGCAGAGGACGACTCTGGGCTCGCCCGAACTCTCGCGCAGGATCGAATCCAGCACCGAAGGTTCACACCGCATCGTGCTGCGATATCCGCGCCCGAGATCCTGCTGCAGCAGATGCATCACCAGGTCGGAGAGACGGCCGTTGCCGACGACGACGAGCGAGGTGCGCGCCGGCGCCTCGGCGTCGATCCGGTCCTCGCGAAAGCGCAGCCAGCGGGCGAGCGCCGGCTCGGTGCCGAGGCATCCGTCGCGACGCAAGGTGTCCACGACATGGCCGAACCCGTCGTCCGTCCCGGCGCGACCTTCCGGTCCGGCCGCGAGACGGTCGACCAGATCCTCAGGCGGCATCTCGACGCGGAAGACCCGTCCGGACGGCGACGCGACCACTGTGGCACCGGTGGGGTGCCGGTGCAGCGCGGCCCGGAGGCCGGTGTCGTCGTGGCCCACCGCTTTCAGGAGCTACAGCCAGCGGAAGGCCGTGACCATGCCTTCGTGGTGATTGCATGGCTGATGGTTGGCGAGGGGCACGGCGGGGACGGCCGTCTGCGGTTGCGACTCCACCGGCACGACGCGAGGCGTGGGACACGGCGTCGCGGTCGGGGACAGATGTGGCCGCACCGAGGTCGAGACGGTCGACGGGTCCGCGGGCGTCGCCGCGGCGACCGCATCGACGGCGGCGCCGCCGACGAGCAGAGGGCACGCCACCGCCAGCGCGGTGCGGCGCCACCCGTGGCGAGCGGCCGAGGGAGCGAGATCGTCGGGGCGTTCCTCGGAGGAATCGACGATCTCGGTGATCAACTGGGACCCTCTCGTTGGTGCAGCCGCGACGTGTTTGCCGCGGCTGCGCGGTTCAGGATGCTACTGCGTCCCCGGCAGTGTCGGCAAGAACGTCGATGCGGTATCCGCAACCGTGCACCGTCGTGATCCGGAAGGGGACGCCGTCGCACTGATCGAGCTTGGCGCGAAGGCGACGAATGTAGACGAACAGGCTGCGCCGATGGCGATCGGCGTCGGTCCCCCACAGCCTGCGGGTGAGCGCCGATGACGAGTGCACGGAGTGGAGGCGCGAGAGGAGAAGGACGAGGAGGTCGAACTCCGTGGGACTCAGACGCAGCGAACGATCGAACGCGTGGACGGTCCTTCGCCCCCGGTCCACACGGAACAGGCCGACCTCGAGAATGCGCGGAAGCGACCCGGGCCTCCTCTGGGCCGCCGGTGCGGCGCCCACGCGCGTTGCCATTCTCGCGACGGTGTGCCGGTCCAGTGGGGCGAGTGCCGACGGATGGAGATCGAACCACCGGGCGATCGAGTCGCAGAGAGGCCGCCTCGTGAGATCCCGCCGCTCGCGGATCTGCGCCCCGTGCAGCGGCGCCGCCGAGTGGTTCTCGCTCACCACAGCAGCCATACGTGCGTCGCCACGAGCACGTGATGTCCCCCCGTGTCTGCAGACCCTGAGCCCAAGGGTATTCGGCGCACGCCGCCTGTCAAGCTTTTACGAAAGCGGCACGTCGCGCGCGCGGACCCGAGGTCGTTGCCGCTTTCGGACTGGTCAGTGGCCGGCGGCCGCGTCGAGCGCGGTCTCCAGCGCCCCGCTGCGGCCATGCTCGAGGAGGGTGTGCAGCTGGTCGCGGCTGATCTCGATGCGCTGGCCGAAGTCGTCGGTGAGCACCACGCGCCGATCCTCCGGGGCGTCGGGCGCGAGGAACACCTCGGGGCAGCCGCAATGGCAGTGACAGCAGAACTGCATGACCGGCACAAGACGCGCGTCGTCGCTCATCGTGACCCTCACCATCCCGGTCCGACCCCGCCCCGGCGCCTCATGGTAGCCGGGGGACCGCGGGGCGTCCAGCCGGGTGGGTCGCAACTTCGTGCCATTGTCGGCAGGAACATGGCACGCCGGTAGGTGCCGTTTTCGATGCCATCTTCGCCACCGGCCGCGATGTCGGCGCCGACGTGCCCGATGCGGGCGGCACGGTGTCGACGAGCGCGCCGGCGACGACGAGCGTGACCACCGCGAGCCCGAGCTCCACGGAGCCGGCCCTGCGCAGGCCGCGCAGCGTGCGCGGAAGCCGGGGCAGGTGGCGGAAGCGGTTGAGGGCGCCCAGCGCAGCGAGGACGGCGAGAAGACCGATCTTGGCGAGGATGAGGCGGCCGAAGAGCGAGTCTGTCAGGGCCTGCACCGATCCGACCTCGACGGCGGCGCGGACCAGACCGGTGACGCCGACGATCACGATGGCCACGCCCGCGACCGTGGAGAAGCGGCGCACCGCGCGCGCGCTCGCCTCGCTCGGAGCGCCGCGGATCCCCACCAGCAGTGCCGCGAGGCCGCCGATCCACACGCCGACCCCCAGCGCGTGGAGCCACTGGAATGCGGCGTTGAGCCGGGGGAGACCGCCGGCGGTGGCGTGGCTGGTGTCGACGTCCATGAGCATCACGGTCGCGGCGAGGCCGGCGACCAGGACGAGGCCGAGGCGTCTGCGGGACACCACCCCGCTCCTCAGCGTGGCCGCGAGAGCAAGGGCGGCGAGGGAGGTGGGCACGGCTCGCTCGAGGAAGCCGCGCGCCAGGGAACTGCCCAGGTAGTCGGGGACGGAGAGTCCCGCCTGGGTGCGCTGGGCGTTCGCGACCATCAGCACTCCGACGGCGAGCGCCGCCACGGCCGCGGGCAGCATGCGCACGACCGCCCGCGGCGGCACCGGGAATGCGGCGAGCGTGATCACCGAGATCCCGAAGAGGGCCACCATCCCGACGTAGAGCAGGGCGCGCCCGGCGATCGCGTCACCGGGCGGCGATGGTGCCGCGAGGTCGGCGCGGGCCGCCACGCCGGTGGGGGACACGCCGACGCCGAAAGTGAACGCCCCGGTCGCGAGGTGCCCGTCGACCGCGGAGACGGTTCGCCACGTCACCGTGTAGACGCCGGGGGAGAGCGGTGCGGTCATCGTCACCGTGAGCTCGGTGGGAGCATCGGGCACCGGCGTCGTCGGCCCGACGTCCCGGGCGCGCCCCGCCGAGTCGAACACGTGGATCGCCGACAGCCTGGGGTCCGGCCTCTCGCCGAAGCGCATGATCACCATGCTCGGCGCCTGGTCGAGGGTCTCCCCCGCACCGGGCACGGACCACACGGGCAGCGCGTGCGCGGACGCCGGGAGCGGCGCGACGGTGACAACGATTGCGAAAGTGGAGAAAGTGGCAGCGAACGCTGCGACAGCGCAGCGCCCGAGAGCGCCGCGCGATCGCAGCGGAGCTACCATCCGTCGGTGATCACCGCGAAGTACGAACGCTGAGCGCCATGGACGCGATGGGAGGTGGCCCGCCGTCCGCCCGCGCCGTCCTCGTCGTCATGTTCACCGTGCTCACGGTGTTCTATGCCGCGAGGGCGACCGAGGTCTGCCTCTCCGCGCACGCGCCCCACCTGCTCATGTCGGTCGGCATGCTCTACATGGCGCTTCCCGTCGGCTGGCAGCTGCTCCCGCTCGCCTCGTGGGTGGCGGTCTTCGGCGTCGCCTCCGGCTGGTGCGTCGTCCGGACGAAGCGTCGCTGGCAGCGGGATCACCACTTCGATGTCGACTTCGCGCACAGCGAGCTCGCCGGGTGCGTCGCCATGACCGCGATGCTCCCGCTCTTCACGATCGCCGCCCTCGACGCCGCCGCCCTGCCCCTCACCATCGCCCTCGGCACCTACTTCCTCGCCTACACGGTGTTCTGGGCGTGGCGCGCGGGGGGCGGGGGCGCAGCGCTGCTGGGACTCACCCGCACCCGGACCGAGGCTGTGGCGCAGATGGCCATGGGCGCCGGGATGGCGTACATGTTCCTCGTCATGTGAGCAGGCGCGCGATCACGGTCATCTCGCGATCGTGGTGCGCACGTCGGCGGTGCGCTCGCCGGCGCGCGCCGGTCGCACGTGCACCCGGAAGGTCCTGACCCCCGCCTCGAGGCTCGCGCGGGCCACGAAGTGATCGGGTCCGATCCGGGTGACGGGGAGCGTCGAGCGATCCCCCGGGTCGATGACCGCCACCTCGAGGGCGTCGATCGCCAGGCCCGCTCCGGCGGAGTCGAAGAAGGTGAGGTGCAGCCGGTTGTCGCCGGTGCGGCCGGGGTCGGTGAACGCCTCGAGGCGCATGCCCCCGCCGAGCGCGACGGTCGTCACCACCGGCGATCCGGTCGACGGCAGCAGCGACTGCCCGCGCGCGGGCGAGAGCGCCTCGGAGCCGAGCACGGCGACCCCGAAGACCGTCGCGGGCGCCATCAGCGAGAGCGCCAGCGTGCGCCGCCGCAGCCGCCCCGGCGACGGCCCCGTGCCCGCCGGGACGGGGTGGCGGCCGAAGCGCTGGAGCCGGAGGCTGTTCAGCACGACGACGAGGCTGGAGAGCCCCATGGCGAGCGCGGCGATCAGAGGATCGAGGAGCCCGAACGCCGCGAGCGGGACCGCGGTCAGGTTGTATCCCATCGCCCAGCCGAGGTTCTGGACGACGGTGGCGCGGGTCGCCCTGGCGAGCCGGAAGGCGGTGGAGACGTTCCGCAGCCGGGTCGACATCAGGGTGATGCCCGCGGCGGCGACGGCGACGTCGGTGCCGCTTCCGAGCGCGATCCCGAGGTCGGCCTCCACCAGCGAGGGGGCGTCGTTGACGCCGTCACCGACGACGGCGACCACCGCGCCGGAGGCGCGCAGCCGTCGCACCTCCTCGACCTTCGCCTCGGGCAGCACCCCGGCGACGACCTCGGCGATCCCCACCTCGCGGGCGACGCGGGCGGCGGCGCCGGGGTTGTCACCGGTCAGCATCACGGTGCGCATCCCCAGGGCGCGGAGGTCGGCGACCGCCTCGGCGGCGTCGGCGCGCACGCTGTCGGCGACCGCGACGAGCCCCCGGACGGCGCCCTCCCAGGCCACGAGGACGACGGTGGCGCCGTCGGCCTCGTGGGCGGCGATCGCGGTCGACGCCCAGCCGGGGATCCCGACCCCGGCGGCGGTGACGAGGGGCGCCCGCCCCACCGTGACCTCGACCTCGTCCACCAGGGCGCGGACGCCGAGGCCCGGGACGGAGGTCCAGCGGCCGACGTCGGGCCGGCGGCCCGGGCCCTGTTCCGCCTCCCGGATGAGCGCGCCGACGGGATGCTCGGAGAAGGTCTCCGCGGCCGCGGCGCGGCGGAGCACCTCGGCATCGTCCGTCCCGGGAGCCGCGACGATGCTCCGCACCGTGAGACGGGCGGTCGTGAGCGTCCCGGTCTTGTCGAGGAGGACGGTGTCGACCGCGGCGGCGCGCTCGAGCACCTCGCCGCTGCGGACGAGGATGCCCATGGTCGCGCCGCGGCCGGTGCCGACCATGATCGCGACCGGGGTCGCCAGCCCCATGGCGCAGGGGCAGGCGACGAGGAGCACGGCGACGGCGGCGAGACCGCCCCGCTCGGCGTCGTGGCCGAGCAGTGTGGTCAGCGCCATCGTGATCGCGGCGAGCACCAGGATCGCGGGGACGAAGACCGACGACACCCGGTCGGCGAGACGCTGGACCGGCGCCTTGCCGGCCTGCGCACGCTCGACGAGCGCGACCATGCGCGAGAGCACCGAGTCGGTCCCGACCGCCTCGACACGGACGAGCAGCGCCCCCCCCTGCACGTGGGTCGCGCCGGTCACCCGATGCCCCGGACCGCGTTCGACCGGGGTCGCCTCCCCGGTCAGCATCGACTCGTCGACCGCGGCGTGGCCCTCGAGGACGAGGCCGTCGGCGGGGATCACCTCGCCCGGCCGGACGCTCACGATCGCGCCGGGGAGAAGGCTGTCGGCGGAGACCGTCCGCTCGTCGCCGTCGATCAGGACGCGCGCCGTCGCCGGCCGGAGGGAGAGGAGCGCCCGCATGGCGCCGACCGCGCGGCGGTGCGCCCGGGCCTCGAGATGGCGGCCGGTGAGGATGATGGTGAGGATCAGCGCCGCCATCACCCCGTGGAGCTGCTCGGCGACCCCGGCGACCCCACCGGCGTGACGGTGGCGGCCGCCGCCGCCGATCACCTCGACCGCGGAGAAGAGGAGCGCCGCGAGGGTGGCGAGGGCGATGAGGGTGTCCATGTTCGCCGAGCGCGCCCGCAGGCGCTCCCATGCACCGCGGAGGAAGGGCCAGCCGCCGTAGAACTGGACGGCGGTGGCGATCCCCAACACCGACCAGCCCGCCCACGCGTCCGTGGGGAATCCGAGGGCGATCGCGGTCCCGGCGAGGGAGAGAACCCATGCGACCGTGAGCCGGACGATCCCACCGCGGGCCGCGTCGGGAGCGCCGCTGGACGCCGGCACGTCGTCGATCGGGTCGGCGGTGTACCCCGCCCGGCTCACGACACCTCGGACCCGGTCGAGGTCGAGCACCGCGGGATCGAAGTGGACGAGCGCCCTGCGCGTCGCGTAGTTGACGCTCGCGGACGCCACCCCCGGGCTGCGGACGAGCACGCGCTCGATCCGCGCGGCGCACGAGCCGCAGGTCATCCCCCCGATCGCGAGCTCGGTGCTGATCACCGCCGGGCCCGCCTCCGACTCCATGACGACGACCCTCAGTTGCGGAGGCCGACGACGTCGAACCCGGCGTCCTCGATGGCTCTTCGCACCGTCTCCTCGTCGACCGGGCCGGTGGCTTCGACCGCGACCCGGCGTTCGATGTGGCTGGCGTGCGCGGTGCGCACACCGGACACCTGCAGCAACGCACGGACGATGCTCTGCTCACACCCCCCGCACGTCATGCCCTCTACGACGAAGACCGCCTTGGTCACTCCTGGACTCCCAACAGCAAACACGTGGACACCAACGTTCGTCTGCCGGTGGGCGGCCGAGGACTCCGGAACCCGCCTACCGGCGAGCGGGAAGCGGCGGCGGCCGGCTCCAGAGCTGGGGACCGAAGCGGTCGAGGGGTGACTCGAGCAGTGCGGCGCTCACCGTGGAGCGCGCGGCGGACAGGCGGCGCAGCAGCCATCGGAGCAGCCTCGTCTCAACGGCGAGAGAGCGCGCGCGGCGGGCGACGCCACGGGTCAGCCACACCGCCAACGCGCACAGGACGAGCGCGGTGACGGCGTGAATCAGCGTCGCGGCCCAGTGGTCGCTCCAGAGCACCGAGAGCCCCGGCGCCACCTCGTGCGCCCAGCGCGCCTCGAGGTTCTCCTGAAGGACGTAGAGAGTCAGCTGCAGCGGCGCGACGGCCGCCCAGAGAGCGACGAGCCGCCCGGGCCGCGGCGTTCCGTGCACGGACCGGTGCGAAAGTGGCGAAGCCGGCAAC
>DATKEY010000321.1:0-16139 GCA_035544475.1 Candidatus Dormiibacterota bacterium | reverse complement strand
GACATGTCGATCAGCGCAGCAGTCGCCGGCATGACCGCCAGGACCGCCGCGAGCGCCGAGGCCACCTTCGAGGCCGTGTTCGCCGACAGCTATCACCGCGTCGTCGGACTGGTCGCCGCCGTCACCGGCGACGAGGGTCGCGCCGAGGACGCCGCCCAGGAGGCCTTCGCCCGCGCCTACCAGCGCTGGGGACGGGTCGGGCGCCTCGACCGCCCCGACCTGTGGGTGGCGAGGGTGGCGAGCCGCATCGCCATCGACCAGTGGCGCCGCCGCCGGCGGGAGACCGGGCTCGACGGCGCCGACCGGGTCCACGTCCCCGACGACGTTCAGCGCCTGTGGGTCCGCTGGCAGCTCGACCGTCTCTCCCCGATGCAGCGCGCCTCGATCCTGCTCCACTGCTGGGAGGGACGGCCGGTCGCCGAGGTCGCCACCCTGCTCGGCCGCTCCCAGGCCACGGTTCGGACCCACCTGCTCATCGGCCGCCGCCGCTTCCGCGGGTTCGTGCACGAGGAGGAGTCGCCATGACCGGTCCCGAGCTCGACCACGGGCTGGAGGCCATCGGGCGGCGGCTGTCGCCCCGGGTCGGCGCCGCCCAGGACGCGGTCGTCGCCCGCGCCACCGGGGGTGATGCCGGCCGCCGCCCCCGGACGGCCCTGCCGCGGCCCGGCCGCCTCGGCGGGGCGGTGCTCACCCTCGCCTTCACCGCCGGCTTCGCCGCCCTGCTCGCCGTCGGCGTGGCGAACCGGGCCGCGGGCTCGAACCCCGCGACCTCGGCGAACGGTCCGGCGGTGGCGATCGCCACCGGCCCGGCGACGCCCGGGGCGAGCGGCTCGCCGGCCGGCGTGCCGCCGACCCGGTACGCCACGCCGGCACCGGCGCCGCCGGTCGCCGCGCCACCGGTGATCCTGCCGCCGCAGGCGCCGCCCCCGACCGCGCCGTCCGTGGCGAGCGGCCCGGCCGCGACCGGCCGGCCCGCTCCCCCGACCCAGGCGCCGCCGCCCCGGGCCATCGCGACGGCGCCTCCGTCGAACGCGCCCGAGCCGTCGGATCGGGCGACGCCGACCGAGGGTCCCTGGCCGCAGCCGTCCCCGGCGCCGCCCCCCACCATGACCTCCGCCCCCAACAACGGCCACGCCCCGATGCGGATCGTGCTCACCGAGAGGGACAGCGGTCGGACGATCACCGTCCGCCGCGGCGACGTCGTCGAGGTCGACCTCTCCCCGCCCCAGCAGCAGCCCGGCTGGCGGTGGACCGAGCCGCAGAGCACGGATCAGACCGTCGCCCGGCGCACCTCGGGAGCAGCGAGGAACGACGGCAGCGCCTACGCCGTCTTCGGCGCGGCCGGCAACGGCAATGCCCGGGTGTACGCGAGCCGGATGCCGGCCTGCTACTTCTCCACCCCGCGCTGCTACCCACCGGTGGCGATCGACTTCCAGGTGACCATCGTGGTGACGGGGTGAGCGCCCACCCCGGCGATCACGACACCCCAGACTCCGGGGATCGGAATATGTTTCGCGATTTCCGAACTCTTACGGCCGTCTTACGAATTCCGGGCGTATCCTGGGAACCGTCGTACCGAACTGCATGTCGTCAATGAGGGACTATGCTCCTGGATATCACCCCGAGGCAGCCACCGGCTCCCTCGACCCCGTCGCTCTTCACCAACCATGGCCTGGTGCTCCTCTACATCGCGTCGCAGCCAGGTGCTCGTGAGCGGGACATCGCCGCTGTCGTGGGGATCACCGAGCGCTCCGCCCAGCGGATCGTCGGCGACCTCGTGAACTCCGGGTTCATCGCCCGCCGGCGCAGTGGCCGCCGCAACGTGTACGAGGTCCACCTCGACGCGCCGCTCTCCGACCCGGTCTGGACCGGACTTCGGGTGCGGGACCTGCTCGACCTGGTCGCCACCTCTCAGAACGAGCGGCGGCCGGCCTGACGCCCCGGCAGGGGTATGCCGTCACCGGCAGGCGGTGATGGCCCTGGGGGATGTGAGAGCGGCGGGGCACACCCGGCACAGCGCGCCTCCGGACGGCGGCTCGGACCACGAGCGGCGCCGTCCCGGAGGCGCAGCTGTTTCAGGCCGATTCAGATCCTGACGGCCGCCGTCCAGAGGCGCAGCACCTCCGGGTCGCCGAGCAGCTCGGCGTCACCGGCGCCGGGGACGATGCGCCCGTAGACGGTGAGGAGGAGCTCGGAGGCGGGTCCGCGCAGCGCCGCCTCGCCCTTCGCATGCTCACGGCTCACCTCGACGTCGCCCCCCGCGAAGCGCAGGACCCACTCCCCGGGGGCGTCGGTGGCGTGGAGGTGGAGGCGCTCTCCATCGCCTCCGAAGCGCCACGGCTCGGCGCCGTGGAGGGACTCGCGCCGGGCGGGGAGGAAGACGTCGAAGACCTCGTCGATGCCGTCGACGGCGAGCTCGGCGTCGATCGGGCCGGCGGTGCCGGAGGCGGACTCGAGGTCCCAGCGGTGCACGGCGGTCTCGATCGCCATCCGCCGCGCCCAGAAGGCGACCGTGGGCGGGCCCGTCCACGTCCACACCTGCGTCTGGGGGCCGGCGTCCTCGAGCGCCGCGACGAGGCCCCGAACGCCGTCCGCGAGCCAGCCCGCCCGCTCCTCCGGCGGGGGTGGCTCGAGCCGCCAGAACTCGCGAGGCGGGTCCCACACGCGGTCGCGCACGATCGTGGCGACCCGGTGGTGGAGCGCCCCGAGGTGCCCCGCGACGTCGGCCACCGTCCAGCCCGGGCAGCCGGGCACCGGGGCGTCGATCGCATCGGTGGCGGCGACGACGGCGGCGGCGCCGTCGCGGCGCAGCGCGGCGAGGTGGGCCGTGTGCTCCATGAGGGCGATTAAAACCCCGAAGGGCGGGGCCGCTGCTGCGGCCCCGCCCTCGGGAACAGGTTGTGAGTCGGGTGCTAGACCGTGTCGGCGGAGCGGCGGCGCCGGGCCGTGGCGGCCAGGACGCTGATCCCGCCGGCGACCAGGGCGAGCCCGCCGAGGCCGAGGTCGACACCGGTGTTCGGGGTCGAGGCGCCGGTGCCCGCGGCGGACGGGATGTGGGCCGCGCCGGTCGAGGGCTGGTGCGGGGCCGCGGTGCTCGAGCTGCCGTTGCCGGTGGAGGCGGTGGAGGCCGCGGGGCCGCCCTCGGCGGTCATGACGCCCGCCGCCTGGCCCGCGGTGCCGAGCAGGTCGCTGATGGTCCCGATCGCGGTGTTGGCCTGGCCGCCGTTCGCGCCGGACTGGAGGATGTTGATGGTGCCGACGCCGGGGATGGTGATCGGCAGGCCGCCGCTGTTGCCGTGGGTGGCGAGCAGCTGCTGGCCGTTCAGGGACGCGACGTAGGCGGTCTGGGTGCCGTCGGCGGCGACGTCGGAGTGGAGGAGGATCAGCGCGACGGCGCCGTTGAGGAGCGAGATGTCGGCGCCGTTGGTGGCGGCGTCACCGCTCGCCGAGCTGCCGCCGTTGGCCGCGTGGCTCATCGCCTCGAGGAGGGCGATGGTCGCGATCTGGCCGTTGCCGAGGTTGAGGTCGGTGAGCGCGCTGCGCGAGCTCGCGTCGGAGCCGTTGGCGCCCGCCTTCGCGGAGTTCATCCAGTCGGCGACCGCCAGGCCGAGCAGGCCGTTGGCGGGAAGCGCGATGAGGTTGCCGCTGTTCGAGCCGTTGCTCGAGGTCGAGCCCGCGGAGAGGTCCTGGCCGAGGACGGTCAGGGCGTGCGCGCCCGACTGCGACGAGGAGGGGCCGGCGGCCGCCGAGGTGCAGCTCACGCAGGTCCCGATGACGCCGAGGTTGAGGGCGTTGGCGGCCGCGTGGCTCACGAGGGAGCCGGCGGGCGCGGGGGCGTTCGAGGCGGGGGCGCCGCCGAGCGCGGGCAGGGCGGGCACCTGGACGCCGACGCCGCCGAGGAGGCTGTTCACCGTGCCGGTGACGCCGCTCAGGGGGGAGGTGGTCGAGCCCAGGTTGAGCCCGTTCAGGAGGGGCAGCTGGAGCGACGGAAGCTGCACCGGAAGGGCGGCAGCCGACGCGGTGGCTGCGCCGGTGCCGAGTCCGAGCGCTCCGGCCATGGCCAGCGGAGCCGCGGTGGTGAGTGCGCGCCTGATCTTCATGGTGGTCCCGACCCTCTAGTGCGAGTTGGCAGGTTGAGTGACGGCCGGGATTGAGAGGTTTGACCCGTTTGGCCGTCCAGGAGGGTAACGACGGCGATCGCCGGATCCTTGTGGTCGCCGTCGAGTGGACCGCGCGGGTCGGTGAGCCGTAGGATCGCAGCAGTCACTCCACATCGCCACAGCACGCGTCGCCGCAGGAGCCACCGCCATGGCACTCGTCAGCGTCTCCCAGGCCGCCGCCATCCTCGGCGTCAGCGATGACACCGTTCGCAGCCGGGTCGAGAGCGGCGAGCTCCACTCCCTGCGCGACGAGGTCGGGTGCCTGCTCGTCGACCTCCCCGACGACTTCGCCGACGCGCGCCCGGTGCTGAGCTCGCCGCGCGCGCAGGTCGAGCAGAAGCCGAGCTTCATCGTCGAGACCGTCCACCTGCGCAACCTCCTCGAGGAGCGCGAGGCGCGGGTCGCCGACCTCGAGGCGGCGGTCGAGTCGCTGAGCGCCGAGCTGCTCCACCAGCGCGAGACGAGCGGCCAGTCGTCGGTGCGCGAGCGGGAGCTGATCCGTGCGCTCCAGCAGGGACAGATCCTCCACGCCCAGGCGCTCGGGCTGCCGGTGCGCACCGTCGACGGCCGGCTCAGCATGGCCGCCCCCGCCCCCCCGGCGGTCGGGGAGGCGGGTGACGGCGCTCCTGCGCCCGCATCGCCACCGTGGTGGCGCCGGCGCCGCGGCCGTCCGATCCGCGCCGTCAGGGCTTGACGCGGACCAGGCGCAGGCGCCTGGACGGGCTACAGGGGTCGCAGAGGAAGGGCGCTCACTAGAGGCAGGCCAGCTTGCCCACGCACACTGTCGGGAGGGGCAGCGGCGGGTTGATCTGGATCACCGGCGTCGGAGTGGGCGGCGCGGGGGTGGGGGTCGGCGTCGACGTCGACGAGGTGGAGCTGGAGCTGGAGCTGGTGCCGGTGCTCGACGAGGTCTGCGTGGGAGCGGTCACGGTGACCGTGCCCGACGCGCCCACCGACGGGACACCGGGAAGGGTCACGGGCAGGGTGCCGCCACCACCGTTGCCGCCGGTGCCACCGTTCCCGCCGCTCCCGGAGGTCCCTCCGCCGGGTGCGGGCGCCTGCGTCGGCGTCACTCCGTGCACCACGACCCAGCCGCCACCCGACTGGCCGCGGCCGGCCGCGCTGCCGGAGCCCCCGCCCTGCGAGCCGCCGCCGGTCTGACCCGGCCAGGACGGTGCGGTGGCGAGGGTCGCGCCTCCGTTGCCGCTGGCGGACTCGAGCAGGGTGGACGGCTGGCCGCCGTCCGCGGTCGCACCATGGCCACTGAACATGGCCAGGGCGACCAGTGCGCTCACGGCTCCGGCGACGGTGCCGCCGAGCACGATCGCGACCATCTTCCGTCTCATCACCCATGCTCCCCCAAAGTCTCACCAGGCTCGGGGCTGCGACGCAGGCTCCCGACGCGGCGAACCGTACCCCGGACTCGGCGGTCGGGAACGACGGAGGGCCGGGTCGTGACCCCTGCGTGAGAAACACAACCGCGGTGGCGGTCTGTATCAGGACGGGTCGGGATTGTTAAGACGGACGCTCCCCTGCTGGTCGCGGCGGCGGGCGGTCCGCCCCGACAGGTACTGCAGCGGCCAGCGGTGGGCCTGATGGCCGAGGTCGATCGCGGCGTTCAGCGTCCAGTACGGATCGACGAGGTGCGGGCGCGCGAGCGCGACGAGGTCGGCGCGGCCGGCGAGCAGGATGGTGTTCGCGTCGTCGACGCTCGCGATGCCCCCGACCGCCATCGTGGCGATGCCCACCTCGTGGCGGATGCGGTCGCTGAACGGCGTCTGCCACAGACGCCCGTGGCGCGGCCGCTCGGCGGGGTCGACCTGGCCGGTGGAGACGTCGACGAGGTCGACGCCGAGGTCGCGCAGCGCGGCGGCGAGCTCGACGGCGTCGTCGCCGTCGAATCCGCCCTCGCACCAGTCGGTGGCGGAGATGCGCACCGAGAGCGGCCGGTCACCCGGCCACGCGTCGCGCACCGCGGCGACCACCTCGAGGGGGAAGCGACGGCGGCCCGCCGGCGAGCCGCCGTACTCGTCCTCACGCCGGTTGGTGACCGGCGACAGGAAGCTCGAGAGCAGGTACCCGTGGGCGCAGTGGAGCTCGAGCAGGTCGAAGCCGGCCGCCTCGCCACGGCGCGCCGCGGAGACGAACTGCTCGCGCACCTCGGTCATGTCGGCGCGGGTCATCGGCCGTGGCACCGGGCTGTGGGGAAGGTAGGGAATCGGCGACGGCCCGACCGGCTCCCATCCGCCCTCGTCGAGCGGCTCGTCCTGCCCCTCCCAGGCGACCCGCGTCGAGCCCTTGCGCCCGGAGTGGCCGAGCTGCAGTCCGATCCGCGCGCCGCTGTTCGCGTGGACGAAGTCGACGATCCGCGTCCAGGCACGCAGCTGCCCGTCGTTCCACATCCCGGTGCACCCCGGGGTGATGCGTCCCTCCGGCGAGACGCAGGTCATCTCCGTCATCACCAGCCCCGCGCCGCCGACGGCGCGGCTGCCGAGGTGGACGAGGTGCCAGTCGTCGGGGAGCCCGTCGAGGGCGCAGTACTGCGCCATCGGCGACACCACCACCCGGTTCTCGAGCCGCATGCCGCGCAGCGCGAAGGGATAGAAGACCGGCGGAGTCGCCGGGTCCGCGGGACGCAGGTGCTCGGGGGTGGACCGCCACAGCCAGTCGGTCGTCCCGCGGACGAACCCCGCGTCCCGCATCCGCAGGTTGTCGTGGGTGACGCGCTGCGAGCGGGTCATCATCGAGAAGGCGAAGGGCTCCGGGTCGAGACCCCCGTAGCGGGCGATGCCCTCGAACCACTCCCGGCTGGTGTGCGCCGCGCGCTGGGTGCTCGCCACCACCGGCCGGCGCTCCGTCTCGTAGGCGGTGAGCGCCGCATCGAGGTCGGGCTCGGCGGCGAGCGCCGCGGCGAGGCCGATCGCGTCCTCCATCGCGAGCTTGGTGCCCGAGCCGATGGAGAAGTGCGCGGTGTGAGCGGCGTCGCCGACCAGGACGACGTTGCCGTCGTGCCAGCGCTCGTTGCTCACGGTGACGAACTCCAGCCAGCGCGAGTTGTTGCCGAGGACCGGATGACCGTCGAGCTGCCCGGCGAAGACCGACTCGGCGAACCGCAAGGCGAGCGGGTCGCTCTCGCCGGGGCGCAGGGCGCAGCCGCCCTCCGGCCCGAGCCCGGCACGCTCCCAGGTGCCGCGGTCGGTCTCGACGATGAACGACGACATCCCGTCCGCGTACGGGTACGCGTGCGCCTGGACCATCCCCCACCGTGTCTGCTCGACGACGAAGGTGAAGCGCTCGAGCGGGAGCGTCGTCCCGAGCCAGATGTACCGGGAGAGCCCGGTCTCGGTCGACGGTCCGAGAGCCGTGGCGCGCAGACGCCGGACGAGGCTGTTGGCCCCGTCGGCGCCGACGACGAGGTCGTGGGTCGCGCAGAGCGGGTCGAGGTCGCGCACCTCGGTGCCGAAACGCACCTCGACGCCGAGCTCCACGGCGCGGTCGGTGAGGATGCCGAGCAGCCGGCGTCGGGCGATGGCGGCGAACCCGTGGCCGCCGGAGCGCACGACCCGTCCGCGGTAGACGATGTCGATGTCCGGCCAGGAGCGGAACTCCGCCTCGATCATGCCAAGGCTGACCGGATCTGCGGAGCGGATGTTGGCCAGGGTCTCGTCGGAGAACACGACCCCGAACCCGAAGGCGTCGTCGGGACGGTTGCGCTCGAGCACGGTCACCCTGTTCCGCGGATCGTGGAGCCTGAGCAGGATGCCGAGCAGCAGCCCCCCGGGGCCGCCGCCGACGCAGACGACGTCCATCAGCGCGCGGGGTCGGGGATCACCGCGGCGGTCACCACCTCGACGAGCGCGGCGGGCTCGACCAGCTCGGTGACCCCGAGCAGCGCCATCGCGGGGAAGTGCCGCCCGAAATGGCGGCGGTAGACCGGGCCGAGAGCCCTGCGCGAGGCGCGGTACTCCTCCATCGCGGTCGTGAAGAGCAGCATCGAGACCGCGTCCCGCGGCTCCGCGCCGGCCGCACGGAGCGCGGTGACCGTGTTGGCGAGGGCGAGGTCGAGCTGCTCGAGGAGGGTGGCGCCCACGACCGCGCCGCTCGGATCGACCGCGATCTGCCCGGCGACCCAGACGGTGCGTCCAGGTGCCGCGACGACGGTATGGGAGAAGCCCACCGCCGGGGCCAGGCCCGCCGGGTCGACGAGCCGGTGGGGCGTGCTCACGCGGCCACTGTAACGCCGTTCCCGGGACCGGAGCGGGGTAGGGAGGCTCCCGGAGGCGGCGATCACTCGAAGGTTCAGCCCATTAACGATCGTTTAAGGAACGTTGGGTCCAGGGAAGGGAGGCCACGGTGTTGGGCTTCACGCGGGCCAGACGGCCGGCCGTCATCGCGGGCGCGGCCCTGATCGGGTGCCTGCTCGCCTCGTGCGGGTTTCAGGAGCCGCCTCTCGACCCGACCACCCGCGAGGTGCTCAACCGGGTCGAGATCGCGCCGATCTCCCACCTCACCGCCACGATGGACGTGATGGTGGTCGACCCCACGACCGAGACCCTCTACGTGGCCGACGCCACCGACCCCGGCCACCAGGGCATCGACGTGGTCGACATCCACGGCGTTCCCGGCCGGTACGTGAAGATCATCAGCACCGGGGACACCCTGCCCAACGGCCTCGTCATCGCTCCCGACGTCCATCGCATGTACACCGGCAACGACGACGGCACCGTCTCCGTGATCGACCTCGACCCCACCTCGCCCCACTACCAGACCATCGTCGACACCCTGAACATGAAGGGCCAGCTGGGAGCCGATCTGGTCGCCTACGACCAGCCGGACCATCGGGTCTTCGTGAACAACCCCGACGACGGCTTCCTCACCGCCATCGACTCCCACACCGACAGGATCCTGGGCCGGATCAACGGCGTCAGCCTCGGCGACCAGCCTGTCTACGACGCCGCCGACGGCATGCTCTACATCGGGGCGATCGACGACAACACGCTCGTCAAGATGGACCCGCGGAGCCTGAAGGTGGTCCAGCGGTACTCGTTCGACGTCCCCTGCGAGCCGCACGGCATCGCCATCAATCCCACGACCGATCAGGGGCTGATCGGCTGCGCCGACAAGGACACCCCGGTGACCATCTCGTGGGACTTCACCAGGGAGACGCCGATCAAGTACTTCGACCTGTCGGGTGCCGGCGACCTGCTCATCTACGACAGCGCGTACAACGAGTTCCTCTTCGCCGCGTCGAACTATGCGCCGGCGGAGATGTCCGTGTTCAGCGGCTCGCCGATCGCCTACCTCACCTCGGTGCCGACCG
The DNA here is from genome assembly GCA_035544475.1 of Candidatus Dormiibacterota bacterium. GTDB lineage: Bacteria > Chloroflexota > Dormibacteria > Aeolococcales > Aeolococcaceae > CF-96. The sequence continues at coordinate 6,659 of DATKEY010000321.1, read as the reverse complement.
CGCACAAGGCCCACAACGTCGCCTACGACGACGTCCACCGCGCGATCTACACCGACGACGGGCGGCTCCGCGAGGCGGCCCTGTGGGAGTTCCCCGACCCGCTGCTCCACTGCGACAAGGCGATGACCCACTGCAGCTCCGAGGCCAACGTGCCGCCCCCGATCGTCAACGGCGCCCCGGCCCGGGGCCGTGAGGTGGGCAGCTAGCGGTGTGGCGCTTCCTCCACCACAACCTGCGGGGCAACCGCGCGATCGTGGCGGTGGCGATCTCGATGACGTTCGTCCAGGTGGGAGCCGACATCCTCACGGCGTTCCCGCTGAAGTTCATCCTCGACAAGGTCGTCCACCACATCGACCCGGTGGTCCCGGTCATCGGTGGGCTGCTCTCCCGGCTCGACCCCCTGGGGACGCGCAACGGCCTCAACGACAGCGAGGTCCACACCCAGATGGGGGTGCTCCTCTTCTCCACCGTCCTGCTCCTCGCGCTCTCGGTGATCAGCGCGGTGCTCTCCTATGCGCAGGTCATCATCGCCGCCCGGGTCGGCTCGAACCTCTCCGACCGGCTGCGCACCCGGCTGTTCGACCACATCCAGCACCTCTCACTGGACTGGCACGGCCGGCAGCGCACCGGTGACCTGGTGCAGCGCATCACCGGCAACATCCTCGACGTCGAGAAGCTGGTCACCGACGGTCTCGTCGACCTCCTCGGCGGGGTGCTGACCCTGGTCGGGATCCTCGCCGTCATGCTGCTGCTCAACTGGCAGTTCACCGTGCTCTGCATGGTCATCGCCCCCGCGCTGTTCTGGAGCGTGCTCCGCTACACCCTGGCGATCAAGCGTGCGACCAAGGCCAGGGCGAAGGCCGCGGGGCAGGTCGCCGAGGTGGCCACCGAGGACATCGGCGCCATCACCGAGGTGAAGGCGTTCACCCTCGAGGAGCGCGAGTCCGCGCACTTCCGCCGCTACAGCACCAGGCTGTGGGCGGCGAGCTGGCGCGCGGGACGGCTGCAGGCGGAGTTCACCCCCATCGTGGCGATCCTCATCGCGGTGAGCTCGGCGACGATCATCAGCGTCGGCGGCTGGATCGCCGCGGGCCACGGTCACACCTTCGGGATCGGGCCGTTCTTCATCGCCGACGGCACCCTGACCACCGGCTCGCTGACCGTCTTCCTCTCGTACTCGAAGCAGCTCTATCAGCCGATGCGCAACCTCTCCAAGCTGATGAACATCGCCTCCGGCGCCGCCGCCGGCGCGGCGCGCATCGAGGAGGTGCTCGACCAGGCGCCGGAGGTCAGGGAGTCGGCTGTCGCCTACACCGCCCCCGAGCGGGTGCACGGCGATCTCGTCTTCCGCGACGTCGTCTTCGGCTACAACGAGCGCCAGCCGGTCCTCACGGGCATCGACCTGCGGGTCCCGCCGGGACGCCGGGTGGCGCTCGTCGGGCTGAGCGGCAGTGGCAAGACGACGCTGGTGAAGCTCATCCCCCGCTTCTACGAGGTCTGGGGTGGGACCATCACCGTCGACGGCGTCGACGTGCGCAACTATCCGCTCGCGACGCTGCGCCGCAACGTCAGCCTGGTGCTCCAGGACTCGGTGCTCTTCGAGGGCACCGTCCGCGAGAACATCGCACTCGGCCGCGAGGACGCCACCGACGAGGAGATCATCGCCGCGGCGCGGCTCGCCCACATCCACGACCAGATCGCGGCTCTGCCGAAGGGCTACGCGTCCCAGGTGCGCGAGCAGGGGAAGAACTTCTCCAGCGGACAGCGGCAGCGTCTCGCCATCGCTCGCGCCATCCTCCGCGACGCCCCGATTCTCATCCTCGACGAGCCCACCGCCAACCTCGACGTCGAGGCGGAGGGCGAGGTGATGCGGGCGATCGAGCGCCTGGTCGTGGGCAGGACGGTGCTGATGATCTCGCACCGCCTGAGCACGCTGGGGAACGTCGACGAGATCGTGGTCCTGCAGAAGGGCCGGATCGTCGAGCGGGGCACGTACACCGGCCTGAAGAAGGCGCGCGGCGTCTTCGCCGCGCTGCTCGAGGAGCAGAGCCGCTACAGCGCCGAGCGCCTCGCCCGCGGACGGGAGCCGAGGATGGTGGCGGCCGTCCCCCACGCCGACGGCAACGGCAACGGCAACGGCCACCGTGAGGCCGGGCTCCGGGGCCGGACGGCGGGCGACGGGCGCGCCGAGCGCGGCCGCTCGCTGATCGCCATGGAGCTCGCCACCGCGCTCGCCGCGACCACCGAGGACGACCCGCCCGCGAGCATCCTCCGCCGCAGGCCGCGCCTCTGACCTGCTCGGCTCAGAGCCTTCCGAGCCGATCCTCGAGGACGGAGCAGGCGAGGCGGAGGCGGGCGGGCTTGAGCTCCCGCCAGCCGTGTGCCGCGGTCTGCACGAGGGCGAGGATGCCGCTGAGCTCCACACGCTCGTCGGCCACCGGCTCCGCACCCGCGGCCTGGTAGGCCGCGGACAACCGGGAGGCGAGGACGTCGGCGTTCACCCTCCCCACCTTGGCGAGCGCCAGGCGGAGGTAGGCGAGGAACCGCCCCAGGTCGAACGCGGGCTCCGCCTGGCAGAGGCCGTCGAAATCCACGATTCCGATCCGTGACCCGTCGAGGAGGAGCTGCGACGGGGTGAGGTCGCCGTGGGCGAGCACCGGCGATCGCGGCGGCTGCAGCGCCGGCGTCGACACCCGGTCGAGCACCGCGGCCAGCCATGCCGCGAGCGCGGGCGCGTCCCCGTCGATGCCACCGACCGCGCGGCGTGCGCGCTCGAGCTCGTCACCGAGGGTGTGGAGCCGGCCCGCGCTGACGCCGGAGGTGTGGAGCGCCGCCGCCACCAGCGCCGCCGCCTCCACCGCGGCGTCGAGGCCGGTCTCCTCGCGGAGGTCGGGACGCACCCCGGGGACACCGGCGATGAGCACGAGATCGAGCTCGGCGGCGTGGCCGAGCACCTGTGGGTAGACGATCGGCCGGCCCGCCGGCGTCCCGCCACACGCGCCGAGCGCCAGCAGGGTCTCCCGGACGAGCCCGCCCGCGCCCGCGTAGCCGATCTTGCCGAAGACGGTCGAGTGCGCACCGCACGACGCGACGCCGTAGCGGAGCACGCATCCGCCGCTGCGGCGGAAGCTGACGAGGTCGATGCCGGTGACGACGGCCGCCTCGCCGGCCGCGCCCAGGTGGTCGCGGAGCACCGCGCTCACCCGCCGCTCATCGGTGGCATCCACCACCGTGGGCAGTGGGCCGTTGACGGGAAAGACGCTGACCGCGAGGTGCAGCCACGGGAGCACGCCCGACCGCCGTGGCCCCCCGGTCCGCAGCGCCGCCCACCGGGCCGACGGCGGGGCGAGCACGGTGCGCTCGTACCGGCCGGCGCGGTCCGGATCGGCGAACATCGCGCCGAGCACGAGCAGGTCGCGGGATCCGTCCGGCGCGCCGTCGATCCGCAGCGGGTACTGCAGCCAGCAGACGTCGCCGTCGACCTCCGCCCGCGGCCGGGCGCACGAGAGCGCGACCAGCCCGGTGCCGTCGAGCAGGAGCCTCTGCAGGTGCCCGCGCATCTCCTCGGCATCGAGGGCCACGGCGAGCTGTGGAAAGCGCCGGCGCAGCGCCGCGCTCGCCAGCGGCTCGAGCTCCTGCGGCGCCTCCATGATGCTCACCGCACCACCGCCGCCGGACCCGAGTGAGCCTCCCGTCCGGGTCCGCGGGTCGCCGCGTGCGCGAAGAGCTCGGCCAGCCGCGTCGCCGCGCTCGCGCGGTCGAATCGCGAGGCGCTGCGCGCCGCCGACCCACCGAGACGGCGGCGCAGCTCGGCGTCGCCGAGCAGACTGCCGAGGCGGGCGGCGATGGCGGCGCTGTCTCCCGCGGGTGCCAGCAGTCCGTCGCACCCGTCGTCGACGAGCTCGGCGACGCCCCCGACGACGGTCGAGACCACCGGGATCCCACACGCCATCGCCTCGACGAGCACGTTGGGGACGCCGTCACGATCGCCGTCCTCGGTGAGCCGCGGCGTCAGTGCGAAGACGTCGGCCTCCTGGTACGCGCGCACCAGCTCCGCCTGGGTGCGCTGCCCGCGGAAGGCGACGACGTCCCCCAGTCCCAGGGAGTCGCGCAGCGCCTCGAGGCGGCCGCGACACGGTCCGTCGCCGTAGATCTCGCAGCGGAACACGGCGCCCGCCTGAACCAGCAGCGCGCACGCGCGCAGCAGGTCGTCGAAGCCCTTCTTCTCCACCAGCCTGCCCACCGACACGACCAGCGGCACCGGGTCCTGCGGACGAGCGGCGGAGGGATGGAACCATTCGAGGTCGACGCCGTGGTAGATCAGCTCGACCGGCGCGCCCTCGCCGGCGACCTCGACGATGTGCTCGAGGTTGGCGCGGCAGCAGGTCACCACCGTGGTCGCCTCCCGAACCCGTCCTCGCAGCGCGGCCGCGGGGATCTGGTAGAGGTCGCGTGCGTGGGCGGTGAAGCTGAACGTCGATCCCGTCAGCCGGTGGGCGAGGAGCCCCACCAGCGCGGGATCGTGGGCGAAGTGCGCGTGGAGGTGGACAGGGGGACGCCCGCGCCGCACGCCGAGCCGCGCCGCGACCAGCACCGCCCGGTCGAAGGCGGCCAGCGCCCCACTCTGCGTGTAGCCACCGAGCAGCCGGCGCCCGGTGAGCGCGAATGCCAGGGTGCGCAGGTACCGCCAGGGCGAGGCCGTGGCCACCTCCAGGTGCGCGCCCGCTCGACGGAGCGGACCCTCGTCGAGATGGTGCACCGGGGCCCTCACCTCGGCGACCTGCGGCTGCACCACGGCCTCGTCGGAGCGGCTCATGGCGAAGAGCGTGATGCCGACGCCGATCCGCTCCAGCGCGAGGATCTCGTTGAGCACGAAGGTCTGCGACAGCCGCGGCCAGCTTCGCACCACGTACGCGACCCTCAGCCCGTCAGCCATCGCAGCCCCTCCTCGAGGATGAGCCCGACCTGGCGCTCGAGCTCGGCACCCGCCGGCACCGGCGCAGGACCGCGCCCGCAGACGAGCTGGCGGGCGATCTTCAGGCACGTGTACGCGCCGAACCAGCGGTGGCGCGCGTCGCGCTCGTAGCCGGTGCGCGCCGCGTACGCCTCGACGAACACCGACTCGAGATTCGCCGGCTCGCCGGAGGTGATTCCCTGCCGCATCGCGAGCAGGCGCAGGTTGGCGGCGAAGTGGGCCACGTCGACGGCGCGGTCGCCGGCGCGCACCTCGTCGAGGTCGATCACGACCATCCGGCCGGGCTCGACGAGAGCGTGCTGGTAATGGAAGTCCTTGTGGATCGGCGAGCGGGCCGACGGCCGGATGAGCGAGGACAGCGCGGTGAGCCGCGCGCCCAGCAGCGCGGCCGGCGCGGCGGCGGCGCGATCCCGGTCGGCGACGATCCGCGCCCAGGCGTCGAGACGGCGGGTCTCGGCGGCCGGGTCGAGACGGCGGTCGAGACGCAGCGGCGCGGCGTGCAGGGTGGAGAGCCAGTGCGCCGCCATGACCACCCCCACCACGCGTTCCGCGCCGTTCAGGCGGTCGATGGGCCGGCCGGAGGAGGCACCGAAGACCGCCATTCGCAGCTCCGGCAGATGCGCGACGGGGCGGGGGGCGGCGATGTCGAGGGCGCTCAGATCCTCGAGGAGACGGTGGAGCCGCGGCGCCCGCACGGGGTCGACGTAGGTCTTGCCGATCAGGGACGGTCGGGCGCCGTCGGCGTCGCCCGCCGTGCGGTATGCGATGACCGCCCGCCTGCCCGATGCGAGGGCGACGACCTCGGCGGCCACCACCCGGTGCTGAGCGCCCCCGCCGAGAAACGGCGCCAGGCGCCGCGTCACCAGCTCCGGGTCGAGGGCCCCGGGCGGCACCTCCGGCGTGCCCGCCGGCGACGTCCAGGCGGCCGCGGTCATGCGGCCCGTCCTTCGCCGGCGGCGACGAGGGCGAGCGCGGCGGAGACGAGCGCGCCGAGGCGCCCCCACTCCCCGACGGCGAGCCGGCGGCAGCGCCGCCCGGCGATCTTCAGCGCCGCCGCCGCCTCGAAGGCGCGGAGCCGGCCGCCGTCGGGGGGGGCCGCCCCGGCGCCGGCGTAGCCGGCGAGGAAGGCCGCCCGCACGGCGGCGACCGCCCCGGCGGTCTCGGGGCGGCGGATCTCACGCCAGCGGAGATAGGCGAGCAGATTGCCGACGTCGCGGGCGGGCTCGGCCCAGCAGTAGGAGTCGAGATCGATGAGCACCGGGCCCCGGGCGCCGAGGTGCACCTGGTCGAAGCGGAAGGCGCCGTGTGCGGGCGCCGTCGGGACCGCCGCCCCCGCGAGCGTGGCCAGGCGGTCGATCCCCTCCGCCATCCGCTCCGCAAGCGCCGGGGAGACAGGCTCGAGGGCGGGCAGGTGCCGGCGGAGCCCGTCGACGTCCGCGTCGAGCGACCGGTGCCGCCCGGGAGGACCGGACCGGCGATGGAGCGAGGACAGCACTCGGCCCCCGGCGGCGAGCTCCGCGAAGGCGTTCCGCGCCCCCGGTTCGGCGGCCACCGACCCGAGGCTGCGATCGCCGGCATCGCCCTGGACCACCAGCCGCCACGCGGGCGCGACGCCGACGAGGGGCGGGACGATGCCGTCGCCGAGCGCTCCGACGGCCGAGGCCACGGTCCCGAACGTGTCGCC
>DATKEY010000320.1:0-3163 GCA_035544475.1 Candidatus Dormiibacterota bacterium | reverse complement strand
CTGGGAGGACGGGGAGTGGCTCGCGCGGCGCGCGGCGACCAACCCGCTCGAGACCCCGATGTCCGTCTACGAGTGCCACCTCGGCTCGTGGCGGCTCGCCCGCGACGGCGACGGCTGGCGCCCGCTCACCTACCGCGAGCTGGCCGACCAGCTCCCCGACTACGTCGCCGACCTCGGGTTCACGCACGTCGAGCTCCTGCCCGTCGCCGAGCATCCCTTCGACGCCTCCTGGGGATACCAGGTGACCGGCTACTACGCGCCGACGGCGCGGCACGGTTCCCCCGACGACTTCCGCCATCTCGTCGACCGGCTGCACCGGCGCGGGATCGGAGTCGTCGTCGACTGGGTCCCCGCCCATTTCCCCCGCGACGCATGGGCGCTCGCCCGCTTCGACGGCACCGCACTGTACGAGCACGCCGACCCGCGCCAGGGCGAGCATCCCGACTGGGGCACGCTCGTCTTCAACTTCGGGCGCAACGAGGTGCGCAACTTCCTCGTCGCCAACGCGCTCTTCTGGGTCGACGAGTACCACGTCGACGGCCTGCGCGTCGACGCGGTGGCGTCGATGCTGTACCTCGACTATTCCCGCAACCACGGGGAGTGGCTGCCCAACCAGTACGGCGGACGCGAGAACCTCGAGGCCATCTCCTTCCTGCAGGAGACGAACGCGGTGCTGCACCGCGTCCACCCGGGGGTGATGATGGTCGCCGAGGAGTCGACCTCGTGGCCGGCGGTGTCACGGCCCACCCACCTCGGCGGGCTCGGGTTCGGCTTCAAGTGGAACATGGGGTGGATGAACGACACCCTCGTCTACTTCACGAAGGAACCCGTGCACCGTCGCTGGCATCACCACCAGCTGACCTTCGCGCTGCTGTACGCGTTCCACGAGAACTTCATCCTCCCGCTCAGCCACGACGAGGTGTCGCACGGAAAGCGCTCGCTGCTCTCGAAGATGCCGGGTGACCGCTGGCAGCAGTTCGCCAACCTGCGTGCGCTGCTCGGCTGGATGTGGGCGCATCCCGGACGCCAGCTGCTCTTCATGGGTGGGGAGATCGGGCAGAACGACGAGTGGAAGCACGACGGAAGCGTCGACTGGCACCTGCTCGAGTACCCGGAGCACCGCGGTGTGCAGGATCTCGTCCGCGCCCTCAACCACACCTATCTCGCCGAGCCCGCGCTCTGGGAGCGCGACTTCGACTGGAGCGGCTTCCGCTGGCTCGACTGCGACGACGCGGACAACAGCGTGCTCTCCTTCGCGCGACTCTCCGCCGACGGCTCGCGCATCCTCGTCTGCATCGCCAACCTGACCCCGGTCGTGCGCCACGGCCACCGCGTCGGCGTGCCCGCCGGCGGCCGCTGGAGGGAGGCGCTCAACACCGACGCGGCGCCCTTCGGCGGCAGCGGGGTCGGCAACGGCGGCATCGACGCCGAGCCCGTCCCCTGGGGCGACCAGCCCTGCTCGGTCGCACTGACGTTGCCGCCGCTCGGCGTGCTCTGGCTCGTCCCCGAGCAGCAGGCCTGAGCGCTCAGTCGATCCGGTCGCGCAGCCGGGGGAACACCTTCGACACCTTGGCGACGAGGTAGTCGCCGTAGGTGCCGCGAAACGCGTGGACGTCCTCTCCGTCCCAGCGGCCTCGACCGGCGACGGGCGTGCTGTGCTCGGGCAGCCGAGGGATCTCGGCGTCGAAGTCCGGGTCGAGGAAGTAGGCGAACGACAGCCGCCCGCGGCCGGTCCGGTTGACGACCCGGTGCGCGGTCGAGCGGTACCAGCCGCCGGTGAGCCGGTCGAGCATGTCGCCGAGGTTGCACACGAAGGTGCCCGCGATCGGCGGCGCGTCGACCCACCCGCCCGGGGTGTGCACCTGGAGGCCGGCGTTCTCGTCCTGGGCGAGCAGGGTGAGGAGCCCGTAGTCGGTGTGCTCCCCCACCCCCCACTCGTCACCGACCGGTGGCGCCGGCGGGTAGTGGAAGATCCGGAAGAGCACGGTGGGGTTCGCGGTGTACCGCGCCGCGAAGTACTCGGCCTCGAGGCCGAGGCTGACCGCGATCCCGCGCAACACCGTCTGCGCCACCCCCTCCAGGGCGTCGAGATATGCGAGGACGAGGTCACGCAGCTCGGGGACGTCGCGCGGGAAGAGGTTGCGACCGTGGAGCGGGACCCCCGCGCGGACGCGCGGATCGTCGTCGCCGAGCTCGACGCCGAAGTAGAGCCCCTCCTTGCGGTCGGGACGCCCCGAGGTGAGCTCGCCACCGACCGGGAAGTAGCCGCGCCAGGCGCGGCCACCTCGGGCCATCTCGATCTCCATCCTGCTCTCGAGCGGCAGCGCGAAGAACGCCCGGCTCGCCGCCTCGAGCCGCGTCAGGAGCTCGGCCGGCACCCCGTGCCCGGTGACGTAGAAGAAGCCGCCGTCCCGGCACGCCGTCTCGATCTCCGCCGCGATCGCGCCGGGCGGTCGCGAGACGTCGATCACCGGGAGCGCGCTCATGGCGCCGGACTGTAACGGAGTCCCACAGCGCGCGGACCGTACGGCGTCGCGCGGGTAGAGTGCGGGCGTGAACCGCTTCACCCGCATCCCCGACCGCCCCGCGCCCGAGCTTCCCCCCGCCGTGGACGCGCTCGTCCCGGTGGCCGACCTGTTCATGCTGCTGATGGTCTCCCGCCCCGCGACCGGCTCGCTGCGGCGGACCTGGGTGACCCCCGCGACGCTGTACCTCTGCGTGGCGACGCTCGTCCTCGGCGCCGTCCTCGCCGTCCGTCTGCTCGGCGGCGGGGCGGCGGCGCGGATCGGCGGGGTGGCCCTCCTCCTCATCGCCGCCGGGGCGGGGGCGGTGGCCGCGGTCGGGCTCGCGCAGCGCCGCGCGACCTGAGCGGTGGCCCGGACCCGGCCCGCCTTCCCGCCCGACGTCGCCCGGGCGCTGCAGCGATCCGAGGGGGCGGTCAGCGTGCGCTACACCCGGCGGTCGTCGCTCGCGGGTCCGCCCACCCGGGACACCGTCCTGATGGCGACCCCGCACGAGAGGGTGCTCGCGGTGCTGGCGCTCGACACCAAGCTCAATCTGCGCTTCATCCGCACCGGTGACCCCACCGAGGGCGCCCGCGTCGTCATGGTCGACGCCTCCCCCCTCGTGGGGGGCGGGCGCCACTGGGACATCGCCCTCTCCT
>DATKEY010000319.1:0-4630 GCA_035544475.1 Candidatus Dormiibacterota bacterium | reverse complement strand
CAGCTCGGCGGCCCCGCCACCGGGCCGGCGGGCGCGGAGCCGGGCGGCGCGCACCCGCGTGTCGTTGACGACGAGGAGGTCACCGCGGCGCAGGAGCGACGGCAGCTCGCGGAAACCGCGGTCCTCCGGCGGGCCCTCCGGAGGGAGGTGGAGCAGCAGCGACGCGTCGCGCTCGGCGAGCGGACGCTGGGCGATGCGCTCGGGCGGGAGCGGGTAGTCGAACTCGGCGGTCGCCGCTCCCGGAGCGGTGGTGGCCATGGTCCGGCTCAGAGCAGCTCCGGCTGCACCGCGGCGGCTCCGGGCACCCCGCGGGGGACGGGCAGGCCGAGATGCCGGTAGGCGCCGGCGGTGGCGAGCCGTCCCGACGGCGTCCGGGCGATGTAGCCGAGGCGGATGAGGTAGGGCTCGACGACGTCCTCGACGGTGTCGCTGTCCTCCTGGACGCTGACCGCGAGCGTCTGGAGACCGACGGGACGGCCCGAATAGGCCCCGCAGAGGACCCCGAGGACCCGCCGGTCCATGTCGTCGAGCCCCACCTCGTCGACGCCGAGGACGCGCAGCGCCCGCTCGGCGACGTCGGCGTCGATGCGTCCCGAGGCGCGGACCTGGGCGTAGTCGCGCGCCCGACGGAGGAGCCGGTTGGCGATCCGCGGAGTCCCCCGCGAACGGCTCGCGAGCAGGTCGGCGCCGCCCTCGTCGATGGCGATGCGGAGGAGCCCGGCGGAGCGGCGGACGATGGCGCGCAGCTCGGGGGTGTCGTAGAAGTCGAGGCGGATGGTGATGCCGAAGCGGTCGCGCAGCGGCCCGCCGAGCGCCCCCGCCCGGGTGGTCGCGCCGACCACGGTGAAGCGCTGCAGGCTGAGCCGCATCGCCTGGGCGCCGGCGCCCTTGCCCGCGACCCAGTCGAAGGCGAAGTCCTCCATCGCCGGGTAGAGCGCCTCCTCGACGGTGCGGCTGAGGCGGTGGATCTCGTCGACGAAGAAGACGTCGCCGGCGTCGAGGTTGGTGAGGATCGACGCCAGGGTGCCCTGGTGCTCGATCGCCGGCCCGCTCGTCGTGCGCAACCGCACCCCCATCTCGTTGGCGATGATCTGCGCGAGGGTGGTCTTGCCCAGCCCCGGAGGGCCGTGGAGCAGGACGTGGTCGAGCGGCTCGTTGCGCTGTCGCGCCGCCTCGAGCAGGATGCCGAGCTGCTCGCGCACCGCCGGCTGGCCGACGAAGTCGGCGATGCTCCGCGGGCGGAGCGCGGACTCCTCGACGCGGTCCTCCTCGGCCTCGCCCGGGCCCACCAGCCGGACGTCGGGCTCGGTCACGTCGGCACCCGGTCGAGGCGGCGCAGGGCGAGGGCGACGAGGCCGCCGACGGCGGGCTCGTCCCCGCTCTCGGCGACCGCGGCGGCGACCGCGGCGCGCGCCTCGGCCTCGCGGAAGCCGAGCGCGACCAGGCCCTCCACCGCCGCCGCGACGGTGCGCTGCTCGGGCGCGGCGGTGGCGCCGTCGCCGGGCAGGGACATGTCGTCGAGCCGGTCGCGGAGCTCGAGGACGATGCGCTCGGCGGTCTTGCGCCCGATCCCCGGGACGGTCGAGAGCAGGGCGACGTCGCCGCTGCGGAGCGCCCGCACGAGGGTGGGCAGGTCGGCGCGGCCGAGGATGCCGAGCGCCGCCTTGGGCCCGATCCGCTCGACACCGAGGAGAAGGCGGAAGAGCCGCAGCTCGGCGGAGCCGAGGAAGCCGTAGAGGCGGATGGCGTCCTCGCTCACCGAGGTGTGGATGTGGAGGGTCACCGGCACCTCGCCCGCGGACCACTCGTGGAGCGCCGCGATCGTGCGCAGGTGGCAGCCCACCTCGTAGCCGACCCCGCCGGTGTCGATGACCACGGTGGTGCCGTCGAGGGCGGCGACGCGGCCGCTGAGCAGCGCGATCACGACGTCGCCCGCCCCGCGGCCCGGGCCACCGCCTCGGCGAGCCGGGGGGACATCCGTGCCCCCGTCAGCGCCGGGTTGGGCACGGCGCCGCCGAGACGCGCACGGTGGTGGTGGCAGACGGCGACCGCGCAGGCGTCGGCGACGTCGTCCGGGCCGTCGATCCGCACGCCGCCGAGCAGGGTGCGCACCATCCGCGCCACCTGCGACTTCGGCGCCGCTCCCCAGCCCGCGACCGCCTCCTTCACCTGCAGGGGGGTGTACTCGGCGACGGCGAGGCCGGCGCGGGCGAGCCCGCAGAGGATCACCCCGCGCGCCTCGCCGACGCGCATCGCGGTTCGCCGGTTCGTCGAGAAGAAGAGCTGCTCGACCGCGGCGGCCTCGGGACGCTCGCGGGCGACGAGCAGCTCGAGGGCGCCGAGGAGGAGCGCGAGCCGGTCGGGGTCGGAGGCCTCGGGCGAGGTCTCGATGCACCCCGCGTGCTGGAGGCGGAGCGAGCCCGGACCCCCCTCGACGACGGCGACGCCGGTGCGGGCCAGGCCGGGATCCACCCCCAGGACGATCACGTGTCGCCGGTCGCCTCAGCCAACCGATTCGAGGACCTCGTCGGGGATCTCCACGTTCGCGTGGACCTGCTGCACGTCGTCCTGGTCCTCGAGGGACTCCAGCAGCCGCAGGACCACCGGCGCCTGCTTGGCGTCGACGACCACCGAGTTGCTCGCGGCCATCGTCACCTCGGCGTTCTCGATGGCGTAGCCCTTCGCCTCGAGGGCGCGGCGGGTGTCCTCGAACCGCGCCGGGGCGACGGTGACCTGGACCGAGCCGCCGTCGACGGCCACGTCGCCGTCGTCACCGACGTCGACCGCGTCGAGCACCTCGAGAGCGAGCTCCTCGGGGTCGGCGTCGCCGGCGCCGATGCGGATCACACCCTGCTGGGTGAACATCCAGGCGACGGTGTTGCTCTCTCCGAGCGACCCGCCGGAGCGGGTGAAGATGTTGCGGAGCGCCGCCACGGTGCGATTGCGGTTGTCGGTGAGGACGTCGACCATCACGGCCACCCCGTGGGGGCCGTAGCCCTCGTAGCGGATGTCCTCGAGCTGGGCGCCCTCCTTGCCGCCGACGCCGCGCTGGATCGCCCGCTCGATGTTGTCGGCGGGCATGTTCACCTCCCTCGCCTTCTGGATGGCGAGCCGGAGGCGGAAGTTGCCCTCGACGTCGGGCCCGCCGTCGCGAGCCGCGACCGTGACCTCCCGGGCGACCTTGGTGAAGATCTGTCCGCGCTTGGCGTCGACGATCGCCTTCTTGTGCTTGATCCCCGCCCATTTGCTGTGACCGGACATGTCGCCCTCCCGGCGCCGCCACCTGCCCTCTGGCGCGGCGCGCCGAACAGACGTTCCCGAATTCTAGCGGCTGCTGCCACCGACAAGTGTACTGAGCCGCCCGCCGCCGGCCCCCGTGGATCAGCGGGCCACGCAGCGGATGAAGAGGCGCTTGCCGACCTGGAGGACGGCCCCCGGGTGGACGGTCACGCCCCCCTCCCCGACGACCACCCTCGGCCCGCCGGCGGCGCCGTCGGCGGTGAACCGGATCGGGGTCTTGGGGTCGGTGACCGCGTGGCGGACCCCCGCGTCGGGGTCGTTCAGCGTGACGCCGCTCTGGGAGAGAGCACGGCGGATGTCGCTCCCCGAGCGGCCGTCCCCGACGGCCCGCAGCGCGTCGGCGACGAAGCCGACGGCGTCGCGCGGCGCGTCGGCGGTGGCAAACGCCACCTCGGGGACCTCGTCCGGCATCCCGCCCCCGCCGTGGACCCTGCGGAACGCCGCCTCCGCCGCCTCGGCGGCGCCGGAGCCGTGGAACTGGATGACGATCGCGCGCGCGAGCCGTGCCTTCGCGTCGCGGGGGTTGACCTCCTCCGCGGCGAGCCCGCGGGCGATCTCCTCGACCTCCGCTGCGGGGACGTCGGTGACGAGGGTGAGCCAGCGGACGATCATGCCGTCGGGGATCGACATCGCCTTGCCGTACTGCTCCTCGGGCGATTCGGCGACGCCGATGTAGTTGCCGTAGCTCTTGCTCATCTTCCGGACCCCGTCGGTGCCCTCCAGGATCGGGAAGGTGGCGACGTCCTGCACCGGCCTGCCGTACCAGCGCTGGACGTCGCGGGCGGCGAGCAGGTTGAAGAGCTGGTCGGTCCCGCCGATCTCGAGGTCGGCGTCGACGGCGACGGAGTCGTAGCCCTGGAGCAGTGGGTAGAGGAGCTCGTGGACCCCGATCGGCCGCTCGGCGGCCATCCGCTCCGAGAAGTCGGCGCGCTGCATGAGCTGCTGGACGGTGCGCCCCGCACACAGCCGGAGGATCTCGGACAGCCCGATGCCGTCGAACCATTCGCTCTGGAACCGCACCTCGGTGCGCTCCCGGTCGAGGATGGCGAAGAGCTGGTCGAGGTACGTCTGCGCATTCGCCGCCACCGTCTCCGCGCTCAGCGGCGGCCGCGTCTCCGACCGCCCGGTCGGATCCCCGATCCGCGCCGTCCAGTCCCCGATGATGATCACCGGCAGGTGCCCCGCCTCCTGCCACGCCCGCAGCCGCCGCATCGGAACCGTGTGCCCCAGATGGATGTCGGGAGCCGTCGGGTCCACCCCGAACTTGATCCTCAACCGGTCACCGGAGGCGAGGCGCGCCGCCAGGTGCTCCCGGTCCTCGAGGTGCTCC
>DATKEY010000318.1:0-8982 GCA_035544475.1 Candidatus Dormiibacterota bacterium | reverse complement strand
GCTCGAGGAGAAGGTCCCCGGTGCGGACGAGGTTGGCGTAGCACTCGGTGGCGAGGGCGCTCGCGCCCGGGTATTCGTCCTCGAAGTCGTCCCCGACCCGCATCACCGGCTGCGGGGATGACGTCAGTTGCACTCCGGGAGCCCCCCAAGTCCAGCGTCTTCAAGTAACTTGAATTGAAGTTACTTGGTGGCATGCTACTTGGGTTCGAGTCATGAGTCAAGCGTCGACGCGCACCGTCGCGGGCGGACCTCAGCAGGACTGCATGGAGGCTTCGTTGAGGGCAGACCGACCGTCGGTCTGCTAGGGTGGAGCCATGGCGCGAACGGAGCGGGCGGCACAGACGGTCCGGCGGGACGCGTTCGTCGACGTCGCGCTCCGCCTCATCCAGACGAAGGGCTACGAGCAGATGACCGTCCAGGACGTCCTGGACCAGCTCGGCGCCTCGAAGGGCGCCTTCTACCACTACTTCGACTCGAAGCGCGCGCTCCTCGAAGCGGTCGTCGAGCGCAGCACCGATGGCGCGCTCGCCGCCCTCGCCCCCCTCCTCGACGATCCCCACCTCTCCGCGGCACGGAAGCTCGAGGAGGTGTTTGCCGGCATCGCAGCGTGGAAGGCCCAGCGCAAGGAGCTGATGCTCGCGATCCTCGAGGTGTGGGTCTCGGACGACAACGCGATCGTGCGCGAGAAGTCGCGCCGCCTCGCCGTGAGCCGTCTGGTGCCGCTGCTCGAGCCGATCATCCGGCAGGGGGTCGAGGAGGGCGTCTTCACCGTCCCCTACCCCGACGAGACCGCCCGGACGATCGTGGCGCTGTTCCAGGGCTTCGGCGACGAGGCGCTCGAGCACTTCTTCGCGCGCCAGGCGGGAACCATCCCGTTCGAGACGGTCGTGCGCGCGAACGCGGCGCACGTCGACGCCCTCGAGCGGATCCTCGGACTTTCCGCGGGGTCGTTCACCGGGCTCGACGAGGAGAGCCTGCGTCTGTGGTTCGGCTGAGAAGGAGACTGGTCGAATGACGGCGACTGTCGAGGTCGAGGGCCTCACCAAGAGCTACGGGAGGAGCCGTGGCATCGTCGATGTGTCCTTCACGGTGCAGGAGGGCGAGGTCTTCGCCTTCCTGGGCCCGAATGGAGCCGGCAAGACCACCACGATCCGGGTGCTGATGGCGCTGCTCCGCGCCGACGCAGGCAGCGCGCGGATCGCCGGTCTCGACTGCTGGCGCGACTCGCTGGAGATCCACCGGCTGGTCGGGTACGTGCCGGGTGAGCCTGCGCTCGACCCGAACCTCACCGGCGGACAGATCCTCGAGTACCTCGCCCACCTTCGCGGCGGGGTCGACCAGGCGTACCTGCGGCAGCTCGTCGAGCGCCTGGAGTTCGATCCCACGCGGAAGTTCCGGCAGTACTCGACGGGGAACAAGCGCAAGCTCATCCTCATCCAGGCGTTCATGCACCGGCCACGGCTGCTCATCCTCGACGAGCCGACCAGCGGGCTCGACCCGCTGAACCAGCACGAGCTCGGCAGGATGCTCGCCGAGGTGCGGGACGAGGGGCGCACGGTGCTGCTCTCGTCGCACGTGCTCAGCGAGGTGGAGCAGTGGTGCAGCCGGGTCGGGATCATCCGCGAAGGCCGCATCGTCCGGGTCGGCGGGCTCGCCGAGCTGCGGGACATCCGCCACTACGAGATCACGATCACCTTCGCCGAGGCCGTGCCGCCGGAGGCGTTCGCCGGCCTCGAGAGCGTGTCGTCGGTCGAGTCGACGCCCGGCGGACGTGGCCTGCGGCTGGCGATGCAGGGCCCCGCCGACGCGGTGATCAAGGCGGCGGCGCAGCACCGTGTGCTCTCGCTGACCAGCCACGAGCCCAGCCTCGAGGACATCTTCCTCCGCTTCTACGAGCCCGACGGCCGGGCGCCGAAGGAGACCGCCGGTGTGGTCTAGGAGCGTCTTCCTCCGCACCCTGCGGGGCTATCGCACCGCCGTCGTCGCCTGGGGCGCGAGCATGGCGGTCACCGTCCTCTACACGATGGCCGCCGCCAACCAGCTCATCGGGACCGCGACCGGCAGGGCGTCCCTCACCTCGATCGCCGACTCGTTCTCCTGGAACGCGGCGCCGGTCGCGGTCGACACCACCGCCGGCTACGCCACCTTCAAGATCGGGACCTTCATGCTGTGCGTGGCGATCTGGCCGCTCCTGGCCGGAAGCCGGACGTTGCGCGGCGAGGAGGAGCGCGGGGTGCTCGACGTGCTGCTCGCGGTGCCGCACAGCCGCGCGCGCATCGCGATCGAGAAGCTCGCCGCACTGTGGACCGCGCTGCTGGGCATGGGCGTGCTGATGGGGCTCATCATCTTCGCGGGCACCCGCCATCTCAGCCCCGGCTTCGGGCTCGGCGACGCGATCCTCTTCGGCCTCGACGTCGCGCTCGTCTCCGCCGTCTTCGGTGGCCTCGCGCTGCTGATCTCCCAGTTCACCCTGGAGCGCCGCGAGGCGGCCGGCTGGACCGCGGCACTGCTGGCCGCCGCGGTCGTGGTCGACATGGTCCACCGGGTCGAGTCCGGGACCGACTGGATCTCCCGGCTCTCCCCGGTCTACTACTACAACCTCAGCAAGCCGCTGGTGGCGAGCTACGGCACCTCCGCCGGGGGCATGCTCGTGCTCGTCGCCCTGGCGGTCATCCTGGGGCTCGCGGCGATCCCGCTCTTCGCCCGGCGCGACATCGGAGGCACGACGCCGCTCCCGGGCTGGCTGCGGCTGCCCGCCCGCGCCCACCGCCGTCCCGCCCCGCTCCCGGTCGGCGAGTGGTCGCTGCGCTCGGTGTACACCCGGAGCCTGGGTGCGATCGCCGCGCCGACGCTCTGGTGGACACTGGGCATCGCGGGGTTCGCCGCCTGGATCGTGGTCGGCACCGAGCAGATCCAGGGACGGTTGAGCAGCCTCTACTCCAGCTCCTCGTTCCTGCGCTCCCTCGTCGAGAAGGTCGGCGGGGGCGCGATCGCCCAGAACGAGACCCTGCTGAGCACCATCTTCGTGATCCTGCCGGTTCTCCTGATGGTCTTCGTGGTCACCCAGGTCAACCGATGGGCCGCCGACGAGGAGCAGGGCCGGCTCGAGCTGCTGCTCTCGACGCCGCAGTCGCGCGTGCGGGTGATGCTCGGGCGCTTCGCTGCGGTCGCGACGGCGTCGGTCGTCATCGGCGCGGTCACCCTCGCCGCCTCGGCGATCACCAGCGCCACCTCCGGACTGCGGCTCGACGGGGGCCACCTCGCCGAGGCGGCGCTCGGCATGATCCCGCTCGGCCTGCTCGTCGCCGCCCTGGGATACCTGGCGTCGGGCTGGCTGCGCACCGCGGCCGACACCGGTCTGCTCGGCGTCCTCCTCGCGGCCTGGTTCTTCATCAGCTTCATCGGCCCGGAGCTGCCGTTGCCGGGTGCCGTGCTCCGCCTCTCCGCGCTCTACTACTACGGCACACCGCTGCTCCACGGGCTGCGGCTCGTCAATGTCGCGGGCGTGCTCGCGGTTGCAGCGCTCGCGCTCGCGGCCGGCTCGTGGCGCTTCGCTCGCAAGGACCTCGCCGGCTGACGCCGCCGGGGAGGGCGCTCGAGCCCGTTCAAATGGTGGACGACGAGGTGCTCGTCGGGCGCCTGCGGCCGGGGTATCCTCGCCATCGATCGCCCGACTGGAGGTGAAGCGGCATGGTCGAGATAGGGCTCTTCATCGCGTTCCTCGTGATCGTCTTCGGGGTCATGATCGCGATCCCGTGGTACGGCACCACGGGAGGGCGCGACGACAAGCGCTTCATGTACTAGCCGCCGCCGGCACCTCGGCCGGCCGCCGGCCGGCCGCCCTTCACGCGCCTCCCACACGGGCCTGCGTGCAACACGTGACCGATCGCGCCGGTCTACGGGGATGACACCAGGTCGGAGGGGGAGGTCATGCGGCATCGGGCTGTGGCAGTCATGGCGGTCTCGGTCGTGCTCCTGGGATGGAGCGGCGGCGCGCATCGCGCGGCCGCCGACCAGGGCCGGTCGACGTGCCGGTTCTCGTTCTACGCGAGCCTGTCCCCGGGTCTCTCCGGCGCGCCCGGCTCGGGAACCATCACGACCGGCGGCCAGAGCGGCACGCTGCAGTGCACCGGCCCGGTCGAGGGCGCCGACCCCAACGGCCGGGGCGTGACCGGGGTCGAGGGTCGCTACGGCGTCGCCCATCCCAACGGCTGCCTCTCGGCGATCACCGGCGACGGCGACGGTGCGGGGATGAACTCGCTCAGCATCCCCACCACCGCGGGGACGAAGGACATCGGCCAGAGCTTCACCTTCACGTACGGCGGGAAGCCGCCCTCCGGCGGTGGCTTCGTCTCCGGCGAGTTCAAGGGCCCCCGCTTCTCGGGCAGCTTCGAGATCACGCCTGTGGACGGCGACTGCATCAGCGCCCCGGTGACGAAGGTGCACGTCACCGGGGAGGGCGTCCTCCAGTAGCCGGTCACATCCGGCCGCCCGGCTCCGTCAGACGGTAGGGTCTTCACCCCACCGCACAACTCGGGAGACGGACGTGCCTCTGCAGATGACCACGATCATGATCGGCGTCGAGGACCTGGCCCGCGCCCGGACGTTCTACGCGGACGGGCTCGGCTGCGCGGTCGACCAGGACTACCCCAACTTCGTGTCGTTCACCCTCGGTGACGGGTCCTCGTCACTCGGGCTCTACCAGTGGGATGCGGCGGCCGAGGACGCGGGCGTCTCTCCCGACGGCTCCGGGTTCCGCGGCGTCTCCTTCCACTGCATCGTGTCCTCGCGCGAGGCCGTGGACGAGCTCGTCGCCAGGGCCGCGGCGGCCGGGGGGAGCGTCGTGAAGGAGCCGGCCGCCGCCCAGTGGGGCGGGTACTTCGGCTACTTCAGCGACCCCGACGGCCACCTCTGGAAGGTCGCCTCGCCCTCCTGACCGCATACTCACCCCATGATCCGGGCAGGGACGCTCCGCGAGCCGACGCTCGACGACGTGGTCGCGGCGCGCGAGCGGATCCGTCCCCACCTGGATCCGACGCCGCTGCGCCGCATCCCGGCGCTCGAGCGCCTCGTCGACGCCGAGGTGTGGGTCAAGCACGAGAACCTGCTCCCGACCGGCGCCTTCAAGGTGCGCGGGGGCGTCAACCTGATGACCGGGCTCGACCCCGGCGTCCGGGCGCGTGGCGTGGTCGCGGCGAGCACGGGCAACCACGGCCAGTCGGTCGCCTATGCCGCGCGCCTCGTCGGTGCCACCGCGATCGTCTTCGCGCCCGAGAACGCGAACCCGGTCAAGGTCGAGGGGATGCGCGACCTCGGCGCCGAGGTGATCCTCGCCGGCCGCGACTTCGACGACGCCCGCGAGCGCTGCGAGGCGCTCGCCGCCGAGCGCGGCCTGCACTACGTCCACTCCGGCGACGAGCCGGACCTCATCGCGGGGGTGGGGACGCACACGCTCGAGATCCTCGAGGAGCAGCCGGGGGTCGAGGTCGTCATCGTCCCGATCGGCGGGGGCAGCGGCGCCGCGGGTGCCTGCACCGTCGCCAAGGCGCTGAATCCCGCGATCGAGGTGATCGGCGTCCAGTCCGCGCAGTCCCCCGCGGCCCACGACGCGTGGCGTGCGGGGCACCTGCTCGAGCGTCCGAACGCGACCGTCGCCGAGGGGCTGGCGACGCGGACCACCTTCGACCTCCCGCAGCGGATCCTGCGGCGCCTCCTCGACGACTTCGTCCTCGTCGACGATCGCGACCTGCTGCGCGCGGTCCGGCTCATGATCGAGAAGACGAGCACCCTCGTCGAGCCTGCGGGCGCCGCTCCGCTCGCGGCGGCGCTCGATCCGCGTGTGCGTCCCCGTCTGCGTGGCCGCCGCGTGGCATTTATCTGCAGCGGCGCCAACATCAGCCCGCGGCAGCTCGCCGAGGCGCTGGCCACCGGGGAGGGGTCAGCGCCCGGTCAGGCGCCGCCGTCTGCCGGGAGCGGCAGGGGCGGTGGGGTGCGCAGCCGGTAGCCGATGCCGCTGAGGGTCTCGATGTCGCGGTGGCCGAATCCGCGATCGACCTTGCTGCGCAGGTACGCGATGTACTGGTCGACGATGTTCGACCGGGGATGGTCCGACGTCCCCCACACGTGCTCGAGGATGGCGGTGCGGCTGAGCACCTCGCCCGCGTGCCGCATCATCAGCTCGAGGAGGGCGAACTCACGGCGGCTGAGAGCGACCTCGGCGCCGTCGCGCCAGACCTTGCGCTGCACGGGGTCGAGCCGGAGCGTCCCCACCTCGAGCACCGCGGCCTCGCGGGCGCCGCGGCGGATGAGCGCCCGCACCCGCGCTGCGAGCTCTGAGAAGGCGAAGGGCTTGACGACGTAGTCGTCGGCGCCGCTGTCGAGCCCGGCGATCCGGTCCCAGATCGCGTCGCGAGCGGTGACCATGACGACCGGGGTCCAGCGTTCCCTCCGGCGCAGCTCGCGGCAGACCTCGACGCCGCTCGCCCCCGGGAGCATGACGTCGAGGACGATGGCGTCGTAGGGATGCTCGGTGGCCCGGGAGAGCGCCTCCGGCCCGGTGACCGCGACATCGACGGCGTAGCCCTCCTCGCCGAGGCCCCGCGCGAGCAGGGTCGCCATCCGGCCCTCGTCCTCGACGACGAGCACCCTCGCCATCGGCCAGCGCTGGGCGGTCACGGCCGGGCCTCCCCGGGTCCGGCGATGGGAATCGTGAGGCTCACGGTGGCTCCTCCCTCGGGCCGGTTGCGCGCCTCGGCGTGGCCGCTGTGCGCCCGGGCGATGGCGTCGACGATCGCGAGACCGAGGCCGGTGCCGCCGCCGTCGCGGTGGCGCGCCTCGTCGGCACGCCGGAAGCGCTCGAAGGCGTGATCGATGAAGCCCGGGGGGAATCCCGGACCGGAGTCGCTCACCGAGATCACCGCCATGCCGTCCTCGACCTGCGCGTCGACGCCGACCGCGCCCCCCGCGGGGGCCATGCGCAGCGCATTGTCGAGCAGATTCGTGACCGCCTGGCGGATCCGAGCCTCGTCGAGCACGGCGACGAGCTCCTCGGGGGCGCTGATCCGCAGCTCCACGCCGGCGGACCTGGCGTGGGTCGCCTGCCCCGCGACGGCGTCGTCGAGGACCTCGAGGACGCGGGCCGGTTCGAGCCGCAGGAGCGGGGTGCGCTCATCGGTGCGGGAGAGGAAGAGCAGGTCCTCGGCGAGGCGCACGAGGCGGTCGGTCTCCTGGGCGGCGCTGCCCACCGCCTCGACGAGCTCCTCCCGGGTGCGACCGCGCCGGCCGGCGAGCTCGAGCTCGGTGCGCAGGATCGTGAGCGGGCTGCGCAGCTCGTGGGCGGCATCCGCGATCAGGCGTCGCTCCCGGGCGAGCGCGGACTGCAGCCGCTCGAGGAGGGCGTTCATCGTCGTCGCGAGGGCCTCGAGCTCGTCGCGGGTCCGGGGGGTCCCGACCCTCGAGGTGGTGTCGCGCTCCGAGATCCGTGCCACGTCGCGCCGCAGCCGCTCCACCGGCCGCAGCGCCGCTCCCGCGAGCGCCCAGGCGCCGAGCGCCGAGAGCGGCGCGGCCAGGGCGGCGGCGATGAGCAGCTCCCCTCTGACGTGGTCCAGTGCGTCGTCGACCGGGTCGAGGGTGGCGCCCACGACGACGAAGCCGCCCGCCGTGGCCGGGTCGGGCGCGACGAGGAGGCGCAGCCGGACGGGGCTGGTGCCGCCCTGCGGACGCGCGGTCAGCATGCGGTCGACCAGGCTGCCCGACGCGGCCGCGGAGCGCAGCTGCGCCGGGGTGAACAGGGTCGCCACGAGCGCCGGCGCCGACGCCGCCACGATGTGCCCATCCGGGTCGGAGATCTTGGCGACGAGGTGCAGAGGGCCGACGACCTGGGTGGCCTGCGACTGGGTGGGCGCGCCCGCCCGCAGCGCCGCGACGGTGCGGCCGGCGCGGGCGCGCAGCTCGTCGTCGAGCTCGCGGAGCAGGTCGCCCCGGAGCACGTTGGTGAAGAGCACCCCGCCGACCCCGAGGACGGCGAGCACCAGGGCGGTGCAGAGAAGGGCCAGGCGCAGCCGGATCGGCACGGGCGTGATTGTGAACAACCGCGAGGCGCGGCAGGCTCCGTTGAGAAAAGGAGCCGGGGCGGCCGTGTCGCCCCGGCTCCTCCCCGCGCTCGCTCTACGCGGCGCTCTCTTCACCGCGGGGGTCTACGACCCCCGCCTCCCCCCCGCCCACCGCGATCGTCTCGGCGACCTGGGCGATGCGGGCCGCGTCGATCTCCTCGGCTTGCTGCTCGTCGGCGGCCATCACCTGCTCGAGGTCGATGGTCTGGTAGCCGGCGACGCCCATGTCGGCGAAGGCGTTGTTGATCCGCGGGCCCCACAGGCCGATGTCCTTGAGCATCGGGACGATGCGGGTGAAGAGGAGCGACTTGAACATCCGGTTGCTCTCGGAGTTCTCGAGGTACCGGACACATTCGTCCACATCGAGGCCGAGGTTCCCCCAGACCTCCTCCGCCTGGAAGCGATCGCGCATCAGGTAGCAGGCCTCGACGCAGAACTCCTCGCGCTCGTCACGCTCCTTCTGGGTCAGCTGCGGGTAGTAGTCGCGCAGCGAGAGCCGGCCGAAGGCGACGTGACGTGCCTCGTCCTGCATCACGTAGGCGACCACCGACCGACCGAGCGGGTCCTGGGCGACATCGCGGATGAGGCCGAAGGCGGCGAGGGCGAGGCCCTCGATGAGCACCTGCATCCCCAGGTAGGTCATGTCCCAGCGGCTGTCGCTGATGACGTCGCCGAGCAGAGCCTTGAGGTGTGGGTTGATGGGGTACGCGAGCCCCAGCTTCTCCTGGAGGTAGCGGGAGTACGCCTCCACGTGACGCGCCTCGTCCATCACCTGGGTGGCCGCGTAGAACTTGCTGTCGATGTCGGGGACGGTCTGGACGATCTTCGAGGCGCAGATCAGCGCGCCCTGCTCGCCGTGGAGGAACTGGGA